>CAZVZR010000049.1:0-14787 GCA_964630825.1 uncultured Planctomycetales bacterium | reverse complement strand
AAAACGTCTCGATTCTTTGTATAGTATTGTAGACCGATACGCATCAAAAAGCAAACCTGAAGTAAAATAATTAAAGCAACAAGTCGGTGCACAAAATGGATAAGAACCTGCAATAAATTAACAGGGTCTAAATCATTTTCAAGGCGCCAGCTGTTTATATTCTGCAACATTGTTTCATTAAAGCGAGGCACCCACATCCCTCCCATTTTGGGAAAATCAGGAATGGCTAATCCCGACCCGGTATGCCGCATAATTGCGCCAATAATGAGTTGAAAATAAATGGTGGCAATTAATAATATTAAGACGCCTAAAAATTTAGGCGCTGCCGTTTTTTCTAAAGATTTCTTTTTGTGCCGTTCATTTGACTGGCTATAAGCCAGCATAACCGTCAAAAGAAGAAAAGTTTGCGCCAAAACACCGTGCAATACGGATACAGACGGCGGTAAATAAAGTAATACCGTTATCCCTCCTAAAACACCCTGTAAAACAACCGCTCCCAAAGCACAAAAACCAGTCATGCGAACCCATTTACGTGGCTCGTACTTAGCCAAACACACTGCCAAGACAAGCGTCATTAAACCTACCAAGCCGGCAACCATGCGATGCCCGTGTTCAAAAAATACACCGCCGATCATTGGAGGGAAAAGTGTCCCATAGGATAATGGCCAATCGGGGACGGCCAAACCAGAACCAGTGCTTGTAACCATGCTTCCTACAAAAACTAAAAATAATGTAGAGAAACAAACAATTTTTGTAAAATACCTCAGTACTTTTGGGGAATTCATGGGATGGTTTTAATGAAAACTACTCTTGAAGCTTTAATTCCAGAAATCGTCGAAGCCACCACCGCCGCCACCTTCACCTCCACCTGTCGCGGGAGCATTTTGTGCCAACCAATTTTGATAGTCTTCTTCCTGGTGAACGGTAATAAAACCTTTCATGCGGTAATGCCCCAATCCGCAGAGCTGTGAACAGACGATTTCAAAAGTCCCAGATTTGGTGGGCGTAAACCAGGTTGGAATGCTTAAGCCGGGGATAGCATCTTGCTTTGCCCTCATCAAGGGAACACCAAAACTATGAATAACATCGCGAGACGTTAAGTGAAGAACCGCTGGTCGGCCAATCGGCAAATGGAGTTGATTAATAGTCGTTATATCATCTTTCCCGTTGGGGTCATTGGGGTCAAGGCCTAATGGGTTGGATTGCTTGTCATAATATTTTATCGACGACTTTCCAAAAATTCCATCCTTGCCGGGATAATGAAAATTCCAGGCAAATTGTTCCGCGGTAACCCTAACTTCCACATAATCATTTCGTTGCGGAAAGGCATTGACCTGTTTTGCCCAAAAAGGGATTGAAAAACCTAACAACAAAAGGGCTTCAATGATTACAACTGCCACTTCAATATAACTGGAAGTATGCGATTGAACTCCATAATAATTTGCTTTTGGATTTTTCTTTTTACGAAATTTAATTAGCGCTAAAATAAAGAAAATGCCCCAACCGACAAATAAAATTGCCATAAGAATATGCATAAAGTAAATAATGCGGTCAATTTCGTAGGCGTGGCTTGAAGCCGCCGGGGGCAACTGAAACTTTAAAAGCTTGAATGTTTCAATGCTAAAAGCCTGGGTGAATTTCTGCCAAAGTGAAGTTGTTACAATGCCCTCATTCACAAGTATTCTCCAATTTCTGCGAACGCTTGACCATAGCGATAAAAAATTGCATAAAAAAACACAGGACAACAATAAGCACACCCAAAAGTAGTAGCACTCCCATTTTTAGTGCCTGGTTAGACTGATTCTTGGGATCACCATAAAAGCACATGCTACAAGCCCATGACGGTGCTGATAAAATCAAAAAGGTGAATAACGTTAATAAAATCTTACTTTTCATTTATTTATTTTTTTGGGCAAAATTTTTTCCATAAAAAATTAAACCAATTGCTAGTAACCAAGAGACAATCGCTGTCGCCAGATAACCCAGCAGTTTATTTTCTCTGAATTGCTGATATGACCACACCCCAAAGATGCTGGTCAATAAAACAGCGGCTGTAACAAATATTAAATGTACGCCACGCAGCGTCATGGATGTTCTGCTCCCTTAGTTTCAGGCGATTCTTCAACACCATGGTGCCCGATATGCTTTATCACAGCATTTTGTTTTTCTAAATTGACCGTGCCTTCAGGGACACTGACCTTCCCGGTAATAATTAGCGACATCATTCCCGCGAAAAAGGAAACCGTTAAAACAAGCACAAGATAGATAGCCCGCTTTTCAGAATTAAGATGCATCAAGAAATAAGCAGCAAGTGACCCTTGCACAATGGCAATAAGCAAAGCAACCATGATTCTTGTCGTGGTGCCCAAATGGGTATAGCTAAGCAAAACGGTAACTATCATCATGACAAGCAAAGCGCTGCCGATAACAAAGTAACTTTGTATTTCTTTATTCATGTTGTGTGCTTGTTCAGTCATCTTTACCCTTTTACAACAAATAAAGCACTGGGAATAAGAATATCCAAACCAAATCAACGAAATGCCAGTACAAACCAACTACTTCCAGACGGTTTGTATACCTCTCTGGCTCCGTTGCCCACATTTTAGATCCCGGGCCCCAAAAATAAGATAAAACTAACACTCCCCCTAAAATATGCAATCCGTGCAAACCAGTCATTGTAAAATAAATTGCCATATAGGTGTTGGTGCTGGGGAGTAAATGATGCGAAAATTTGACCGAGTACTCATAAGATTTTATTGCCATGAAAACAATTGCGCAAAGAATGGTAATCGCCAACATCTTCCTGGATTTGCCAATATTTTTTTCTTTCGCGGCTGCCCAGGATAGAACCATAGTAATACTGGAAATTATCAGGATTGCAGAATTTAATGCTCCTAGAGGAACATTGAGGACATCTGATCCTTTGGGCCAATAGGCCGCGCCAATGCGCATCATGATATAGGCAGAAAATAGCGATCCAAAAAGCATGACTTCCGAGGCTAAAAATAACCAAATCCCTAGTTTGGCATTATATAAACCAGTGTCAGGGCGTGCTTCAACGGTGTAAGGTATTTGCATTAGTGGGGCACCGGGGCTGTTAAAATTTTTTCACTCTTCTCTTCTTCAGTTTCGGGTTCACACTGAGGGGAAAAATCCGTCAATGCTCCAGGAACACTGTATTCATACGGCCCGCGATAAACATGTAATTCTTTTATAAAATTCCCATGCGGAGGAGGCGTCGGTGTTTGCCACTCAAGCGTAGTTGATTGCCAAGGATTATCTGACTCTTCTTTTTTACCCATAAACATACTAAAAATAAAATTCAAAATAAAAGGTACTTGCGCCATTGCCAATATCCAGGCAGCCCATGATATAAGTTCATTTAAATGGCTGACTTGCGCCATATGCGTATATTGCAACCCACCGTCATATAAACGCCGATTAACACCGGCAATCCCTTCAAACAACATCGGCATAAAAATCAAGTTCATACAAATCAGCGAAGGCCAAAAATGCAATTGACCTAAAAATTCATTCAGTTTACGTCCAGTTGCTTTGGGGTACCAATAATAAATTCCCGCAAATAGCCCGAAAATAGTCCCCGGGGCAACTACATAATGAAAGTGGCCAATAACATAATACGTGTCATGTAAATAAATGTCCGACGAAGATAATCCTAAGGGTAACCCTGTTAACCCCCCTATCCCAAACATCGGTAAAAAGGCTAAAGCAAAAAGCATGGGAGTGTTAAAACGGATTGACCCGCCCCATAATGAAATAAACAAGCAGGTTAAAACAATGATCGAAGGCACGGAAATAATCATGGTGGTGGCTTGGAAGAAAGCACTAATGGCTGTCCCCATGCCAGTCAAAAACATATGGTGGGCCCAAACAATAAACGACATAAATCCCAAGAAAATTGCGGCGCCGACTAAAGATTTATATCCAAAAAGTGGTTTGCGGGTATTATTCGCGATAACCTCCGAAACAATTCCCATCGCTGGAAGAATCAAAACATAAACTTCCGGGTGGGCTAAAAACCAAAAGAGATGTTGCCACAACAAAACACTCCCGCCTCCGCTTACAGGAGCCGGCTGGCCGCTGATAAGAAGGCCGCTTGGCATAAAAAAACTGGTGTGCGCAACTCTGTCCATTAACTGCATCACTGCTGCACCCATAAGCGGCGGGAACGCCAACAACAATAAGTATGAGGTAACTAACTGTGCCCAAACAAAAAAAGGTAATCGCATCCAAGTCAAACCTGGAGCACGCAAGTTAAAAATAGTAACAATAATGTTAACGCTCCCGAGCAACGAAGATTGGATCAAAAATGCCATACCAATAATCCAACAGGTTTGCCCAACTGTAGCAATATCGGCTAAAGGCGGATACGACGTCCACCCAGATTGTGCTGCCCCGCCGGGAAGAAAAAAGCTAGCCAGCATAACAATCCCACCGACAAAGAAAGTCCAATAGCTTGCCATATGAAGTTTAGGAAAAGCCATGTCAGGAGCGCCAATTTGCAACGGCACCACAAAATTTCCGAAAGCTCCTACCGCCAAAGGCACAACACCCAAAAATACCATAATGGTTCCGTGCATGGCCCCGAGTTGGTTGTAGAATTCCGGAAGCATAATTCCTCCGGGGGCTCGGGCTTCACCCAACAATTTTCCAATAAATGGAATTGGTTGCTCCGAATAGGCCAGTTGCCAGCGCATCAACATCATCAAGCAAAAACCAAAGAATAAAAAGCAAAGCGCCGTCAAACCGTATTGAATACCGATTACTTTGTGATCCGTTGAAAAAATATATTTTTGCCAGAACGGAAGTTCTGGGTGGGCATGAGCATCTGAATGATTGTCATGACTGTGACTCATTTTACCTCTTTACTTTTTATCTGGCCTTGAAAAAGTAAAGTTTACTTCTACTTTCTCATCGGCCGATTTAATTTTAACCGGAACGTGTTGAATCGGTAAACGTTGTTGCCAAGCATCAAGCGTGTAATCACCCGGAGGTAAATCTTTGATTTCGTAACGCCCATCTGCCCCGGTCAGAGAAAAGAAAGGATTATCCATTACGGCGACATGCGCCGTCATCCAGGGATGGACATCACATTTAACCTCAAACATAAACTCAGGTTTATCAAAAATTTTTTCAGCTTCTGTCCGAAACTTAGGCATGGCCAAATTAAATTCGGGATTTACCTTGCTGAGGGCATGGACATTGTGCAAAGTTCCATCAGGATTCAGAAATTTAAGCGGTTGGCCGACCTGGACACCCGCGACGGGTGGATTATACATACATCCGGATTGGCTTAGCACCACGGGTTCAGTGTGCGCCGGAGCACCTTTAGGTGCCCCCTGCGAAATATAAACAAAAACATTTTTCATTTCCATTTTGGGGCCCAAAACAATTGTTTGGGGTACAACCGGGTCCTTATGTTTTGATGAGCATATCGGATCCGCATCCATCTTAATTACTTTGAGTTTGGGTTGTTCGCCTTGGTAGGTAGCGACGCCGGTAATGGTGGCGGCAAAAGAAACAGCCGGCAAGGCAAGACAAAAAGAAATGACAGCACAAATATAAATATAGAGGAATCTTCGCATAAATTTAAGTAATAATGATATCAGTACGTTACTATGGCTACAAATTTTTGTCAAGAAAGGAGTCAAAAATTTATCGCTCACACCCTAAAAATTGCAACTACCCTCCAAACAGAAAAAAGGCAATGAATCTTTCGATCCATTGCCTTTTCTATGAGACAGTAAACAGCTCTAGAGCCCTTTAAAAAAGATTACCGATTCTCCTTTTTGTGGTTCTGCAGGACTTGAACTGTCCTCTTCTAACGGTATGGGAGTTGGTGCGCGGCTATCTAATGACTGCGCCTTTTTAACTAAGTCAACAAATTCTGCACGGTAACCGTACTTATCTTCCCCTGTTGCTTCTTGAGCATGCTGTAAAATTTGCTCATAAGAAGAGCTGCCCTTAAATTGGGAATTGCGCAGGATTAAGCCGAATTCAGCAACGGCAGCGGCGAACTGAAAGTCACCTTTAGGTTCGGCAGTAATTTCATCGCTGGTAACAGACGTTTGAATTAATTTACTGACATCCTCATCGGGTTTTTTATACCGAAGCTTGACGGTCATCAGGTCTTTACTCTTGACCTCCTGCCCTTTTTGATAAACCAATGGATCGGTTTTGCGGAATTCTTCTTTTGAGTCAGTAGGCACAAGTTCATACAACGCAGTAACTGTATGCCCTGCGCCCAATTCACCGGCGTCTTTGGTGTCATCGTTAAAATCCTCTTTCGCCAGAACACGGTTTTCATAACCAATAAGGCGGTAAGCTTTGACTTGAGCGGGATTAAACTCAATCTGGATTTTAACGTCTTTGGCAATGGTAAAAATCGTACTACCAAGTTCATCGACAAGGACTTTTTGCCCTTCTTTTTCAGTGTCAATGTAGTAAAAATTACCGTTGCCTTTGTCGGCAATCTGCTCCATACGCCCATCTTTATAATTACCCGTCCCAAAACCAAGGACGGTTAAAAAAATACCATCTTTTCTTTTTTCTTCAATGAGACGGATCATCTCTGATGTTGAACTCACCCCGACATTAAAATCACCGTCGGTCGCGAGAATAACACGGTTGTTGCCTCCCTTAATAAAATGATCCTTGGCAATTTGATACGCCAGCTGAATGCCAGCGCCGCCGGCTGTTGACCCGCCAGCTTCCAAGCGATCAATGGCATCTAAGATCGCGTGTTTATTTGACCCAGGCGTTGAATCTAAAACCAGCCCGGCATTTCCGGCATAAACAACGATGGCCACATTTTCGTTGCTGCTTAATTGATTGACCATCTTTTTAAAGGATGTCTTTAATAAAGGCAACTTATTGGGTTCATTCATCGACCCGGAAACGTCGATCAAGAAAACAAGATTGCTCGGGGGGACTTCCGTTGACTGAAGAGTTTTCCCTTGAATACCGATTCTGGCCAATTGATGTTTGGAATTCCACGGGCATTGCGCGGCATCAATGGTGACCGAAAACGGATGCTCGCCTTTGGGTGCCGGATATTTGTAATCAAAATAATTGATCATCTCTTCTATCCGGACGGCATCCGCCGGCGGCATTTGATTCCACTGCATCAAATACCGGCGGACATTGGCATAAGCTGCCGTGTCCACGTCAATCGACAGTGTTGAGAGCGGATTGGCTGCGACCTCAAGGAATTCATTTTCATAAATCCGTTGATACTCTTCCGTATTCCCCGGAGCTCTTTGACAACGGATTGAATCACAATACCGGCCATCAGCGTCCACCCGATACCGCGCTATTTCCTTTTCTTCCCCCATCGAACCAGCAAGCAACCCTGCATCGTATGTTGATTCCTGGAAGCCACCAAAAGCGCGAACCGCACTTGCCGGTGCGGATTGTGCTTGCGGGGATTGCAGTGCTATATTGCTTTCATCTCGTGTTACGAGATAATTCGTTTTCAAATAATACGGTTCATATTGAACAGCCCCTTGTGATTGTCCAGACTCTTTGGCTAAATACTGTGAAGCATCTCGCACTCGTGCCTGTAACGCCCTTGAAGGGTTCAACTGAGCAACTTTTTCTGCCACTTTATGGATGACACTTGTATTCCCCGGTGAAAACTGCTCGCCGATATCATCGGTTGCACTTTTAAAATGCCCTTGGATCCCGCGCTTTACATAAACCTGCATGGAAACAACAAGAACCATAACTAAAACCAATAATGTTGATAGTTGGGTAAAGTAACGTCTGGTTAATTGCATCTTCTCTTCTCCTTTAAGCGGTTTGCCAGGAAGAGCATTGTAGAGCTTTTGTTCTAGGTCGGGCGATAAGTCTTCTTCGTCCCACGATTTTAGGGCTGCTTGCACTTGCTTCAGTTCTTCATAATATTTACGCAAGGACGCATCGCCCTTGATCGCTTGCTCAACAATTTGTATCTCTTCCGGCGCGGCTTCGCCATCAATGTATTTTGAAATTAACTCTTTAATGTTTAATTCGTTATTCATTTTCCTCGCCCTCCTTAATAATGGAGGCTAACTCCCCCTTGAGCCGTTCACGGGCACGGTAAATCAAAATCTTTACCTTTTCCAGCGAGCAGCCTAAAACCTCAGCAATGTCCTGATAACTGTAGTTTTGATATTCACGCAAAACAATTGCTTCTTTTTGCTCTAAATCAAGCTTGGCAATGGCGCGGCGCACCAAAACATGCGTTTCCTTTCGGATTGTTTCCGATTTAATATCCACGGTTGTATCTTCGATTTCCCATTGAACACCGGGATTGTCGGTAGAATTGCTCATGGAAACAATTACTTTCCTTTTACGGATTCTATCGATACAGCCGTTTCTGGCAATGGTATAAAGCCAGGTGGAAAACTTCGCGCCTTCGGTATATTGATATTGCTTTTTGAATAAATTTAAAAATACCTCAGCGGTAACGTCCTCGGCATCGGCACGATTTTCCAATATCCGTAAACAAAAGTTAAATAATTGTTTCTTGTAACGCATATATAATTCCTCTACAGCCTGGTTATCCCCTGCTTGGAAAACTGACATTATTTCTTCGTCTGTTTTAATCATCCATTTTCCCTTACTTCCAGAACTTAGGATTCGCGCGCGCTTATCCTCAGGGGATGCTGCCTTTATGTAAAGAGAGCTCTTATCGCTCTCACTACATTAAACGGTCAGGCCCTTGAAAAGTTACAAAATAAATGACGGCGTGATTTACGGAGGAGTACAACGACGAACGTAAATCACTGCCGGAATTTATCCCGAGGGCTAACCGTTTTCCAAAGGAAAACAAATAAGTTGCCCGAGGGATATCATCGATACTTATCATATTTCAAACCAATCTGATGAATAAATGGTTTTAACTTTGATGGGGCAGTAAAGCCGCGGAATTCACAACCACATTTGTAGCAACCGATGACCGTGGGGACACGCTTGTACAATAGCCAATCAATGAGAGCAAACACAGGTAGGCTTAATCCGTATGTGAACGGGACGAGCACAATTGCAACAACCATGATCAGGCAGCCCAAAAATTGATTAAAATTTTTGGAAAGATAAAATTGCCGGCATTGGCAAATGGGGCAGTACTCAAATATTTTTGCTACATCATAAATCTTCCCCCACGCGCAAGCACAATGCGGACAGGAAAAATTACCGGCATGGGCTTCAATTTCTCCATATTGCTTACACTGCGGGCAATGGCGGGCCAAAACCTGTTTCACAACGCGACACCAAACTTTATCAAATAATATTTATATGCCAAATCGCCGATAATTATTGAACACAAAATCACATATAGAATGCCGGTGGCGGCTTGCGTATTTTTAATTTTCAGTATTTCATGCACAAAAAATAAAGCCAAAGCCGGCAACACTGTCCCAAAGAAAATTCCCAGAAATAACAGAAAGCCATCTGACCGCAACAAAAACATTTGAATCGGTATCAGTTCGCCTTGATAAAACATTTTTTGAAATAGAATTAAAGCAATGTCCCATAAAAGGCGGATAATGAGAAAGGCCCAGAAAACATAAACCGCGTTTTTAAGGTGTTTGATCGGCAGCCCGTGAACATTTAAATACCAATGCCCTAAATTCATCGTATAAAGCGCTAAGCAGAAAATGATTCCTGATATTATTGCAATAATATGTGTTTGAATCGTCGCGATTAATAATTCATTTTGCAAAATAATCAGGGTGTTAATACCCATAATACAAGGAACAGAAATCAAAAGAGGATTTGGTACTTCCTTCTGCCAATAAAAGCGAAAAATCAATGTCATCAAAATCGCCCATAGGCAAACACTGATCTGTGACAAAATATTAAAGTTCCCCACCAAAATATAAATGGCCGCAATGCCCGCAATGATGTTGGGCAATCCTAAATGGAAATGGTGGAATTTGTTTTTTAAAGGGTCTTGGGCGCTTAACCAAAAAACAAGCGGGTATATTGCAGCAAAACTAACGGCAGTTAATAAAGTTATTTTCGTTAGCATCGTGGTTGAAAATTACTTTGCTTCAACGGTGGTTGGTTTTTGCGCGGCAGGTTCTGGGTTTGCCAAAGTCATAAGAAAATTGCGCAAGACACGGATTTGTTCATCTTCATTGCCGCCCAAAATATCGGGTGGCCCGGAGTTTTCGTAATTTGAGGGATCAAAAAATGTGGGCATTTTTGTTCCCGGTTTCATCTTGCTGGGATTTTTGATCCATTCGATCATCCATTGCGGACGTAACTTTGCCCGGGCTCGGGCAAGGTCAGGCGCCCACGTTTCGGGAGATCCGCTGGGCATTTGCCCACGGACAACGTGGCATTTTTGGCAGTCAAAAACATCCTTAGAAAACATTTTTTCGGCAGCCGCCTGTTCGTCGCCGGTTAAACTTAAATCAACTTTTTCCTGAAATGGGAATTCGGCTTTATCTAAAGCATTAAAATATTCTACCAAAGCATTTAAATGGGCGGTGTTAAATTTAAACGTGGGCATCCGTACTTTGAGCCAAGGACGAATTTTGTCGGTGGGTTGGTGCAAAAACTCGAATAACCATTGCGGATTGACTTTCTTCCCCACACCGTATAAACTCGGCGGGCTGTAGCTTTCGGTAAATTTATCCGCATCGCCTTGAGAATAGTTGCCGTACTTAACCAGCCATCCGTTGACAGTTTTCTGAACAGTTGCCCCATCACCTTCAATCAAATGGCAGCCCTGGCAATTCAATTGACGGACTATTTTTTGGCCTTCTTCAATTTTTAAATTATCCGGTGTGCGGGGCTTAATTTTTTCTTTGGCGCGTTCATTGCCCACAAAACCCAAGAGTGCCGTCGTGATAGCATCGGCCTCTTGATCGGTAAAATGAAAATTGGGCATACGAAGTTTTTCATCAGGAGCTTTAAGCTTCCCTTGGTCATAAATGCGCGGATTAAGAAGTTTTTGTTTAAACCAGGCATCTACTTCATGGTCGATGGGGACAAAACCAAAATCCAAAAGATGCGGGGACTTTTCCCCTTCCTTGGTCAATTCGGCACCGATGGGCTTTACTCCATCAAAACCTTTGATGTTATGGCAGCTGTAACAACCGTATTGGCCGATTAATTTTTTGCCGGTAAAATCTAACTTATCCTCCAAAGACATGCTTTTTAATTTTTCATGAGCGGCATCGTTTGTTTCCATACGAGCCAAATAACCAAAGGTAATATCATCAAGGGCTTTTTCATCAACCGGCGGGACCGGTTTGTCTGCAAATTCTTTGTTCGTGTCCTGGCTCAAATATGCCGCAATATCCGCGGCCTCTTCATCCGTCAGCCGCAAGTTAGGCATGCGGGTATCCGGGTGGTAACTCGGTGGATCCTTAAGCCAATTGTAAATCCATTCTTTAGAAGTTTTTGTCCCCAGCCCAATCAAATTCGGCCCTTGTTGCCGGCGCAAAATATCACGGGTCATCGGTTCATTGGTCGGTTTAGGCGACACTTGATGGCAGGCCAAACAACCTACCGAAGCAACTAACTCTTCCCCCTTCTTTGGGTCGCCGGGAAACGGAACTGGAGCTTTTTTGTACTCTCCTGCTTGCTTAAATAGATAATGCACAATGGCATGAATTTCTTGCTGGCTGCGCTTCTTTGAATCCGGGTCACTGTTGTTGGATTGGTTAAAAAATGACGGCATCCAGGCATTGTGGCGGAAGGATTGCGGATTTTCAATCCATTTATAGGCCCAATCTTCTGACACTTTCGATCCTAACATGGTTAAATCAGGGCCAACTTTGGGCCAGCCTTCATATTTTTCAATCAAATGGCAATTATAACAACCAGCCTTCTCAATCAAATGCAATCCCAAATTCAATTTGTCGGCTCCTTTAATTGCCGTTTCCCCGCTGTGGCATTTAAAACAGCCTGCTTCTACATACTTTGACGGCAGCATCGGATCTTCCCAGGCGTGCAAATTTTGCCAATGATATTTCTTCTCCCACACTTTTTGCTGTTCTTCCGAAGACGGAGTGTGTACGGCACCGTTAAAGGACGTTCCCCGCGCCCGGCCGCCGTGGCAAACAGTACAACCCATTTCTTCCAAAGGATGCGGTGAGTCCTTCCCTAAATATAATTCCAAATTAGGGTGCGTCGTGAAAGGTTGCGGCGCGTTAACATAATCCGGGTTGGTGATTCCTAAATGGCAAGCGGTGCACCGCTCAACTTTAGGAACAGTCATAAAATTCACATTATCCCGGATATTGCTTAAAACGATTTGCTTGTCGCTTAAACGTAAACTGGGATTGGCCAACTCCACAATCGGCAGGTCGCGGACCATCTGGGCAATCTGGTCAGTAAACGACATTTCCGCCGGATCAATTTTATGCAGCTTTTGCTCAACAATATCTCTTTGTTTAGTAAGCTTCCTGAGTTTCTTTTCCAATTCAGTAAGCTCGGTAAAGCAGGCGCTTTTTGCCTTTTCTTTTTCGGAATATGCAGTTGCTGTTTTTTCTGAAGCCAATTTGAGATTGGCATTTTTTGTTATTAATTCATTAAGTTCCTTCTCGGCTTGCGGAAAATGATCGGGATGGTTCGCGCGTGCATCTTCAAAACGGTATTTCGCGGCATCCAGCTCTGCCTTATTGAATTTGTACTGCTGTTGGGCCAGCTCATCGGCGGCCTTAAGTTTTTTCAGTTCTTCATCAACAGCAGCGTTGGTGCATTTAGCCTGCAATTCTTTTTGTTTATTTTGAGAATCCTCAACGAGCTTTTTATAATCTTCTTGACTGGTAAGACTATTCGATTCCTTGTCGAGCTTGACCCGGGCTTTTTCCATTTCATAAACTTGGAAATCCTTTTGGTATTGTTTCCATTCGCGCGAGTAATCGTTGACAAAAAGCCAGAGAATGGCCAATAAAAGCAACACGCTGGAAACAGCGAAGATGACATTCAGCTTTTTAACGTTATAATGACGTTCGTCTTGGCTCATGAGGATTAAATATTAAAGAAATACTCCGGGATTGCAACGATGTACTTAAGGTTAAAAGCCCAACGCAAGAACATTTTTAACGGCAGGCTGCACACCAATAAAAGCAAAATCGCGAAGACACTGTAACGTAACGGCCCGAGCCGTTCGTAAATGGTTTTAAAAAATGTTTTTGCAAACAGTAACGGCAAAAACCCAAAATAAATGATGAGTGCGATAAAGCCCCACATTTCCCGGATTAAAATATTTTTGGGAAGCGACTGCTTGAGCCCAATCAAATAAATGTACTCGGAAAGATTGACGTTCGTTAAAGCTTGAAGTTTATGAATATCCCAGTACTCAAATGGGCCGAAGAAATTCCAGTTGGGGCCGCGTAAAAACGTCCCGATCGTAATAAGAAATGTCCACAGCAAAAGAAAACCAATCATGAAGATGCAAATTGCCATCCGGCGTTCCTTAAAAGAAAAATACCCCTGGCCTTTTTTGTTATTATCGATAAAAGGAATCGCCATCAAGCCCAAAATAATTAAGCTAGGAAAAACGACGCCGGCCAGCCACGGGTCAAAATAGACTAACATTTCCTGCAAGCCCAAGAAGTACCACGGTGCCTTCGACGGATTTGGCGAAACGGTAGGATTGGCCGGTTCTTCTAGAGGAGCGTGTAAACTGATGGACCAAACGGTCAAAAGCACGGCGCACAAAATGAGCGCAATAAATTCAATATAAACCAAATCTGGCCAAACCAGGACCTTCTCCTTACTGTCTTCTGCTTCGTTGGAAATTTTCCCCTGCGCAATCCTGGCATCATTCACGTAAGCTTGTTTCATGCTAAACCACAAAAGAAAGTTAACTAAAAAAATTAAACCGACAATGGGAACGTTGTCGGGCTTGGTCACAATCAAACGGAAATTCGCGTCAGTTATCCCAAACACAAAAAATAGGAAAATTGCCGAAAACATGCAAATCCCGCCTTTATTGGTCCACAATTTGTACAAACCTAATTTACGGTTAATTTTTTCCAGAAAGTCCGTGGGGGGAAACATTAAAAGCGTCAAAATTAAAAGGACTGGAAAAAGTGACTGCGGATTGGTGTAATGATTAATGAGCTCTTTGAAATGTTCCATATTTCCTTATTCGTCGAATATTATGTTGGCCCGGAAATTCCGCCGTCTTTCCTGACGCGCCAAAAATGCACAATCATAAAAATCATAATAATAAACGGCAGGCCGATGCAATGAAGGACGTAAAAACGAAGCAACGCTCCCTCCCCGACAAACCGGCCGCCCAGCAAGGCAAAGCGCGCGTCGCTTGAAGACGTCACAAAGTTGACATCGCCTAAAGCCAACAAGGCAGACCCCGGGCCCGACGTTCCCAAAAATGGCGTTGCCCCGGCCATATTCGAGCCGACCGTAATCGCCCAAATAGCCAACTGATCCCACGGCAATAAGTATCCGGTAAAACTGAGCATCATTGTTAAGACCAACAACATGACGCCAATACACCAGTTAAATTCCCGCGGCGGTTTATAGGAACCTGTCATAAAAACACGGAACATGTGCAACCAAACAGTGATGACCATCAAATGCGCGCCCCATCGATGAATCTCGCGCATTACACCCAACGGAACCTGTTCACGCAAATCAATGATGTCGCCGTAGGCGTATTCAACCGTCGGCCGGTAATAAAACATCAAAAGTATGCCCGTCACCGTTAGAACCAGAAAAACAAAGAAAGACAATCCGCCCATGCACCAGGTGTATTTTACTTTGACAGCGTGTTTTGGCAAACGCACCGGATGAAGA
>CAZVZR010000048.1:0-21004 GCA_964630825.1 uncultured Planctomycetales bacterium | reverse complement strand
CAACCGACACCAGAACAAGTCCAATACAGGCTTAAACATTATATGCAAAGACATGAGCAGATGACCGGCCGGCGCCAGGCAGACATCGATCCAGAAACAATGACAAGTGGTGTTAGCGAAAGAGGCAATTTGACGGATTTGGACAAACGCGTACTGTTCCAACAAGCCAAAGAAGCTGTTGCCCAATTCCCGGCACAGTATCGTTTAGCATTTCATTTATATTATTTCCATGGCTGGTTGTTGAAGGAAATTGGGAAAGAAATTTT
This sequence comes from uncultured Planctomycetales bacterium, assembly GCA_964630825.1. Classification (GTDB taxonomy): domain Bacteria; phylum Omnitrophota; class Gorgyraeia; order Zapsychrales; family Zapsychraceae; genus CAZVZR01. Next base: position 20,738 of record CAZVZR010000048.1, on the reverse strand, counting down.
TGGTTCATCAGAATCAAATATCAGGATGTATATAGCAAGAATAGCAGAGTATTTAAACGGTAAATTTGCCGATAATAAAACAGCTGGCAGAGCGACGAGGATCCCTAACACCCGCACGGAAACAAAGCGGGCGGCTAAATTTGTAAATGTAGATTTTGAGAAGTTAATGCAGGTTATCCTAAATGAAGAAAAACATTCCAGAGTCATTGCCGATGCTGAGGAATTGCTTAATTTATATGATGCATATTTACGATCACAGATTTTCTTAAGTACAGAAGAGCAAGAGGTCTACAAACAAAGAGTGCGAATTTTCAAAAATAATATGACTTTTGAACAAATTCGTGTGATTAAGGCTTTAGCTGAAGTGTATTTTGAGGGCGACGGGTATTGGCCGAGTTTAATCCCTGTTGCGAAGAAATTATCCAAAACAATAAGTTCACTCAAGCAAATGGTCCAATATGTTCATAAGTATCTTAAGGAGTACGGATTAAGACCATTCCCAACGTTCAAAAAGAAACATTTGAGTAACGAAGAGAAATTCTACGTCAGACTATTCTTGGGTGAATTTTATATGACAAAAGAAACTTCAGCCGACGAGTTAAAAACCTCTAACCATTCAAAAGGTGTGGTTCTTCAGGCCGGTTTAAGATTAACGGCTCCAATGCAAGTTATGATACGTAAGCGTCATAAGATCAAAGAATCCCTTCAAAATAAGGAAGGTAATTTTAGTTTTATTCAACTTGTAAGTTTAACTGGGCTAGCGAAAGCAACTCTTAGGAAACATATTCAATCGGTTATCAATGAGATTAATGAAGAAAGACGTAAGACAGGGGCAGCGCTGAGACCAATCCATTTGATCAATGGTCGTTTCCGAATAGTTTCTAACAAACAACTTCTTGCGGATAGAAAATTGAGCCGAACACATGGCAGGGAAGGAAAAATTTTAAATGAGATCCTGGCCATAGCCGGTGTTGCGATTATTTTGAGCGGGTTAATGTATTTCTTTAATTGGCAAAGTTTATTTACACACGTTTTAACGGTGAGTGGCCTGGGCGGATCTATTTCCCGATTAGCGTTGGTCATGATTCCGGCCGTAAAATTGCAACAATTGGAGGAAGAAGGAATTAGGCTTAATAAGGTTGAAGCTGAACTTAAAGAGATTGCTCAAACAGCGGCGCAAATGCTCTTACCCAAAGAAACGGAACTTATCCGCCGGATGCAGAGAATTACTCATTCTCCGGAAATTAGCATTGATGATCGGTTTTGGGCTGAAACTAAAAATAATAAATATTCGGAATATCTTTATCTTTTAAGCTTTGGCTTAATTTCTGGATTAGATAAGGCTTCAGCGGATGTCAAATTATTTAAAAATGTCATTGGTCAAGACAAACTATATGAAGGTTTATTTGATTATGCCCTCCTGCGTCATTTCAATCCCAGAATGCAGCGGGTACCTCTGTTAGCGGTTGTTGAAAAAAGAGCTGAACAAGGGCATGTACTCAGCGTCGTCTTAGCCGTGATGGCGATAATAGTAGCAGTAGTGCTGGTGTTGTTCTTTGCAATGACCGCTCATGCCCAATTGGCGGCCATAATTCCCGGAGCCTTATTACAGCAACACAGTATCAATCGAGAAGAACTCGAGCGGGATATTGATCAATTTGCTGCTGAAGTGGTGGGCATGTTAAGTCCTGAGGAAGCGCAGCTCATTCAAGAAGCGCGGCGGCTGCGCCAAATCATGAATCAAGGGGCGCCTTTGGATTACGACGAGTCGGCGTGGCTGGCGGCAAAACATCCGGAGTTAAAACAAGCTTCAACTACTTTTATTCAAATTATTAAGACAATGCTGCGTGCTGCGCCGAACTCCATTAAACAATTGGAAACGGCAATAGGAACTGAGGACGTTCAGACGGCCTTTATCGATCATATCTTAGCTACACATTTTACCAAGACTGTCAGCCAGGAAGAAATTCAGCGCCGAATCGCTCGCCATCGAGAGAGAGGTTTTAGTTTGCCGATCGTGCTTCTTTTTGTATTTATTTTCAGCCTTGCCGGAATTTATACCATGCAAAAGACCTCCGCAGGTATTAGCCTCTTCGGGCTGCCGGTTGTGTTTACAGCAGGGTTTGTTTATGTAGTATTTATTATTTCATTTATTATCGTCCTTGCTTTCTGGGTTTCTTTGTTTTTAATTGGTTGGAAATGGAATACAGCTGTCAACCAAGGGAAACCAAGACCGTATCCGATGAGGGTTGTTGTTATTCGTTTTGTATATCTTATTTTGTTCCTTATCTTGGTGCACATTACTGCAAAGTTGATTCCACAGTATCACCCTATTTTGATTAATTATCTGCAAAGTTTGAAGCACGTTCAAACCAGCCAACTTCCTTCAGCTATTTGGGCGATGGCGATCGCGCTAGCACCAAATGTATTTAATGAACAGAGAAGTGCTAAAAGCATATTGGCTGAATTGGTCACTAAACCCGTCGATTTTGACTGGGCGGCGCATCAAGATGAATTGCCACGCTTAAAAGACATAGAAGGCGGAATAACCGGGGCCCAAGGTTTCTGGTTTTTTAATATAAAACCAAATTACTTTTATCGTTGGTTAATTTTAAAAGGAAAAGCAGGCTGGCAGATTTATTTTGTAGACAGCGCTGTCAGAGAAGGGCGTTTCACATTTAAGGTGAGATTTAGCAAAGCGGGAGAAAAATCGATTGAAAGAACCTATTATATTTTCAATAAAACAAGAAAGGTTGAAGGAAATGACAAAGAGAAAGGGAACAATATTGATGTCTTAAGTATTTTATTGCACGAAGAACATATTGGGCGCCGTGAACCTACTCGGTCGATGAGAAAAGTTCGCAGTAAAATGAAAGAGTTCCTCAATGACAAAGAGGGCGGTGTGAATATACGACAAATTTCTATGGGAGCAGACGTCTCTTGGGAAACGGTCAAGAAACATGCCCGATCGGTTATGCACGAGATTACGGAAGAAAGACGTAGAAACGGCTCAACATTGAATTCAGTATATCCTATTAATGGCCGAAAATTAGGTGGTGCTTCTTATATTGGAGCCAGCCTGCCTGAGTCAAATGATGCCAGGATTGCCATTAAAATCATCCATATATTAGAAGAAGCGCAGGCGAATAAAGTTGAGCAATTAAGCTTTGAAGATTTGCTCATGGGCTTCCCGTTGGGCACGCTTCCGTCGCTGGAGAGGGTAGAAAACATTTTGCGTTTTCTAACTAAACAGCAAGTGCTTCAGCAAATTACTGAACATACCAACGCGGGCCACCGCAAGAAATTTCAGCTTAATACCACATTCTCGCGCTTGGCGATGCTGATTATTTTTATTATTGGGGGAGCAGTACTTTTTGATGTTAATACTTATGTTCAATTAGCCGCCATAGTTCCGTTGATTATTGTAACCCAAAAAGAAACCACGACAGAAGATGTCTTCCATCAATTTTCTCCTGTGGCCCATAAAGCAGCTTTACACTTTATGAAAGGAAAAGGAAATAAGCATCTGGTACAGGAAATGCTGCAGCAAGCGGATTTAGTTTTATGGGAAATTATCTTGGAGTTACAGAATAAAGGATTTACAGCCCAGCAGATACTTGAGTCGCCAACGGGAAGTATATTTAATTTTGTTAAGAGACGGTTAGTAGATTATTTAAGAAAGAATGGCCTATTGGGCAAATGGGATTCATTCATATTAAAGAAATATGAAAGAATTGAAGAAGAGCTTCGTGTTTCGGGAGTAGTACCTTCTGAAAATGAAATTTTATCGAAGCTCGCGGAATTTATGTTTACTAAGGAAAAAGAAAGAAAGCCCACCCCAACGGAATTAGAGAAAAGTTTAATAAGGCTTAGACGCCGATATCATGAGATTGTGATGTATGTCAGGGGAAGAGTATCTTTACAAGGGCCAGCATATTTTAGTGATTCTGATCAGGACCTTTCGTCTTCTAATCAGGAACTTTCCGAAATCGTCGGCGATGTTAAACAACCTAACCTGATGGAGAAATTGTCTATGACTGAAATTAAAGAAGCTGTGCGCAGGCTCCCGGGACGCATGCGCGTTGTTTTCCATTTACATACTTTCCATGATTGGACCTTGAAGGAGATTGGGAAAAAAGTTTTAGGCGTCACGGAAGCGCGTACTTGTACTATATCTACAATGATAGAGAAATATTTGAAAAACAGAATTATTCAAAGAAATCAGAGGAAAGTTACCGGGAGATCCCGGTCTGAGCGTAAAACACTTTTTGTCGATAAAGATTTAGATATTCTGGCTGATGCACTTTTAAAAAGAGAAGCTAGCCATAGCCCCGTCATGTCTGTTGAGGAACTTTTGTCGATATATGCTGAGGAACTTATGACGACTAAAAGAAAAGTTGATAGTAATCAAAACAAGTCGGCGAAAGATCGGCTTAAAGATTACTTGAAAGATAAACAAGGCGGAATGACTATCACTGAAATTGCTAAGGGAGTGGGGCTTGGCCGTAACACAGTCAGGTTACATGCGCTTTCTGTAGTAGGGGAGATAAACACACAACGCAGAGAAGACAATTCAGAATTAGCACAATTAGAAATTGTTGATGGACGAAAAGACACTATAGCCGTTGTCCCAACTGTGGAGCATGAATTAAAATCTCTCGTGTTATTGGCAGTGACGGGAAGCGTTTTGGGTTATGCATTATCGCATGGAGTACAGAATGAGGCGATGGCGTTCATTCCTTTGGCCTTGCCTCTTAGTTTCTTCCACAGATTTTTCTTAAAGAAGAAAGTTCAAGGATTACTTTTTAGACCGCAGTTACGGATACAGATGAAGGAATTTAAAGAAGATATTATGAAAGGCACACCATCACAGGAATTGGCGATGCTAGAACACATTATCCAGCGGCCCGGGGAAGATGAAGCTGTTGTCGAGCAAGTTATCATGAAGATTCGTTCGGCACAAGAACGTGGCGTTGAGTTTATTATTAAAGGCCATTTCCGCGGGCTCGACGCCACCGGTGGCGGGCATGACCTGCCGCGCATGCAGTACGCCTTGTATAATTTCAAACCTGTCCGAACTTGGATGGAACGTGCGGTTGTTTACTTGCGATATTTCTTTACCGGCCATCAACCGATCGATGATATAACCTCTACGCCGACTTTAGCCAGTACGCTTGAAGTTGAATTTGTTTTTAGTTTAGCCCGCGATGTAAATACTCTTGAATATGTTGATCCCGCCCATGGTTTTAAAGAACCGCTGATAACCGCGCCTCAGGTTGATTTAAAAGATAGTAAACAAAGATTTTCCGTGACACATGATGCCGTGAGCGTCATTTTCGGAAATTTATTTAAGCTTCGCGGGATTCGCATTGAAATGCGCAAGGTTTCCCCTATGGCCTTGGCCGGCGGTATGGGTTCATCGGCCGGGTTCTTTATGTCCATGATTGCGGCGGCCAGCATGTTGCGCGGTGCGCGTTTATCCGAAGCGGATATTTTTGCCTTGGCAGTTAAACTTGAAAACGATGTCTTCGGCGGCGGGACCGGTGGGCAAGAACATATTAGTTTCTTAACCGGCGGCGCTAACCGCAACATTTGGCTGGCGCGGCATACAGGATATTACGGTACATTGGTTGTTCCTATTTTTACCGAAGAAGAAATTAGTGAGCGTACAGAAAAAATGCTGCTCGTTCAAGCCGGCGTCAAATATCAAAACGGGAAACGTTTAATCCATCGTTCAGCCTCTTTAATCAACGGCATGCGCGCTGATCTTATCCGGGCAAATGATCCAGTCATGATGAATCTCGAGCAACGAAGGATGCGCAATAATCCGAAATTTATTAAGGCCTTGTCTGAAAACAGAATGAAGAGAGCGATCCGCACAATGAATAAGGATATGGCCATTAGAAATAAGACGATGCAACGTTGGTTGAGTTTAGCCATCGATGCCCAGAAAGGCCGTCCTGTTCCTGCCTACGCTCATCGGTTTGCTGAGCAGATGTTTAGTGAGGATTCAAAGAATTCTCAAGCGTTAAGAGAATTATACCGCAGTTTTGGGGACAAATTGACCAAGGTAAACCTCGGGACATTTGGAGATATTGATAAATTGTTTGAGGAAGGGCGCAAGCAAAACATCGGGGTTAAGCCTTTGGGCGCCGGCGGGCCGGGCACGAATGTCATGTTGGTTTCCGCTGTTGGCCGTGAGCATCTTGTTGAATTTGCGGAAAGGATGAATTTAAGGCCGATTCAAAACGATCAGAGCATCGAAAAAATAATGACGAACCTCGACGGTACAATTCAAGAAGTTAAAGGTTATTTACCGTTTGAGGCAAGTACAAGTGGCTGGGAAATCCGCGGTTTTGCGGAAGCAGGCTTCAAACTTCCTGAAGGTCCAGTTTCCGCAATTATTGATCAATATACAGGCAATATTACTGAGTTGGTGAAGAACACCTCTTTACCCCTTTACCCCTTTACCACTAACGTCGAACAGAATGCATCAGTCTTTGAAACGCCAGAATTCCAGGATTGGTTCCTAACCTTGATCGATCCTAATCGTCAAGCGTATCGCTTTGGCCCCGGAGGCATACCGCAAACCGAGATTATTGAACGCAAAGTTTATCCACGGTTAAGAGATATATTAGAGGCTTTCGATGATATCCGTGCAGAACAAGCCCAAGAATATAAACAGGGTTACATCATCCTTCAAGGGATTGATGAAAAGATGTCGCAAAGAAAGGTCGAAAAGATCGTTAATGATGTTCAGTTGGCTCACGCGATCCGTTATGCCACTGAAAATAACGTAACTGTTTTTATCCCCACGTTTGAAGCACATGCGTCGAGAAAATTGGGTGAGGTGGCAAAAGCGTTACAAAAGTATGGTGCTCAAGCGTATCCGTTGCCTCTAGGCAAAACAACAAAATCTAAAGGGCTGCTACAAAGGTTCCTCTATCTTCCGTGGCAGGTAGTGGAGGCAGTCTTGAAGTACGTAGTGGCCCTTTTAATTCTTATCGTCATTCTCCTTATATCAACACCGGTTAATGCCCTTGAAGGAGAGGGCATCATAGAAAATATCATTGAAAATACAAATAATGCACGCCCTGAATTGTCGCAATTTGTGACAGCACCTAGTGAAACAGAAAACTCTTCGCCTGATAGTGTAGAAAAAGTTATTCCCTGGGAAAAATTGACATGGGATCAGAAAATTAAGGCAGGCCTTGTTACGTCGATTCTTATGTTCCCGTGTCTTTTGATTGTTATCGTTACTGTCAGCGGCATCTATAAAAGAGAACAAGAAAACGCTCAAGAGGATAAAGATTTAGAATTTGAACGTAAACATCAAGAATTACGGAAAAATCTTTTTGCTGCCTTAGATGAGCAAGAAGGAATAACGGAAGAAGAACCATTGAGTTGGAAAGAATTAATAAATCAATGGCAAGAAAGACGCCATCGGCAAAAAGCCTTGAGGGAAGCTTTTGAAGAGCGTCGAGTGATAGCACCAATGACGCCCAAGCAAAAAATATTTAATGCACTTAGAAAATTCTTAGGGCACGTCACCCTTGAAAATCCATTAGAGCAGCCGAATGAAAAGAAACAACGGCAAAGAATAAACGACCTTTATGGCCGTGACCAAAAAGACAATAAAGACCGCCGTAATGATGGTTTTATTTTAGCGGAAATCGGTGGTGTGATTGTTTTTGCGCTGGCGGTGTGGACCGGGTTTACAGTCATCGGCGTGATCGCTCTGTTTGTGATGTGGCAAAAATCCCGCAAGGATTCGGTGACACCTAAAGGAAAACGTCGTCATTCTTTAAAGAAATTTTTGATCATTGCTTTTATTGTTATGACATCGCCTACCCTATTACTCCCGCACAATCTTTTGACCATAGGTTCCGCGATCGTCATGTCTTCGGCTTTATTGTTCCCGCGTCGGGGACAAGCCGAAGAGGCAATTATCTCTAAGAAAGCCAGCGACATCAAAGAACCATTGAACAAAGAGATCTATAATGTGTTCTTTGTTAATCCACCCGATGATCCTTATTTCAACAGAGCTGCTACCGATATTTGGAACCATCAAGGGGTATTTTCTGGTGTGCCCAAAAAGATCATCGATCTTTTGCATAACCAATTTGATAATATTGATAATTTTAAGAAGTTTCTTGCTGTGTGGGTAAGAGATTCTGTTGAGATTTCTGAAATCACTTGGAATGATGTAACACAAAGATATATAAATCCCGTCGTCCCAACCGCGTGGTCTTATGAACAAAGAGTAGATCCTTATAAGAGCCTGATTGTGAGCATTGCTTCTTTTGGAGAAAGATTATTGTATGTGCAAAAATTGGAACACCGCTGGGTAACCTTGTATCGGCAGATAGGCCAAGAGAAGGAATTGAAATTAGACCTGGCGATCGTAGCCTACCGCGAAGGGTACGATTATCTCAATAATATTTATTTGAATTTAGAGAACGAACAGAATCTGGATCGTATTAAACTGCGCGACGCGGTACGCAAACTACGTATGGATTATTATGCTTCTCTTTATGCCTTGGAAATTACCCGCGCCGTAGAAAATATTTGGTATCAACGGGGTGTTTTTGCTAAAGAACGATTCGGGATTCTGGGTATTGAATTATTTACACCGATAGAAACTATTGAAACACTGCATAAGGAAAAATATTTTAATAATGATATCGTCCGTTTTGCTTACTTTGCCCGGGCTGTCATTAAGCAGGAAAGCAGTTTTGTCGCTTATTCTAAATCCCGTACTATGGCCAAAGGCCTCATGCAGATCATGAATGGCCGTTACATTCATAAAGGCCGTCGTCGTGAGATTAATACGTTTAGTGAAATCAATGATGAGCTCAAAGCTGGTTGGGATGCGAAAGCCAAGGACGCCAAAGGCAATTTAAATTCTCAAGATGTCTGGAATCCATTTATCAATGTCCAAGCGGGACTTTACTATCTGACAAAGCAAATTCAGGAACTTGAGTCGGTAGAGTTATCGTTAGTCGCTTACAATGCCGGCCCAGGCAAAGCGCATCGTGTCAAACGAGAGGCTAAGGCCAAAGGAAAACCGATAGTCGAGGTTATCCGTATTCAGGAAACACTCGGTTATGTGATCCATATCATGAGCGATTATGAAACCGCTGTGCACAACCTGCAAACCATTCAAGCGCCGGAAAATCACGATCATAGTAAAGAAGGAAAAAGTTTGCTTGAGGTTGCGGTTATCCTTGGGTTAATAGGAATTGTTATCAAATTATTGAGTTTGGGCTATGTACATAATCTGCTAGTACAAGTTGGCTTCGCTGTTTTAGTGTTCGTAGCTTTCTATATTATAGGGAAGACAAGGAAATCCAGCAGTAAACCGGCAGCTTATTATCAATCATTTGAATTAGCCGGCAGTGACTCAGAAGAAAAAGGCGAGCTTTTGCGTCAGCGATTGGTGAAGGATTCCAGGTTAGCCGGTGTATTGACTCATGTGAAAGCGGAAGATTATTTTAAGAGAGAAGATTTCTTAAAACGAGGATTGTCATCTAGTTCACTCAATGTTATTGCAGGGCGCCTAAAATTACAACGGCCTGGCATAACAGATCGTGAACCGCAAACAGTTGAAGAGGTAATTGAATTTACCGTCGCCATGAAAGATGCTGTCATTCGCTTGGCAACAGTGCGTGTCAGAGATAATGTATTGCGCGAATCTTATTCGGAAGAATTGTTCCGTGTCTTTTTCCGAGAACTTAAACAGCGAGGGTTTGAGAAAGTAAGTCTGGATCCGCGTTCGGGCCGTGGCCGGCAATTTATCGAAATTGTCCTGCAAAAACGTTTTATCGACAAAGGACTGCCCTATCAAAATGTCAATGGCCGGCTGGAATTTAATTTAAGTAAATTTGATTTAAAACGACAAAGTGTTATTCCCGATTTGGGAAGTTTAGTGATTGGGCTAGGAATCATAGCGCTAGTGGCTCTGCATTATCTTCTTAATATTCCTGGGTTTGAAACTGTGGCTTATTTAGCCGCGGTGCCGGTAGCCTTGCCATTAACGTCTTTAAACGAAGCAGTCCGTAATTTATATGCTCCCAATATAGAAGTTAGACGGCAGGCGATTATCCGATTAAATCAATTCAGTGAGAATGTCGAAGAAGCTATTGCACCCATAGCCGAGAGATTATTAGACGAAGACGGGGAAGAGAATGAGCATGTTCGGTATGATTTAGTGAACTTGCTTGATCAATTTGTAACAATTATCGAACATAAAGTAAATAAATTCAACATGGATCATTTGTACTATTTTAAAGAAGCGCTTAAGGACCCCAGTCTTAAAGTTCGCCGACGGGCTTATCTGGCCCTTATCGCACCGACAAGGCGGATACCGAGTTCTCCAACTTATGAAATTGTTCTGGAGGCCCTGCATTGGGAAGGAGATGCTAAGTTGGCAAGTAATATTTTAGGGAGGCTTGATACAATTGCTTTGCGCCATCCAGTGGGTGGTCGTCAAGTTGATCAAATTTTGTGGCAACAGTTAACCGAGCAGCTGTTAGATGCGCGATTGGCCAGTGAACGTATTGAAGCCGCCCGAGCTTTAGGGGCTTTGGGGGATAGCAGGACACCCGCAATCTTGATAATTGCTTTATCACGGGATCCTGATGTTATTGTGAGAAGAACAGCCGCGTTTGCTTTATCACGATTTAACGAAGAAGGTGTAATGGAAGCGTTAGAGCGCAGAAAGTCAGAAGAAGAAGATCCCTCAGCACTTGATGCCATTAAGTATGCTTTGGCAGTTTATGCAGATGGAATTATTACTTTCGATGATCCTAGTCCCTACCAGTCGAATCGTATTGGTAAATTCAAAGAACACGTACGGGCAGAGGACATAATAACAATCTCATCTTATCGTCGATTTATCCATCAGCAATATAGTAAATGGATAAACCGCTTCACGGATATTTATGAAGATGAAGAGCTCGAAGGCGATTTAGAGATCTTATTTAAAGAAGGTTTGCTGTATAAAGAGGGCCGCAATGGGATCGGAGAAATGGTTTATCGCCTATTACCTGGAGTGAAATTATTGGTGTTGCTATTGTTTTCCGCTTTTATGTTATGGAATATGCCGGGAAATTCAGGAGTTTTCATGGCGGCTATCAATGTTTTGGCGGTAGATTTAACCAATAAACGGCAATATAGAGATCTTCTTTTTGCAGCAGCCGACGGTGACCAGGCAATTTGGAAAGAAATCCAGTCACGGATGGTTAAAGAAAATAATTTTGAACAATTGCGTTTGTTGGTTCGCTTAATCGGGCAAACCCGGCACAAAAGGGCGCTGGGGGTTTTATTAAATTCGATCAAACGCCGCAGGACTAGTGTAGAACTGCAACAAGAGTTATTCAATGAAAATGGCGAAATGGCTTTCTTGGAAGCGTTAAATGGTCGGCGAGACTTGCGGCCGGCTATCGGTGTGTTTAATTTTAACGAAAGTTTGCTTGCCCAGGAAAATCATGACTTTGCACAATACCGTAATAATATTCGTCTACATACGAGTTTTTACTTTACGACGGTGCGCAGTCAACGCGTGGTCAGAAATTTAGAAACCATATTGAGCCGTATGGATACGCCGGCGGTTGATAAACAAGTCGCCTTAAAAGCCGTGGCACGAAACACTTTTGATTTAAATGAGATTCAAATAATTTATTCCCGCCGGACATATTATCCGGACATAAGGGAATTTATTGATACGGATGTTTTACCTCTGGCGCTACGTTATCTGGAAGAAAAATATTTATTTGAGTTGGTGATCGAAGGCACGAAGGAAGATGCCCTTAAGAATTTAATCTTGGAGAACTTGACCAGAGAAAAAATGCAGGAAATTATTCTTTATGACGAAACCGACGCGGAATTTATCCACAGAATTAACGAGTTTAATAACAGGCAATTGGCCGGAACCGTTCGCGATCATTTTATTGAACTTTCTAATTATAAAGAATTATATGAGATTGCCTTTAACAATATGACCGCTGAAAGGATTGAAGGCGAAGTGCGGATAGTTAATATTTCTCATTTGGCTGATTTAGCCATTAAAGAATTAAGACGCAGGTCTTTAGAAAAAGCAAAAATAGCGACGTTGATGGCGGAAATGAATGCCGAAAATCAACGTGTTGTTACGGTACAAGGTGGTACCAATGAGTTGTCATTTATGGCGACGGAAGAGGCTTTATTACAACTTTTTAAAGCGATGTTTAATGATGCCCCATTAATTAGACAATCGGCCTTTGCTTCCTTAATGGCTACGGCAAAGCAAGAATCCCTGGAATATAATCGGGTAAGAATTTTTATTGTTAAAGAATTGCTGAAATTGTTGGAATCCGAGCGAGCCCCGCCGGATGTAGCCGACAATATTTATGAAGACGTAAAAGGACGTATTTTACAAGAAATGCTGCCACAGATGTTAGCCGCCACAACTACTTCCAACGTAGCTCCCGCCGGAACGAAGATCTATAAAACTGCTTTACTGATGGATCTGCGCCGTTCATCCAATCCCGATGTCCGTTCAGTTGCGGAAAAGGAATTAAACTCCCGCTTCCCTGATGAACCGCCTTCGCCCATTCTTCCCAGAGGATTTTCATCTTTTATTCCTTTTATGTTTATATTTTTGATTTATGGTTTTATTGAATCAATCGCCAATGGCCATGGGGCTATGTTAGCTGCGGTTGTTCCGCTCATCATAACTTCCGGGCGAGATTATCTGGATGTTTTACGCAAAGCAGCCGATGGAGATGAAGATACCTGGCGGCAGCTTGAAGAGGAAGTTTTGACTTCAAGCGTCGACATACAGCGGCGTGCGCAAATTGTTCAATTGATCGGTGAGTCGGGGCATCCCAAGGCTTTGAAATTACTTTTATCGGTGGTTGAGAATACCACGATCCCTGAAAGCAATGTGCTATTTGAGGTTTTATTCGAAAAAGACATGGCCTTCTTCCGAGCCTTGCGCGCTCAAGAGGATATTGAGGAAGTTATCAAAGTGATGAACTATTCCGGTCCATTAAGGTCAGCAATTTTGATTAGCGTAGCTTTTGATATGACCAAACGCCGTCATCCGCGGGTAATTGAAGCCATGAAAAATATCGTAGTAAATGCTGCACCTAATTTTGAGCCGGATCTTTTCGTCCGCAGGGTGGCTTTAAAAGCTGTCGCCCGTAATAGTGAATATGAAGGGGCGGTCACACTTCTTACGGATTTGATAGTCAATTTTGATGTGAATGAATTTATCAAAAATGAAGCATTGCCGCTGGCTTTACAAAACATTACGGAAGACGAATTAAATGAATTGGCCCATCATAGCACCATTGAAGTTGCCCAGCTTACTCAAAAAGAAAAACGGCAGAGAATTAAAGAAAAACGAAAGGTAGAGTTATTGAGGAGCCAATTAAATATAGTTGAAACAAGAATCATCCGTGGTGTTATCGACCAGCTAGGTAAAAAGTATGGTGTGCGCAAAGGAAAAGAAAGGGATGTGCCGATACTTTTAGAAGCGGTGTTTGGGTCTCATAATTCTTTAGTTCGTTCGCACGCGCTTTACCATCTAAGCCGTTTGGCAGCGTGGAATTTGGATGTGGCTTTGCGTGTTCGGGAGCAGGCCATGGGGGCGTTTGTGGCGATCATGGAAGGGCGCAATATTCCGGAAGGGACAGCAAACGAAGTTATTGAAGAAACGCAGAAGAATATTCTTAAGGCGCTCCCCGTGATATTGGGAGCGAAGATTCGTCACGAAGAATTAGCGGGTATGATTACACCGGTCACAATGTTGTATCCAATCGCTGAAATTGTTTCTTTGCGCCGAAGCAGCAGCCCCGCGCTTCGTCAAATTGCCGATGCTGAATTGGGAAGACGGTTCTTAGGGGAAAATCATAATGAAAGAGGGTGGGCTCTATTAGGAGTATTGTTTGTTTTGGGAGTTCTCCTGAGCGCTTTCCTTTATATCTATATCCATGGAATATCTTCAGCCACTTCAAGTGTGTTTTTAGCCATATCCGGGCCGGTTTTACTTGGCGCTAGCGGCAAGCTTTTACAAGAAGAAGCTGCAAAGAATTATTATACGAGTTTTACTGAATCTGAAAATGTTGCCGATAAACAGCGGGCCTTGCGTGAGCTACAAAAAATACTTAAACAAACTGATGTTTCAACTATTGTCGATAAACTAGGTTTGGATTTATACAAAGAAACGGTAAAGCTCAATCAAACAGGATTTAAAGTCTTGGCCGTATTTTGGGCACTCTTTGACGCACTTAAAGAGGCAAAGGGTCTTTTGCGTTACAAGATTTTCTCAACCGCCTATTTGTCTGTTCCCGAAGTTGACTTTAAAGACCGAGAACATTTCCGAGACGAACTTTGTCAGCAGGTCACGTTAGCACTGACAGTTTTAACAACAACTCATCTTATTGAATTGTTAAAAGAGCCGGATTCTTTCTTGAAACAATTAAAAGCAGAATATCCAGAGAAATATGAAGAAAGGCGGATTATTATTGTTGAAATTTTAGGAACAAGGCCCGCGGCTGTTGTTTTAAGTACTCTGGAAGAATTGATATACGGCCGGGGAGTATTTAATGATACGCCCAAACGGCTAAGGAAGGAAGCCATTGCTTCCTTAATCAGTCTGCAGCCGGAATTTTCACATAGTGACAGAAGGATTCTTGATATTCTGCGCGGTGTTTTATTAAGCCCTGAAATTGATGGCATATTAAAGGACTATCTGCGTGATAATCGGGATAAGAATCTTGGCAGCGTCGTTATTCTTATAAGCAGTGAAGTTTTACTTGAATTTCTCATCAACTGGCCCAATGAGCATGCATATTTTACCCATCATGTCTTGAGGGTTATGGGAAAGGTACGTCTTTCCGATGCCATTGAACCTATAGGATCTATTATTTTAGAAAGCGCTTCAATGGACCTACGCAAAGAAGCTGTTAATACGTTACGAGCTTACGCAGATACCAATAATGCTCAGTTGATCATCCAAGCGCGGCTTAAATTGTCGCGCCTATTACCAAGAATTGCAGATGAAGATAACGAGCTTATCGAGAAAATTGAGCGTGCCATAGATTATCTTGATGCCAAAGAATCAGGGAAATCGATTATTGCCGAGTTTGATCTTGAGAAAGAAGATTTCTCTTTGGACTCTTTCCCTACAGAGAAGAATATGAAGCAACTCATTTACAATCTGCTTAAGGCAAAATCAGTTAGTGAACTTCAAGTGTATTTAAATCATATGGAACCAACGGCTGAAGCTACCAAGGCGGCTCAGATTGTTTTTAGCGCGGGCTACGCAGCTTTGACCGTGGATGTCCTTTTTTACGTGGCAACACAGGCTTTTAAATTTATCATCGGTCCGTTAACATATACGGTAGGGAATCCTTTAGAGCGGCAGAAAGACGATTTGAAACGTTTGCTTGAGGAAGCGGTTGAGGAAGGTATCGCTGAGCGGAAAGAAGTTGATGGAAAAGCTGTGTACATAAAACACAACACAGCAATTAATTTGGAATTGGGCGTAGCTATATTAAGCTTGTTTATTTTTATTCTGAACTGGTCCGGCGTTATGTTACATCTGGCAGGTTTTGTTCCTGCCTTTGCTGGTACAGGTTTGTTGGCCATTATATTGCCGGCACTGCCGAAAAAAGAGGATGACGCTGTCCCGACCAACCGTGAAATATTGGAAGAAATGTTGCGTAAAGATCTCAATGACAGAGAAGTTGAACAAAAGGCTGGCCTTGCTAAAGCAACTATTCATCGTCTAATGTTGGGAAGAAAAGGCCGCCCCGAAACACGACGACGACTTTTGGAAGCCGCAAAATCATTAGTTGGTCGAGAGAGGATAGTTACCCGTAATGAATTGCACCGTCGAGAAAAAGGTCTAAGTAGGCAAGAAGTAGAAAAGCTTACCAAACTCGGGAGAAATTTACATCATTATGAGTTAGGTCTTCACCAGCCTTCTAATGATTTACAGAAAAGAATCGATCAGTCTATTGAGCAATTACCGCAGCGCGAGCTTACTTTGCGCCAGTCTCTGGAGCTCGAAATTCTTAAGAATATTTATAAAACTAATTTGTCGCTAAGATCCAGAGAACAATTAGTAGAACAGAAAACTGCCCCAACCAATCGTGAGATATTGGAAGTGATGTTACGTAAAGATTTAAGTGATGGAGAAGTTGAACATCAAGCAGGTTTTGCGGTAGGTTTAATTGCTAAGATAATGTCAGGAAAATATAAAGGCGAAGCTGAAACAAGAAGACGGCTTCTAGAGGCGGCGCAAACATTGGCTGGCAGGGAAAGAGTAGTTCTCGATATCGAGTTGCGTCGGCGGGAAAAGGGACTTAGTCGGCCGCAGGTGAACGAAGCTCTCAAACTCAGCAAAGGTAGTATATCTCGGCATGAGCGGAATATGAATCTTCCTTTGTATATAGAGCAAAAAATTTACAATGCCATCGGACAACTACCATCTCACAAGCTTACTTTGCGCCAATCTTTGGAGTCGGAAATTTTAAAGAGTATTTATGACAAGAGAGCCCAGTTAAAAAGACGACCAGTTGATTTCAACGCTATAGCGGTAATTGCTTATGAACAATTGTACCCTCATCTGGATACCGCAATGATTGAAGATTATCTTGTCGATTCGCCCAAGGGATTACGTAGAACAAGGAGTTTGGATAATCAATTCCTTGAACCTGATTCTTTATCTGAAGCAGAAATACGTCAGACCAATGAAGAACCGTTTAAGAGGTTCAGAATAATCGTAAAGGCACATTATGCACAATCACAACAGCCTATTACGGATCTCACAGCAGAACAGATTGAGACGGCGCATTTATTGACTATCCCTGGAAAATTACCAAAATTAAGAACAGGATTGGGTAAGACCTTAGCGGTTATTATGGCGACTTATGCTGAAGCCAAACGCGGCAAGAGAATCCATGTCGTCACGTTTAATCGTTATCTGGCCCAAGTTGGTGCTCAAGTGGCCGGGCCTTTATTAGGGCGTTTGGGAGTGAAGGTAGGGTTGTTAGTTTTCGGTATGGGCAGGAAAGGTTATGCTATTTGGGATTATAAAAAGGGTCGTCTGGTGCAAACAACCAGATATAAAGCGCTTGGAGCTGATGTCGTTTATGGCGCTTATAGTGATTTCCCAGCAGACTATTTGAGCATGGAATCAAAAAGAAGTCGTCCGTCGTATCCTGATTTGGCCATTTTTGATGAGGCTGACATAACTATCTTTGGGGATGTTTCCGATCCGGTGCGCCTGGTTGAAGAGGTCAGTGATAAGGATAAAAAATTCTACCAACGTAATCATACATTGGATCTATTGGTAAATCGTGTTGTCCGCGAGCTAATTAAAAACGATGATCAAATACCAACTGAAATTTCCCAGGGGAGGCTTGAGGAGGCATTAAAAATTATTCGGCAGGACTCGCTTCTTGAATCCTTGCAAGTGAGTGATGAAACCCTTATTCGTAGAATTAAATCATTTATCAATGCCTACCGATTAAAGGAAGGGCTTGATTTTGTTATCGAAAATAGCAAAATTTATCCTATTTCAAAGTTCTCGGCGCGGCCCCGCAGTGTGTACACCTATTTAGAAGATGAAAAAGCGGCATTGGAAATTGTCAATAGGACACAAGTAGCCCAACCGAGCCGGCTCATCGGGGTAACCACTTATCCGGCTTTTTATAGCCGCTATGGAAGGCTCACCGGGACAGGCAGTTCTTTAGGGCAATTGCGTGGGCGTATCTTAGAAAGATATCAGTTGAAAATAGAAAGTGTGGATGCCCATTTGAGCCGGCCACTACAGCGCCGTGATTATCCAACCCAATATAAAGATACTATTGTGGATCGGGATAAAGCCGTCTTGATAGATATTATTGAGTCGGTAATAAGGAAAGAGCCATGGGTCGTGGTCGCCACATCTCCGCGCGAAGCGAGAAAATTTAATCGTTTATTAAGAGCTCTATTGCAAAGAGTCATTGATGATTTATCTTTATCTGAACAGCAACTTTATAACCAGGTAAGACAGGAATACCTTTTTGAATTAACCGAGATTTGGCGCAGTGTCAAAAGCCGCCTTGAATTTACGATCGGGATAGCTGAAACAGTTGAAGAATTGGCTGCGGAAGACAAAATGCTCTCGAGCATTGGACAAATCCATCCCCATGGAGATTTAATAGAAATCCCTGGCTTAATTACCACGAGAATGGTGAGCCGCGGAACAAATATCCGTTCGCAAATCGGTGTGCACTGGAATATCGTCGGCATGGTAGGCACAAAAGAGGAACTTGCCCAGGTTCTGGATCGTGCGGCTCGATTTACTGACCCGGGCAGCACCAGACAAAGCTATGCCAAAGAAGAACCGATTGCCCAGAGTATTATACGCCGGAGATCTGAATTAGAAAAAGAACACTTAAGTGTCATTCACGAGCAAATTTATGAGGAGAATTCCAGACAGATGGTAGAAGATCGTAAACAACGGTGGATGCCTGTTGAGTTGCAAGTCGCCTTGGCTAGATTGCTTTTAAGCGGAAAGCGAGCAGGAAATCAGCAAATTGAAAATCAGGTATTTGTTGACCATCCGTTGGCTATTGAACGTATGTTAAAGAGAAAATATACACAAGATAAGCGTGAATTGCGCCGTCGCGTTACGGATGTCTTTCTTGGCGAAACCGAAAGGCATTACGTGGACAAAGATGTCCAGAGCACATTCATTAATCTTTATAAGGTAGCCGACCGGATTATTTATAATACACCGGAAGAAGACAGCCAAATCCGCGAGTTACTTGAAAATAATCGACAAACGCACGGCGACCATCTCCGAAAGGGTAGCGGCCTTCTGGAAACAATGTTCATCGTAGCGCTTATGGCAGCCATAGTTCTTTTCTATGAGTATAGTGCTTGGATATGCGTTGGTTCTATCCTGGTATTTGTTTATGGCAAGAAGTCTTTAGTTAAAAGGCGTATAAAATTTGGGCAAAAAGAAGCGGTAAAGAAAGGAGATCAAATTGTTAAAAATCTCATTAAACGCGGTGAAGCCAGGCGCAATCGTGATTTAAATCTGGCATTAGGCCCGCTCAGTAGTTGGTCAGCCAACCGTATTGAATCACTTCGCCTTATCAGCAAACAGCCAGTGGAAGTTATAGATGAGCCAAAGGTCAAAGCCTTTTTAGTTTGGTTGGGTACTGATGATCAAGCGGATATTGAATTGTGGCTCTTTTATGATGAAGGTGGAATATTAGAGCATATTTATTTGGCTAATCTTGAAATCCTTGGCAGCGAGATGCCTTACAACTTAAAGGCCACAGCCGCTACGTTGACACAGCATTTACTAAGACAGTTTGGCAAGCTTAAACAGATAGAAAATATGCCTGACAAATCTTATTTGCCGAAATCCCAAGCGAATGTTTTACCTGCACAAGTGCAGGTTCTTCATAGTTTTTCATCAATGACTGTTCTTTTAATGTTTGAAGATCCATTGATTCTGGAGATAGCTCAGAAATGGGAAGAGACGGGTGGCTTATTAGTACCTTCGCGTGTTTTCTTTAACGTTATTCAAGGATTTGATCATTATGGTGACACAATATCAGAAAATACCGTCGGCGGCCTTTGCTCCGCTGGTGAAATATATGGAGAATCTAAAGGTGGGACGCCCCAAGGAATCATTGCGCATGAAATGGCCCACGCAATTTATTTCTCAAACACACTTTCTCTGAATAAGTTTAAGGATGTTGTTTTGACCGGGGAAGATTTTAAAGAATTTCGTTTGGGCATGGCGAAACATCCACAGTATAAGAAACTCGTGGAAGAAGGGAAAGAAGACGAGATCGTCGCAGAGGCAGCGGCTTTCATCGTGCAAATATTGGTTGATCGTTTTCATTCGGATCCTACACATCGAATAGTGAAATCTTTGCATTTAAAATATCGCAATATTATTACGCTTGAAAAGACCGGACTTCTTCCTAATTTTATGGTGCCGCCAGAGTTAAGCAATTTAGCTGACCAAGGAGTTGATGGGAAAGATTATTTTGCCATGGTCATTCAGTATCTAAGACGCCAAGGGAAGCCTTATGAAGCTCAAAAAATGAAAGCCCAAGAATATCAAGAACAAGTGAAGATGAATTATCCAGCGATGGCACATCTTTCTGCTCAAGAGAGAGCACAAGATCCGGATACTGCCCAAGCAAAATTGCAATATCATCTCAAAGAGGCTTTATCGTCGTTGGGAATTGTGGTTTCAGCGGTAGAGATTATTTTTGAAGATCGGCAGGGTAAGAGTGTGGCAGAAT
The DNA here is from genome assembly GCA_964630825.1 of uncultured Planctomycetales bacterium. GTDB lineage: Bacteria > Omnitrophota > Gorgyraeia > Zapsychrales > Zapsychraceae > CAZVZR01. The sequence continues at coordinate 429 of CAZVZR010000048.1, read as the reverse complement.
ATCGTGGTCAAAATAGGATGGCCTTTGATATTGGTTTAGCCGCACGCGCTCCGCCGGTGCTTGATACACAATCTGAAAATTACTTTTTATTCCAAGCCCTCCTGCGTGATATCCTTCGGCACGAATTGCTTGGCCACCGCATCCATGGCCGTAAAGAAGAAAACGCCCTTCAAGTCAGCATTGAGCACTTTGCCGATATTAATAATAGAGAAGAGTTGAGCAATCTTATAAAGTCCTACGATCGCTTTGCGATCAAGGTCGATGCCTCCTACCTTGAAACCTTGTTAGACATTTCAATGGCCAATGATTATTTCAGCCGTTCTAATTTTAAGGATAGAAATATTCTGGGTAAAGCGTTGCATCATCTTGTCCCGGGCGGCAAGACGCTGCACAGCGGCGTCATCTCCAATGAACTCCATCCCCGGTTAT
>CAZVZR010000047.1:0-21160 GCA_964630825.1 uncultured Planctomycetales bacterium | reverse complement strand
CAAATATTAAATTAAGCGTAACCGCAATCAGGGCAGTTAACACAGTCAAACGAATTGCGGCAAGGGCATCGGGTTCATTGAGCGATTTTAAATAAACAGCAAACCCTTTGCTTAAGGCATTACTAAAAACGGCAACTAAAGGTAAAGCGATCAACAATGCCAAATAGATTAAAGCTATGGCGATCAATACCCTGCGGACAACTGGATTTTCCGTTCGCGTGGACATATTAATTCATCCCAATCCTTTTAGCAGCCACCCATTGCAAAAAATTGGTAAATGCCAATAACGCAAATGAAGCCAAGAGCATAACAACGGCAATGGCCGTTGCTCCAGCGTAATCATACTGTTCGAGTTTCGTCATGATCAGTAACGGCGCGATTTCCGTCTTTCCCGGCATATTCCCGGCGATAAAAATAATAGAGCCATATTCACCAATCCCCCGCGCGAACGCCAGAGTAAACCCTGTGATCAATGCCGGCACCGCTGTTGGGAAAAGTACTTTCGCAAAAGTTTGCCAACGATTAGCACCTAAGCTGGCAGCAGCATCTTCCAATTCGGGATCCAGTTCCTGCAAAACCGGTTCGATGGTCCTGACGACAAACGGCAAACCAATAAAAATGAGCGCAACGGTAATTCCAAATACACTATACGCTGACTGAATCCCCCATTTATACAAATATTGGCCTACCCACCCATTTTGTGAATACAATGCCGTCAATGTGATCCCCGCAACCGCCGTCGGTAAGGCAAAAGGTAAATCGATCAAGGCATCCACAATCTTCTTTCCCGGGAAGCTGTACCGTGCCAAGACCCAGGCAATTAAAAATCCAAAGACCACATTGATCAATCCGGCGACAAAACTGGCGCCGAAACTTAAGCGGTAGGCAGCGAGTGTCCGCGGGGCAGTTACGACTTTCCAAATTTCGTTTACCCCCATCGATGATGTTTTAATAAAAAGCATTGATAAAGGGATAAGGACGATCAATCCCAAATAAAAAAGAGAATACCCCAATGAAATGGAAAATCCGGGCAATGTCGATTTTTGTTTAAGTATTTTGATCATCTTTATTTCAATTCATAAATCTGGTCAAATATACCACCATCGGCAAAATGGATTTTCTGAGCATTCTGCCAGCCGCCGAAAACTTGATCGATGGTAAAAATCTCGATCTTAGCAAATTTGTCAATATGTTTTTGTGCCACCGACTCAAGCCGCGGCCGGTAATAATGTTTTACCACGATCTCCTGGCCTTGTTCGGTGTAAAGGAACTTCAAATATTCTTCCGCGATTTGACGCGTCCCGTGCCTGTCCACGTTGTGGTCAACAACAGCCACCGGTGGTTCCGCCAGGATACTTAAAGACGGGATCACGATTTCAAATTTTTCCGGCCCCAGTTCATTGACTGCCAAGTACGCCTCGTTTTCCCAGGAGATAAGGACATCCCCTATCCCGCGCTCAACAAATGTTGTCGTAGAACCACGAGCGCCGGAATCCAGTACTGGAACATTTTTAAAAATAGCTTTTAAGAACTCTTTGGCTTTTTCTTCGTCATTGTTCCATTTCTTAAGCGCATAGCCCCAAGCCGCCAGATAATTCCATCGGGCCCCGCCAGATGTTTTAGGGTTAGGGGTAATAACGGAAACTCCTTCTTTGGCCAAATCATCCCAATCTTTTATATTTTTTGGATTCCCTTTGCGCACCAGAAAAACGATCGTAGACGTATACGGGGAACTGTTGTCGGGCAATTTTGTTTGCCATTGTTTAGACAAAAAACCCGATTTCTCGGCAATAGAATCAATGTCGTAAGCTAAAGCCAGCGTCACGACATCCGCTTCCAACCCATCGATAACGGAGCGCGCCTGTTTGCCGCTACCGCCGTGAGATTGATTGATAACAACGTCCTCTCCTGTCTTTGCTTTCCAGTAAGTGGCAAATACCTTGTTATATTCCTCGTACAACTCGCGCGTCGGGTCGTAAGAGACATTCAACAATGTAATCTTTTTTTGTGCTGAGGCAGTCCTAAATACAGATAAAAGAACAGCCAGCAATATAAATAAATAAAGAAAGAATCTTTTATGCATTTTTATTCTCCTTTACATATAACCTGCACGGCGTAATGTTTCTAAACCGCCCCAGTCCTCTTTGTCTTGGGCGCGGCCGGAACGCTCGGCAATATTGGCAAACTTTCCCGTACGCAACTCTTCAACTATTTCGGCGACATTCTTTGCCGTCGATTCTACCGAAGAGGTGCATGGATAGCAACCGAGTGAACGGTAACGTTTACCTGTTCCCTGGTCAAAATATAAACTCACGACGGGAATATTTTCTTTTTGAATGTATTCCCAAATGTTTAATTCCGTCCAATCCAAGAGCGGATGAATACGCACGTGAGTTCCGGGGGCAAAATCCGTTTTAAACTGATTCCACAATTCGGGCGGCTGGTCACCGATGTCCCATTCATTCGACTTATCGCGCGGAGAAAAGTACCTTTCCTTCGAACGGCTGCCTTCTTCGTCAGCGCGCGCACCAACAATAACGCCAGTGTAAGGCTCTTTATTGGTATCAAGGTCGTATTTACCAGTTTTATGATTCATGCGATACCTTGGCCAATCACCGGCAAGAGTATGTTTTAGTGCCTCTGTCTTCAAATTTTTGCAGCAACTCAAACGGTCAACTTTTCCATCGGGAAAAGTTTCCTTGTCCTGCAAAGCTTTTGTATTCTGGCCATAGATCATGTTGAGCTTCCACTCTTTGGCCAGCCGGTCGCGATAGACGATCATTTCCGGAATTTTATAGCTGGTATCGATGTGCACGAGCGGAAATGGTACGTGGCCAAAGAATGCCTTTCGTGCCAGCCACAGCAAAACCGTACTGTCCTTGCCAATAGACCACAACATCGCCAGGCTTTTAAATTCCCGATAAGCTTCACGCAAAATAAATACGCTCTGCGCTTCTAATGCATCGAGTTTTGACATTGTTTTACTCATTTAGTTTTCCTCTTCGGATTATTATGCAGCCCGCATTCTTTCGACTCGGGATTCTCCCACCACCATCGCCCTGCACGGATGTCTTCATCAGGCTTGATTGCCCGCGTGCACGGCGCGCAGCCGATACTGATAAATCCTTGCGCATGCAAGGCATTAACATCCACTTTATTCTTCTTAATATATTCAAGGACTTGATCGCGCGACCAATGCACCAACGGGTTGACTTTCACTTTCTTATTCTCCTCGTCCCATTCAAATGTTTCTGCCGTCGCGCGGGTGATCGATTGTGCCCGGCGCAGGCCCGTTATCCAAGCATCGACATTTTTAAGCGCGCGCTGCAACGGTTCCACTTTACGAATCCCGCAGCAAAGTTTCCGGTTATCAACGCTTTCGTAAAAAAGGTTGATCCCTTTTTGAGCAACCATATTTTCCACAGCTTTAGTATCAGGATAATAAATTTTAAACGTTAGCGGGTATCTTTTCTGTGTTTTTGCCAGCAAGTCATACGTCTCTTGATGCAACCGCCCAGTATCAAGGGTGAAAATTTCCATTTTAGGCGTGACTTTAGCAATCATGTCGGTTAGCACCTGGTCTTCTTCGCCCAAACTTGAGGCAAAATTTATCCTGCCGCCAAATTCCTTATAAGCAAATTCGATAATTTGCTCAGGGCTCAAACCTTTAGTTTGCGATAAATATTGCGCTATTTTGTTTTTATATTCCATCTCTTAAATGTCAAAACTGATGACTTTGCCTTGTTCCCGCTGCTGGGCAACTAAATTTTCAAAAGTAACTTTACGCATGGCAAACTCCATACGTTCAACGATCTCAAGCCACATATTAGCTATTATGTCTTCGAAACCTTTCTTTTTTGATTTTTTTAATATGGCTTCTGAAAAATTCACATAAATGTCCCACACATTGATATCTTTTGGCTGTTTGGCCAACAAATAGCCCCCTCTTTTACCTCTAACGCTTTCTACATATCCGAGTTGCTTAAGTTGAAGCAAAATGTGAGTAAGAAATTTGTTAGGGATCTTTTGCTTCTTGGCAATTTCTTCGATAACAAACGGTGTTTCTTTCGGCCAATGAAGCGCCAGCTCTAAAAGAGCTCGGCAGGCATAGTCAACTTTTGCTGATATTTTCATAGCATTTAATCTCTATTAACTCTATCATCTTAATAAAGTATATGCTATTTATAAATTTTGTCAAGATTTTTAAGTTAATTTACTGATAATCTTAACGGTTCCGGAAGGCATGGGGAATTTCTCAATATCTCGACGGGTGACCCAGCGATGGGTACTATCTTCGGAAGGATAACTCTCGGCCTGACATTCAGAAACATGCAAATTAACGCGAAATGTTGTATAAAAGTGGCGCACATTCATTAAATGTTTGGAGCGGGTGATCTTTATGCCCAACTCTTCTCTAATTTCTCTGCGCAGGGCTTGCTCTGGCGTCTCTCCCTTTTCAATCTTGCCGCCTGGAAACTCCCAGAGGTTCGCCAATAGCCCTTGTGGCGGCCGCTGTTGAATAAAGAACTTTCCATCCAGTCTCAAAATGCCGATAGCCACATTTAAATCTTGCACAACTTTTTTCTTTGACAAGGGAATTTGCCCTTGATTGCCTTTCTTAAATGCCTGGCAATGCGTTTGGACCGGGCACAACAAGCATAACGGTTCTTTGCTCTTACAAATAAGCGCCCCCAATTCCATCAGCGCCTGATTATAATTCCCCGGCTCGCGCTGCGAAATGGTGTCACTTAAAAACGGCAAGACTTTCCCATCAACCGCGGGCGTAATAATTTCTTCAAGAGCAAGAATACGCATCATAACACGGCGCACGTTGGCATCAACGAGCGGCAAAGCCTTATTAAACGCAATGCTCGAGACTGCGGCTAATGTGTAAGAACCAAAACCCGGTAAAGTTTTTAATTTTTCCAGATCGGACGGTATTTTCCCATTGAAATTTTTTACAACAAGCCGGGCTGCTTTATGGATATTTCTGGCCCGTTGATAATAACCTAAGCCCTGCCAGGCTTTAAGGATTTTCTGCTCGGAAGCCTTCGCCACATGCTTTAGGGTGGGAAATGTTTTCACCCAGCGCTCATAATAAGGAATGACGGCATTGACCGTCGTTTGCTGAAGCATAATTTCGGAAATCCAGATTTTATACGGGTCCTGCGTGCGGCGCCAGGGAAGGTCACGGGCATTTTTTCGGTACCAAACTAACAATTGCCGAGTAAAATTCTTATCGAGTGCCATTGAGCATATCTAAAAAGAGTTTGACAATCTGCGGGTGTTGGCCCACGGGACGAGTTAACACAAATTTGACTTTGGGATACTGAAGGCGGGCTTCCTTAATAATCACGGGAATATCAACATCAACATGCTTTCCGGAGTTTAGGAAATTTAATAACACCGTCACCTGATTAGCTCCTGCTCTAATACATTCTGCGATACCATCAGGAATGTTCGGTGCAGCTACCTCTAAGAATGCATATTTAAAAATTGTGCCAGGTGATTTCTTCTGCAATTGTTTAGTTAATGCATGAACTTCCGTTTTTGTTTTTGCAGAATGACTCCCGTGTGAGATTAACAAGACAGCTTTCATTTTAAATAATTATACCGTAATAGTTTTAATAGGATAAGGTGACAGCGAAGCTTTTAAAGTTGCGGCATACCCGAAAGGCACGCCGATATGCGGCCCATCAACATAAATAACACCTTCGCGCATGAGCGAAGTTACCGTAAATGTTTCGGTTGGCTTGATGATACCCCCCCTAAGTTGAAATGATGACTGCTTGCCTTGGTACAACTCCCTGGGAATGTATTGCAATTCTTTTCTGGTCTTTGGCAGAATTTTCCCACCTGCTGAATGCATCGCTCCGGTACTGCCGCAGGCTGTAGAAATCCAAACACCGGAACTGCGCTGCCTTTCCACTTTCCCTCTAAATTGGATATAGTAGCGGCATAAAAACGCTGGGTTTTTGTGGCAAATTAAGGCGTCATTGAGCGCGTCAATTGGCTTCTTGTGTCCCGTTATGTTTAACCGCACCCGATGCAACAGCTGTGTTCTAAATTCACTCTTAACAATTTGGTTAAAAATCTTCTCAAAATTATTCACGTTAGCAGCACAAAAACGCCCGACGCTAAAATTAAGTGAAGAATTAACTCCTAAAATGTACTGATTCTTGATATGTCGGCTGGCCTCCAAAAATGTCCCGTCACCGCCAACAGTAACAATCAGATCATACTTGTTATAGTCAATCCCTCTGCCACGATAAGCTTCAAAAAACCTAACCCCATGCGTTAAAAGCACGCGTGAAATTACCTTTAATGTAAAATAGTGCTCGTCATGGGCTTTTTGGAAATGTATTTTTTCTTTTTTTAGAATTTTATTACTCATTGTGCCCAAAGACCGTCGGTGATCCAAGAAATAAATCTTGTAGGCACTGCGTTTATAAAGCACCAACACATTTTTAAATTGCATACTATCCTCTAAAAAAATTTTAATTTTCTCGAAAGAGCATTGAATGAAGAAAACACCCTGTCGGCCCGGACAAGATATCGGCGAGGTAAGGATGTTTCCAAGGCAACGCAATACAGCCCTGCCCTCTTGGCTGAAGTTATCCCAAATGGAGCATTTTCAACAACAAAAATCTCCTTATTTTTTACTTTCAGTGTTTTAACTGCATTTCGGTAGGGTTCCGGATGCGGTTTACCATGTTTCACATCGGAGCCGGTAACAATTACCGAAAAAATATTCCAAAGTTTAATCGGCAACATCCGTTGCGCTTCATGGCGGGACGTCCCTGTCACCAACCCAACCGGGATTCCTTTACGGACAAGCTTATGTAGATACCGCCTTGCCCCGGGAATATATTTTAACTTTACAATTCGTTTAAAAAGCCTTTCTTTATCTTTAAGGAGCTTTAATGTTTTTCGCGGATTGATCGGTTTTTTATACTGAACAAACAATTCTTTGACGCTTTGGAAACCCTGCTGCCCCTCACGGCAATAGATATCAAAATAGGTTGCGGATATACCTTCTTTTTTTAAAATGGTTTTCCACGCTTGAAAGTGATACGGCATTGTATTGGTGATAACGCCATCCATATCAAATATAACGGCACGGATATTCCGCATGTCAATGTGCATATCAAGATATCGGCAATTACCCAACCAACTCCATCGTTTCCAACATAGTCATCGCAATCGCAGCTTCAATTTTAAGGTCAGCTAAACCATCCAACGGTGTTTCTGAAAGTGTAACAATCGCCAATTTGGCACCGTTAGCCTTGGCGATGCGCGGCAAGGAAGCCGCCGGTTCGACAACCAGTGTCGAGCCTAATGATAAAATCAAATCACAACTTTGACTCCAGCGAACCGCCTGGTTTAGTACCGCGGGGTCCAAAGCTTGACCAAATGATATCGTATTTGGTTTTAAGAGTCCACCACATTTTTGGCAAAGTGGCGCCTCTTCTTTATTCAACAAACGTTTATATACTTCCTGCCATGACGTGATATCGTTGCACAAAAGACAAATTGTTTCACGGTTAGTTCCATGCAGCTCAACAATCATTTGCTTGTTTAACCCGGCCATTTGATGTAAACCATCAATATTTTGCGTAATAACTCCTTTTAGTTTACTAAGTTTGTCGAGTTGAGCAATACTCAGATGCCCAGCATTGGGCTTAGCATGTTCCAATGACGCATAGAGCTCTAGCTTAGTGCGCCAATATTCTTTACGTTTCTCTTGAGATTTTACAAATTCCTGGATGGTAACCGGTTGGAAACGATCCCACAGCCCGCCTTTGCTGCGGTAATCACTTATGCCGCTTTCGGTAGAGATACCCGCCCCAGTAAAGACAATAATTTTATGGGATTGTCGAATAAAATCGGCGAGCAGCTTAATTTGTTTTTGCAAATCCACAAAACAGATACACCCAAAATTTGTTAACGCTTATGACTTCTTGCTGCTTTAGTTTGCATTTTATCAACACTGATTCCCAAAGAAGTACGCTTTTTCGCCAACGCGATTTTTTTCCTTTGCTCTGATAACTCCCTGACCGCTTCTTTTTTTATTTCACTGTTTTTCTGGCGTGTTTCATCAAGCTGTTCCCGTGCCGCAACCTGCTCTTTTGTACGCTCCGCTTTTTGCCCTGCCATTTTAGTTTTCAAATCTTCTTTTTCTACTTTCCCTAAAAATTTATCTTGCTCTTCTTTCGTTGCGCTATACCAATCCTTCCCCGTTTGCTTCTCAAAACCATAACGGATTCGTAGTGGCACAATCCTTTCCTGCTGTACTTCTGTACTTTTCTTTTTCACCGGTACTTCTTCTAATTGTTGTCCTGTTGCTTTTGTTTTACTAGTCTGTTGCGGAAACTTGCCTCCAGAACGATTATATTGATCGAGAAAATCTTTTTGTGTTGCTTCTGTGGCATTTTCCCAGGGAATTCCTTTTATTTTCTCGTAGGCATAACGAACATTCAAAGGAGCTTTGACTTCCCCGAAGGCAGGTGCAGAGACAAAGAATATCAACCAAACAAAGCAAGGAATTTTATTTTTGTTGATAAAATTTTTCATTTCAGTATACCGTTTTCACTCGTGATAATAATACTTATATTAAAAGTATAACATATCCTGAGGAAAACATCTAATCAAGAAGGTACTCGGCGTATATTGACAATAAAACATTAACTATTTCTTAAAGAAGCTAACCAATTAAGAATTTTGTAACGAACCTGGTCACGCACAACTTTGATTTGGGCCAATTTTTCTTCATAACTTCCTTTAAATTGAGAAGGATCGGGGAATCCCATATGGACACGTTTCCCCTCGCCTGGGAAGGACGGGCATCGTTCAGCGTTTGCCTCATCACACACGGTAACGACGTAATCATATTTTTTGCCTTGTTTGATAAAATCTTGTACGCTTTTTGTCGTTTTTGAGGAGATGTCAATGCCCATATCCTTCATCGCATCAACCACGATGGGGTTTAATTTGCCCGGCTCAATACCGGCGCTCTCGGCCTCAAAACCTGCTGAAGCAAAGGTATTAACCATTGCCTCTGCCATTTGGCTACGGGCACTATTATGCACACAGACAAAAAGAATTTTCTTTTTCATGCGATTGAAGTATTTTGATAATTTCTTAATGGTGGGGCTTGGCATTCTTGGCAAATTTTCTTTTCTTCCATACATAAGTACAAATAAACTTTCGAGGCTCGCGCACGGATCCATTGCATCATTTTCGTATAAATCTCTACTCGTAAATTGTCCGCATAGCGCAGTTTATCATCATGCCCTAACAAAAACTCTTCATTTAAAAATGTTGTTTCCGGAAAACGGTTTTCGATAATTTTTTTAAGACGAGGAGTCATTCGTAATGTCCCTAAGCTTAACCAGGCAATTTCATTCGGCTCAATTTTATCAAAAACCTGATTCACTAACTCAAAATAATCCTTTTCCCAATTGCCATAATAAATGATCGGATCAAAATGAAAAGCAACCTTGTAGCCAGCAGCTGCGCATTTTTGGGCTGCCACCAAACGCTCCTCTAAACTTGCTGTGTAATGCTCAATGGAATCAATAACTTTTGCCGGGTTTATTGACCAGGAAATAACAACGTTCTCTACCGGCTTAACGGTAAACAGCAAATCGACATTGTTACTTTTTGTTTTAAATTCAAATGAACTTCTAGGGTGATTTCGGAAAAATTCAACAATTTTAGGCGAAAATTCTGTGATGTGGTCAAAGACCAGTGAATCGGTTATCTCCCCGGAACCAATACGGATATTTTGTTTATAACTTTCAAACGCCTTAAAAAAATCATCAATGTTAGCCGGCAAAATGATTCCCGGAGAATTAATATAATCTTGCAAATAACAATACCGGCACTCGTACGCGCAGCCGCTGCCCAAATTGACAATATGATAACCGCAATAAACTGACCCTTTGGAGCAGGCGCAGCGCTTATAAAAATCAAAGTTTTCTTTAACGAAATAGAAACTGTCCAGCCGGCGATTGTAATCTTCTATCCCAAAACGTTTTTTGGGCACGTGCGTTTTATAATTTTCGATAATCTCGAAATTTGCCTGCGGGAATTTTGACCGTAAGCGCGCGATAACCGGTGAATCTTTTACCTGTTGCTCGATGTAGATATTCTTAAGCTCAATATCTCGTTTACCAATTTTTATCTTATGTTCTGATTGAATTTGAACAGCGGGCAACGAAATTTCAAAATCTTTATACTGGCGGCTGGCTTGCGGGAAACGTCTTTTGACGAGATATTCTTTGAGTCTTGGAAAACTTCCCGGCTTATCCCGGTAATCGTTAAGAATATCCTCTACCGGGCGGTTTTCCCGCTTTGAAATTTCAAAGAACAGGCGGGCTACTTCATGGCGCTTGGTTTCCCCAAAATGCGGGAAATTTGATCCGACAAAATTGTAAAGATTGTTAGCCGTATCCATATCTAAACACAGGCTTTGGTTAATTCCAGAATGCCTTCGCTTGGCAGATCCCAGTCAAGTGCCTGAACATTCGAATGTACCTGTTGGGCATTTCGACAGCCGACGAGCACCGAAGTAACCCCCGGTGTTTGCCTGACCCAATTAATCGCCACCTGATGCAGTGGTTTATTGAATCTCTCCATCAGACGAAGCAATTCTTTCGTCTGCTCAAATGCTTTTCCTTGGTAATGTTTATAAAAAAAACTTCGCGCATCGGAACCTCTAAATTTTGGCGGTGTTATGTATTTCCCGGATAAAATCCCCCCGCCTAAAGCTCCGTATGTTAAAACTCCGATACCTTTTTCCCGGCAATGCGGAATAATTTCCTTTTCTAAATCACGCGTAAGCAACGAAAATTGATTTTGTAAAGTCACAACATCGGCTAATTCACGGGCACGTTTTATAAGTGGTAGTTCGAAATTGGAAATGCCGATATAACGAATTTTTCCTTGTTCTTTCAATTGAACCAATGTCTTCATCGTATCTTCAAGAGGCGTTTTGGGATCCGGCCAATGGCACTGGTACAAATCTATATAATCGGTTTGAAGCCTGCGCAAAGAATCTTCAACTTCGCGGATTATTGATTGCGGTGTCAAATTGACAAGAACACGCCCTGCGTTGACCGTAAGCCCGCATTTTGTGGCGAGAATAATTTTATCGCGCTTGCCGGTAATCGCTTTACCAACAATTTCCTCCGAAATGCCATTACCATATATCGGGGCTGTATCGATGAAATTAATGCCTGAATCAACAGCCGCAGCGACTGCTTCGAGCGACTCCGTTATTTTTGCACCACTCCACGAATCTCCGCCCAAAACCCATGTGCCCAATCCAATGACGGAAATTGAACAATCTGTCCCGGGAATTTTTCTGTATTCCATAAGAATCAAATTTTAACACAAAACAAGTTTTCTGGGAAAGGTTATTGCAAAACGGTTTCTATGGTGAAGCGGGGCTTTTGCTACTGGTGTTCAGCCAGCCGGCGACATCATCTGAATAACGCTGCGGGATACTATTACGCCCAATGATTTCTGCATCGATCTTATCAATATTTTCATTCTTTAAGATTATTTGAATATTCTGTTCCGTTTCAAGGACAGTAAATTTTTCGGTATTTTTGGTACTGTTTAAAAGGAGCACAAAATCCTTAAATGATTTCACATCTTTGCCATTAACCTTCGTTATGATTGAATTGCCGTAACCCTGATAACCGACATTAACATCGTCGGAAAGCACTTGCAACAAAACAACCAAATTTTCCCGATTGTCTTTATTAAGCCGCCCTGCCCCCATTAAGTTATAAGCAAAATTAATTGGCGCTTTTTCATACCAATTCGGCCCCCACGATTGCAAGAGGTCTGTACTTAAAACGGAAAAAACTAAGCCGCCAAAAATATAATAAGGTGGTTTGGCATAATATTCCGGATGCGGAACAACTGTTTCAAATGGCGTAACCGGAACTGACACTTCTTTCATTTCACCATTACGCATAATGTTAAAAACAATAGTATCTCCCATCTGTTTCTGTGAAATGAGATGCGGCAATTCCAGGCGCTGCTTAGGGCTAAATTCAAACGTTCCGTCTTCGGCAATCGGTACACCGTCGATTTTAAGTATCACATCGCCTTCCAAAAGAATCCCTTCTGCCGATGAATTGGGCAAGATACGTGTTATGAGGACGCCTCCATCAATATCCTGAATTTTATATAACGTGCGTAACCCAGGATTTTCCGTATTGTTGTATTCAAGCCCAAGCATGGGGAACCCATCGTAATGACCATCAGCATAATCTTTCAAAAAATGCTCAATGATTGGTATCGGAATCATATATCCGATATTCTGCCCCTGCTGAAGAATTTGCATCGCAATACCCACCAATTTCCCATCTTGAATGACCGGGCCGCCGCTGTTACCGGGATTAATGGCAGCATCAATTTGCACGGACAAAAATTGTCGGGCACTATGTGAGTAAGGCGTGACTTCCAAGCGAGAAACGACACCTTGAGTTATCGACAACTTATCGCCACCTTCAGGAAAACCAACAACCGAGACCATATCTTGTAGTTGCGGTATTTTGCCTAAAACAAGCGGTTCGGTTCCCTTAAAGAATTCTGGGTCATTAACCGTCAATAGCGCCAAATCGCAGTCATTCCCAATGGCCATTACTTTCGCGATGTATTTACGAGGATCCGAATCCTTTTTTAGCTGAATAAATGTCTGATCCGCAACAACATGCGCATTGGTCAAAATTCTATTTCCCTCGATGATGGTTGCCGAGCCGCCCCCCATTTGGATCCCTTGTGATTGCCAAGGACGGTAATAATCCATTTGATTAGCGGTAACGATGACTTTAACAACAGAATCGCTGACGTCGCTTTGTGCGTTCATCGGACAGCAAAAAAGAATCGAAACGCACAGCAAACCAAGAAGTATATTTTTATGGAAATGGTTTTTATTCATCATCACAATTAATTTTCGTTTTGGCCCAGAAGACCGGCACCGTACAATTTCTGAAAAAGATAAACGTTTAAATCATTAAAACTGTCTTCAAAGGCAATGGTTTTAAGTTGAGCGTGAACGGGTGCCTGGCTTTGATTTTGCCGCTCATAAATACCGCGCGACTGATGCAACTGATCAACGGCTGATTTTAATTTCTCTTCCAAGCTGTTTATCTGCTTTTTGGACTCTTGAATCATTTTCTTGTACATAGATAAAATCTGACTAAACTCAACCAACTTATTCTCGTGTTCCAGTATGGTCGACTCCAACTTGTTGATTTTTATTGAGGTCGGCTCCAAGCTGGCGAGCGTTGGCTGCGATACCGGGTTTTCACTTTGTACTGAGACCGTGCTGTTTTCTTTTGTATTTTTCGCCAATGCTTGCATTTCTGAATTCTTCTGTGCCAATAATTGCTGGCTAAGCTCAAAACGTGACTGTAGATCGGCTAAATCGGTATTTAACTCTTCAATACGCTTAGCCTGGGCTGACATTTCATTTTCTTTCTGTGTCAATGACAAGGAAAGGGCAATAAACTTTTTACTTAACTCATATTGTTTTGTGTCTGTTGCTGATAACTGCACCTGAAGTTTTTTAACCTGCTCATCGCACGAGGAATCCTGGGTGAGAATACTTTGTGCCTGCTGGTTATCAAAGATGATTTTATCCTTATTGGCGGTAACATCCCCAGTATCAGATGAAGCCAACACAGGAACTCCTTGTTGAAGAGAATTGTCACTTAGCGGTTGTTCATCGGCGGAAACTAAGGCACCCTGGCAGGCAAGAACTGCAATAAATAAAAGAAGGGTTTTTCTCAGAAGGGCCATATAAAGATAACTTTATTTATGCGTTAACAAAATTTCGGCTCAAGTATAGCACGTTAGCACAGTGGTGTATAATTATTTTTTGTTGCAGGTATGGTGATTGGGTCTAATTTCGTGGAAACTAACTACTTATTCACTAACGGCAACAAGATTTTTTTCTATTGAATAGATTAAATCGGAAAGCCGGCTCGGTTTTGCTACAAAATGGTGCCCGCCGATTTTCCCGCCATGGGCATCGACTTCTTCTTTAGTTACTGTCGCAGTTAAAAAAACAATAGGAATGTCTTTTAATTCACTCTGTTTTTTCAAAGCAATAGCGACATCCGGGCCTTCCATGTTGGGCATAATGATATCAAGGAGAATCAGGTCCGGCCGATATTGCAAAGCTACGGGAATTGCGCTTTTAGGGTTATTCTCCACGCGCACTTCATAATCCCCTGTTGATTCAAGGTTCAGGCTCAACATCGCTGTGAATCCTTTTTCGTCATCGACAACGAGTATTTTTCTTCTTCCCATTCGCCTTACCTCCTTTTGACCAACGGTACAAGACGTTATACATTTACCTTAATGGTCTTATCTTGATTAACTGTTTATTTGAAATAATGCTTCTATAATTTTTTAATCAACTAAACCCTAAAAAGCAACGTTGCACGTACTCCGCCTTTTTGTCTATTCTCAAGCGCAATGGACCCTTTATGGGTTGCCATTATGCTTTGGGATACGGTTAACCCAAGCCCAATACCGCCATCCGCACGATGAGTTGTAAAAAAGGGGTCGAAAACATTGGCGCGCGCATCTTTGGAAATACCGCACCCATTATCGTCCACCGTTAAAAGAACCACTCGCTGACCCGGCTTAAAACCACTGATCATTCCTTTGGGTATTTCCCTTAAGGCTTTTGACAATTTTCGAAACTGTGTTTTGATTTCAATCCGCCCGTCTGATTTAACGGCCCGCAAAGAATTTAACAGAAGATTAATAATAACTTGCTCAATCCGGTTTGCATCGATCGATATTCTCGGAAGTGAATTATCGTAATTCCTTGTTACCCGGATTTTCTTATTTTCTAGCTGGTAATTTAAAAAATTAACTGCCTTTTCCGCCAACCCATTTAAATCTTCTCGTTTCTTATTTAACTTATACAACCTGGAAAAATTGAGCAAATCCGTAATTATGCTATTTGCCCGCTCAGCAGCGTCCTTAATGGTCCCGAGCACTTTTTCGGTTTCGGAGTCCGCACCTTTTAAATGGCCCGTAAGATAGGTTATGCCGTAAAGTACCGTTGCTAAAGGGTTGCGTACCTCGTGAGCTACTCCGCTAGCGAGTGCACCAACGACCTTCATTTTTTCTGATTGAATGAGCTGGGACTGGGTTTCTTGAAGCTCCTTAAAGGTCTCTGCGAGTTTTTGTTCCAGCCTTTTTCGCTCAATAGCGTAATGAAGAACTTTAGTTAAAACGTAAGTATTATATTTACCCTTAATCAAGAAATCTTGTGCCCCGAGGCCGAGTGTCTGTAGCCCCAAATCATCTTCATAGGCACCGGTATTAACAACAATGGGCATATTAGGGAAATCTTGGTGGATCAACTTTAAGGTAGTTGACCCCGTATTATCCGGCAAGTTTAAATCCAACAAAACAATATCAAAACTAAAAGTTTTTAGAAGTTTTCGAGCTTCGGCGAGGGAACGAGCCAGTTTTAAAAATGAAACATTGCGAGAAGGTTCGGTAAGCATCGATTCGAGCATATGCGAATCGACTTTACTATCTTCAACGATGAGGACGCGTAGTGACTTACGAAAAGGCGAGTATTTGTCCAAGCGTTTGCCTCGTAAAAGGTTAAAATAAAAAAGCCACGGCCGCACTTCTTGCTCCGTGGCTTAAAACTATATATTTAAATCTACTGTGTTTCTGATGCGTTACTAAAAAGAATACACTACATTTTTATCTTTGTCAACACATTCGATACAACATAACAAAATTTCTCGTTGAAAAGAACACCTCTGTAACCTATGCTATATTCAATGGACCAAACAAAATCTGCACAAACGAAAAAAAGAAAATATTTTCCAATTCTGCTATTTTTATTTGCCTTATGCCTGCTAGTTAACATTTTCCCAATAAAACAAGAAGGATTAAACGCTTTAAGCAACCTTGCGGTTACGCAATATACTCAAGGGAACCGCACATCGGCACTCAAAACAGTCGAGCAGATCACAAATAAATTCCCCGGCCCAGAAAGCTTTATTTCCTTAAGCCAAACTTTTTATCAAGCAGGATTCCGCGCCATGGCCATCGATATGATGATTCAATGCTTAAAATTATACCCTAATGATCCAGAAGCGCTTTTAACATATGGAGAACTGCAGGCAAAAGAAGGGAATTTGCAAGAGGCGACGGCGGCGTGGAAAAAAGGCGCATCACTGAACCCAAACGATAAACGTTTCTTGGAAAATCTTGATAAAACAAAGAATCTAAGTCCGAAACAACCAAATACATCAAAATAAATTACCAGAATTTGTACGTCGCACTAAGCATATAAGCATAAGAATCCCAGTCAACCCGATTAAATCTTGTAACTGCCGATGTCTTATCGGAAAAGAAAGTGTAATCTAAACCGTTTTTGCCATGCCATTGATTAATATCCGTTTCCAATCCAATCTTCCATCGATCATTGAGATCGTATGACCCGTTTAAGTTAAAAACGATTCCTTGCGCCTTGCTATAATCCCTAAAACTAATCGGATGATCAAAATCATCCCGTAAATTCCAATTCCCTTTCCCTTCATAATCAGCCAGATGGTATTCAAACCGTAATCCACCCGATATCTTCCCTTTCTGCCCAGATAGGTCAAAGCCATACCAATGGCCTCTCCATAGCGCTTCATAGTTCTCATCTAATCCGGGAAAATCACCTGAATCCGGAATCAACTGATTCCCATGGGTCATATTAAAATTTTGGTGATGCTCCGATAACCCAAACATCGGGGCAAACCAAACAACTTCTTTACCGTCATCATTTAAAATATCCTTAAGCAACGAATCCACCCTAAATCGATATCCGAGACCAGCAGAAAAGTCAACCGTATTTCCTCGGGCTCTTTCGACTGATCTTGAAAACTCATCTCCATAATCATCACTGTTATAATCTGAATCTTGCGTTTTTCCAGCAATTATATCTCCATAGGCACCCGATGCCTCCAACATAACATGATCCCCCAGAACAAGATTTCCTTCCAACTTATTTTGAATGCTAACAATGTTTTTCCAAGTCAACTCTGACAATATGTTAGGGTTCTGACCATTTGTATCACCAGCAATATTCCACTGCAAATAGTCGGTCCGAATTCCGGTAAGCGCCCGCAAATTAGCTTCCAACCATTTATTTTGCCATTGCGCCTTTGCCGATTGCCTCGTATCATCTGTAATCACATTTTCTTCTAACACCGCACTTTCGGTCTGCATTCTCGATGTTTTTAGTGACGGCATCGGATAATTAATTTTAGGTTCCTCCTCTGGAAGAATTATAGCTGGTTGCGGTGTTGGTGTTGTAGACTTTACTTTTGTCTGCTTTTTCTCATACCAATCCAAATTTTGATCGATTAGTTTATTTCTCTGTTCTTGATACGCTCCTGTATAACAAACATCGGCCCAACCAACCGAGTCGTTTTTATTTGGTTTTGCCGAAACGCAATCTAATTGTTTATTAATTAAATCGTTACGCGTTGAAGAGATTTCTGAAGAAGCAAAACTAATGGAAGGAATAAAAAGAATGCTGGCAATTAAAGTTGGCGCGATTAACTTTTTACTGTGCATGCGTTGCCGACAAATGGGCATTTATAAATTTTAATAAAATCAATAAGATCATTGTATGGTAGTGCCTCGGGAGGTTCAATATAATTCTGGGGAATTTTAGAATACTGCGCAGATTACAAGTTAAAACTACGGAAAGAATTAATGGCGAAGGGTTTCGTCCATGAGGTTGTTGTGGCTGCCGATAACAACCCAGCGGTCCTTTTGCTTTTGCCAAGTCATCGTGTAGCGGCGGATGACACGCTTGCCGCCTTCAACATTTTTCTCAATGGTAAAAATAAGGTATTGTAAAATGGCAATATTGCCGTGGATAGCAATGTTAATGGGCCTGAGCTCGCAGATCACGATATCCGTTGATTTGGTCCAAAACCCCACCCATTTCTTAAGCCAAGGTTTGTCAACGGGAATCGGGCTTTCATGCCCATAGCCCATCATGTCATCATCAATATATTTGATGAAATCATCGACGCGCTTATTAATGAGATGATCCCAATGATCCTCCACGCATTGCCAAACTTCATTTTGCTCCTTGGACCACGTTTTGGGTTTATTGGATGTTAACGATGACATCATCTATCTCCTTTTCAAATCAAACACGGTGCATAATACAGAATTAATCAACGAATGTCAAATGGATAAATTAAGCCGCTTGAATTTTCTGTGCAATTTTGGCCAGTTCAGCGTTGTCCATCGCTTTTGCCCGCGCGAACGTTAACTCGCCTAAATCATTAAACGGAATTAAATGAACATGCGCATGGGGCACTTCTATGCCAGCGACCATCACACCAACCTTCTTGCACGGAATAATCTTTTTAATTTTTACCGCAACCTTTTTGGCAAAAACAAACAATCCGGCTAAAAGTTCGTCCTCAACATCAAAAATATAATCAACTTCTTTTTTGGGAATAACCAACGCATGTCCCGGATTAACTGGCCGGATATCCAAGAATGCTAAATATGCATCATTTTCTGCTATTTTGTGACAAGGAATCTCGCCTTTAATAATTTTGGTGAAAATCGTTGGCATCATTAACTCCTTAACCTAGTCAAAAAAAGACCCGACTTAAGATCGGGTCTCTTTTTTCTAAATTATGTAGAAAAGGTTACAATTTCACTACATTTTGTGCCTGTTGGCCCTTGGGACCGCTGACAATTTCGAATTCTACATCCTGGCCTTCGGCAAGAGTTTTATATCCATCCCCTTGGATTGCTGAATGATGGACGAAAACTTCGCTGCCCTCACCTTCAGGAACGATGAAACCATACCCCTTTTGATTGCTGAACCATTTTACTTTTCCTTTTGCCATTACTTACATCCTCCTTTCACAACGTGTGATTAGTAAATAATGGTCGTCGGAAAAGCTTCGATTGATGTATGTGACATTAAACCTGACTTCCACTTCCAATTATTTACTACAAATGTAAGTATGCCTACTGTTTAGGCAGTTGTCAATAATTTTTAAGATTTTTAAGGAGGAATAAATGAAAATTACAATTTTAGCATGTGAGGCGAAGTCGCGTACTCTTTGGCAGTTTCCATTGAGATAATGCCTTTTTTGAACATTTCAGAAAGGCATTTTTCATAGGTGTGACTTTCGGATTGCTGTTCTGTATCCATCTGGCCACGGATTTCAGTCAAAGCGCCGCGTCTGATCATGTTGCGGATAGGCATTGTCCCGTAAAGAACCTCCGTTGCTAAAATCCGCCCCTGGCCATCCTTGCGCGGGATGAGCACTTGAGCTACGACCGCTAATAAATTTTCAGCTAATTGAACATAGATTTGATCGCGCTTATCAGCTGGATACACATCAATGATACGATTAACCGTTTCCAGCGCATTAGGGGAATGGACGGTCGTCATAACCAAATGGCCCGTTTCGGCCGTGGTCAAAGCCATTGAAATTGACTCTAAATCACGCATTTCACCAACCATAACAACGTCCGGATCCTGCCGCAAAGCGTATTTCAAAGCACTAGAAAATGATTCGGTATCATTGCCAACTTCTCTTTGAATAATCAAACTTTGTTTTGACTCATGAACATATTCAATCGGATCTTCAATGGTGACAATCTTACGTTTTAAATTATTATTAATGCGGTTAATCAGATAGGTCAAGCTTGTTGTTTTCCCGCTGCCGGAAGTCCCGGCAAATATAACTAACCCCTTCCTTTTCGTTGCCAACTGCGTGACAACCGGCGGCAAATTCAATTCTTGCTCAGTTCGCAACTTTGTCGGAATAATGCGCAGCGTTGCTGCCATTTTCCCTTTTTCATAATGGGCATTAACGCGCAATTTAGCTTCTTCAATTCCAAAATAAGAAAAATCAAGGTCTTTACGCGTTTCTAACGTATTTTTTTGCTTTTCATCGAGAAGGCTGTAAATTACCGCTTTAATACTCTCATGCGTCAGCACAATGTCATCGAGCGGGCTCAATTCGCCTTCGATGCGTATAATCGGCGGACGCCCAGATACCAAATGAATATCCGTTGCTCTTTTCCCAACGGCTTCCTGTAACATTGTTTTGATATTTCTTTGCATCTTGGGAATTTATTGTTTTGCTTTAAGCCGGTGCTGAATTAGATCTTGATTGCTTACGCTGTCTTGATTTTTAAAATTCTTCACATGCTCCGTGTTTGAGATACTATCTTGGTTAGGAAATTCTTGAACACGTTTTGTATTCGAAACACTTCGCTGATTTGATGAATTTAAATCTAAATTATTATTGTTCTTTCGTTCTGCCGTTTTAAGCTTTGCGGGTTTCTTCTCGGGATTGCCACCGGGACCTGAAACAGCTAAATATTGTTTTTGCAGATCCTCCAAACGGATAGCTATGCCTTGCAGCTCAAAGGATTGAAAAACCTGAGGATATTTTTTCTCTAAATACTCCTTAATCTTCGGGTCCTTATTTAATGCCTCCCATGCTTCTCTTATGGCGGCACGGCTGTCTCCTTGCAAAGCAACTTTATAGTGCTGGATCAATTCTTCTGCCGCCTTATTTTTATCCGCTACATCTTCGGAATAAACCGCAGCTTGAGATGAAATTAAAAATATTAAAATAAAGTATAATTTTATTTTCATACTCCACCTTTGTCATTAGTATACCTTATTTATCTTGTTCTCGCAGGCGATTTTTATATTTTCATTGCACTCTACCGTTAGACCACCTTGCCATTATAATATTTTCGGTGTAACCGTAATGCTTGTACTTTGAACATCATCCAAATAAATCTTTTCTTTTGGAACGTCCAAATCCTTTCCGGTTATTTTTTTATAAGAAATTGACAAAAGAAAATAGGCGTTCCGGTAACCTGTTTTCAAGCTCTCTTCCGCTGAAAATCTCCTACCATCATTGTTGGCCGCAAAAATCTGATAATAGACCCGAGAATTATAAATAAATTTCAATGCCTCCACCGGGCTGTTTTCAGTTGCCCGTTTAAAATACACATATGCATCCTGAAAATCTTCAATGTCAAAACATATTAATCCCAGATTATAATTGAACCAAAAAAAATCCGGCTTCAAATACACCGC
>CAZVZR010000046.1:0-21783 GCA_964630825.1 uncultured Planctomycetales bacterium | reverse complement strand
CCACCGCTGCCAAAATGGCAATGATGACAAGAACGACTAACAATTCGACCATCGTAAAACCTTTTCTGTTTAGCATTTTTTCTCCTTTGTTTCTGATTAGTAAATCCATTAACCAATTAAAACTTTTACGAATTAATACGCACTCCAGTTTGCTGCTGTTCCGCAAGTATCATAACAGACGAACGTACGCCCGCTGTCATCCATTTCAGCTTCGAAGGTTGTGGTTTGATCGCCCTTAACAGCACATTGGGTATCAGCAGTGGCAGCACACTTATAATTGTGCGTCCCTTTCATGCTGACAAGCATGCCCACAACACCCGGATTTGTAAAAAGCCCGGAACGGCTAAAGCCGTTAAGCGTCGCCTGGGTTGCATCCGTTTGAACAAAAAATGCCCCGTTTGAAAAATACTGTGTTACCCCTAAACTCAAATTGACACCCGACGGATTCGGGGTGGGAACACCGGTGGCAATAACTACCGATGAGGCAATAGGCAATTGGATGTGCCCGGTTGTGTTGTCCGGAGTAGTTGTATCTTCCGCCACGTCAAAGAAAGAATTGTTGTTTACTTTAAAATCTCTTTGAGCTTGCCGGATGAGGCTCATTGTGGCAATAGCTTCCGACATCTTGGCACGCTGTGTGTTCGCCAAGTAAATCGGTGTAGCCACCGCTGCCAAAATGGCAATGATGACAAGAACGACTAACAATTCGACCATCGTGAAACCTTTTCTGTTTAGCATTTTTTGCTCCTTTCTTATTTTCACTTAAACCTTGTTTTTATATTCTTCTTTTATGAATTTAAATATAATTTAATTTTTCTTCATCATTTTCATATATACCTCCTTCATTCCGTATTGAAGTAAATACTAACGTATCGCTGCTGATAGTTTAAATATCGGCAAATATAATGCCAAGACAACAATTAAAACAACGCCACCGATAAAGATGATGAGCGCTGGCTCCAAAAGGGATGTTAACTTTTGCAAGGTGTTTTCCAGCTCATCTTCATAATAATCCGCTGTCCGCTCGAGCATCGCATCGATGCGGCCTGTCCTTTGCCCGACGGCCGTCATTTTCGAAACCAGGCGAGGGAATACTTTCTGCGCACGGAGCTCCTCCGCCAACGAAGATCCCGCCAAAATACGGGTCCGGATTTTCATTATGGCGTCACGCATTGGTAAATGATTGACGACGTCCCAAGTGATTTCTAAAGCCGCAGCTATTCCCACCCCTCCTGCCATTAAAACGGCAAGGGTACGGCAAAACCGGGCCACCACCGCCTTGCGGATAATATCTTTACCCACGATAGGAATTTTAAATTTCACGGCGTCTAAGTTATATCTGACTTGAGGAAATTTTAAAAGGTACCAGCCTAAAACAACCAAAAGAATAATCAAGATAAAGCCTAAAAGCAAATTGTGCAAAACAAGCTGGCTGAAGCCGACGACCATTCTGGTTAACAACGGAAGCTGGGCATGGGCATTTTCAAACAGGACGGCAAACTTCGGGATAAGAAAGACAACCATCACAAATACGACAAAACAGGCAAAGCCAAAGACGAACAACGGGTAACTGATAGCGGCTTTAACTTTTTCCTTTAAACGTTCTGATTTTTCCATGTAATGGGCCATATTGGCAAGCGTTTTATCCAGGCTGCCCGTGGCTTCGCCTGATCGAATAATAGGAACATACGTATTGGGAAAAACTTTGGGATACTTAGCCAACGCCACCGAGAATGTAGCCCCGCCGCGGATATCCTGGAGGACATTTCTAATAACATCCTGAAAATATTGATTCTCCAAATCCTCCGCGATTGTTTCAAGAGCTTCAGTTAAAAGAAGCCCGGCAGTTAAGGTCGCGGCGAGCTGGCGGGTAAAAACGACCAGGTCCTTCGAACTAACCCTGCCGCGGATCTTGGTAATTCTTCCTTTTAATGCATCCGTTGAAGAATGCGTTTCATAAATTTTGACCGGCAACAGTCCCTCGGCCTTCAAACGCGCCACCAGCATACCAGCATTATCCGCGGTCGCCACCGCGTTAATACGCTTACCTTTATGATCACGGGCAATGTATTTAAACTTCATATCAGATCTCCCCTCCTGATTCATGGGTGACACGTAATAATTCTTCAGGGGTGGTAAGCCCGTCTTTTAATTTTTCAATACCGATTTGCCGCAACGTCCTCATTCCCTCTTTTTGAGCGCAGGCACGGACTTCCTCACTGGAACTGCGGTCAAGGATCAATTTGCGTATGGGGTCAGTGACGGTCAAAAGTTCAAAAATCCCCAGCCGGCCTTTGTAACCGCTATTAAAACATTTCTCGCAGCCTTTACCGCGATAAATTTTGGGAATGTCGGTATTAATGGATAATTTTCTTAACATATCTTTCTCTATGGAATACGGCTCACGGCAGTTCGGGCAGACAGTGCGGATAAGCCTTTGCGCCACTACTCCCAAAAGCGACGAGGTTAAAAGAAACGGTTCCACGCCCATGTTGATGAGGCGGACCGCCGCGCCGGCGGCATCGTTGGTGTGCAGCGTTGAAAATACTAAATGCCCGGTTAAGGCCGCGTGAATGGCGATCTCGGCTGTCTCTTTATCACGGATTTCACCGACCATAATAATATCCGGATCTTGGCGCAATATGGAACGCAGCCCCTTGGCAAAATCAAACCCGATTTGGTTATTGACCTGCGTCTGCTGAATAAAAGGCAAGCGGTATTCCACCGGATCTTCCAGGGTAACCATATTTTTGTCGGTCGATTTTATTTCGTTTAAGGCTGTGTAAAGAGTCGTTGTTTTACCGCTTCCGGTTGGGCCGGTCACCAGAATTATGCCGTAAGGCTGGCGAATTAACTGTTGAAATTTTTTCAAATCTTGAGGATAAAATCCTAAATGTTCTAAACCAAGCAACGGGCTTGAGGTGTCCAAAAGGCGCAAAACAACACTTTCCCCATATATTGTAGGGAAGGATGACGTTCTTAAATCAACCTCGCTTTTGCCAATTTTAACTTTGAAGCGGCCATCCTGTGGGATACGCCTTTCCGCAATATCAAGCCCGGCCAGAATTTTAATACGGGTGGTGATTGCTCCTAACATTGCCTTGGGCGGGGGATCAACATTGTAAAGAATACCATCGATGCGGAAACGCAAATCCACATTATCTTGCTTGGGCTGAAGAAGGATATCACTGGAACGGCCGTTATAAGCTTGGACAATCAAAGATTTAACATACTGAACAACGGGCTGGTCATTAGCATCAAAATTAAGGCCACCGGCTTCTTCATCAAAGCCTTTTACTGCGCCGGTTTCAAGTTCGATAAAATCTTCAACGTGGTCTTTAAGCCGCGGCAAATAATGGTAGCAATATTCAATGGCTTCAATGATATCCTCTTCAATGGCGATCGCACATTGAATCTTGTAGCCGGTTTTAATGCGCAGCGTATCAACCGCAAGGACGTCCAGCGGATCGAACATGGCGATCGTCAGGACATTATTTTTAAATTCAACAGGAATAACGGTAAAGCGATGGGCTAATTCGGACGGAATACAGTCAATAATTTGCGAGTCGATATTTTTATAAATCTCCTTAATATTAATAAGTGAAATTTCAAAATACCGGGCGAGAAACGGGGCCATTTGTTTCGGTGTGACAAACCCCATTTTAAGAAGAATGTCCCCTAAACGGTCAGAAGTCTTCGATTGTTCGTTTAAAGCGACTTGAAGTTGTTCAGCTGTAACTAAACCCTCTTTACTTAAAGCTTCACCAATTTTCACTTTTATACCCTTTCATTGCTGCTTAAACCGTTGTATTAGATATATATAGAGCAAGAAACGTGCCAAGGTTAAAAATTTCCCTATCCGGTCGTTACAGTATACATATTTCACACAGTCTTGTATAGACAAACTAGGACAAACTGGGACAAGGTTAGAAGATGCCTCCATCTGATGTTTAAATTATTAAACACAATGCACAGTTTTATGCTCCCTTGGGGAGCATACGCCTACTCGAAACTCCATCCTCCGGACAGCAATTTTTCAAATTGTCAGTACTTCGGTAAGTTTTTGGATGGATTTGATCTCTGCGGTAACCAGGTCGAGGTCGTGATCGAGGATAATTTGGAGGTGTTTCTGGGAGGTTTTGCCGTCTTTTCTTAGCGATTCCAATTCTCTTTTGATGCGGTTTAAAAATATAATACGCCCACGCAGCTGGCGCTTGGCAATCTTTTTGTCCACGTATTGAATAAAATATAAAGAAAGATCGATATTAAAATAGGGGCGCTCAATAGAAAGAAAACTTTCCGTAATCAAGTGGTCAAATATTTTTGCTCCCTTGGGCGTTAAGCTATAAACAAATTTCTCCGGCCACTTTCCTTCTCTGCCCACATCTTTTTTGATCAATCCTAACTTTTCCATTTTCTTTAAGGGGTAATAAATCGATTTAATTTTTAACCCGACGAAAGGAAAAAGCTCTTCCTCGATCATTTTTTTGATATCATACCCATGCTTGGGACCGTCTTTTAATAGCCCCAAGAAAAGAAGTTCATGCTCAATCATAAGCGGATGTCCTGCGACCGTTCGGTGTATTCGATAATCTGGCTCATCACCTGGACACTGCGTGAAGGATACTGCCCAACGGCAGTTTCATTGGAAAGCATCACAAAATCCGTTCCATCGAGAATCGCGTTGGCGATGTCGGAGACTTCCGCCCGCGACGGCCGCCCCTGGTCAATCATGCTCTCAAGCATCTGGGTGGCGGTGATAGAAAGTTTTTTGTGCCGGTTACAGTGGCGGATAATATATTTTTGCACAATCGGAATCTGGTACAAAGGCAGAACAACGCCCAAATCGCCGCGGGCAACCATGATTCCATCACAAGCTTCCACAATGCTGTCAATATTCCTGACTCCTTCGGCGCTTTCTATTTTTGAAATAACTTTGCAATGCGGCAGACTTGGTTTGACAATATCGGCCACGCGCTGAATATCTTTTTTGTTACGGACAAACGACTGGGCAATATAATCAAACCCGTGCTTAATGCCGAAATCCAAATCCCGGCGGTCCTGATCGGTCATAATATTCGACTGTAATTTTAAAGTTGGGATATTAATGCCTTTGCGTGATTTGAGCGGCCCGCCCTGGATAACCTTTAACTTCAACCGTTTGCCCACCTTTCCCACAACCTTCAAGTGTAAACGCCCATCATCAATAAACATCTGGGCATTATTCTTGATTACTTTAATATCCCCTGGATAATCAAAAGGCACATGATCGCCTGTCTCTTTGTTTTCATTGGACATATAAATGATATCGTCTTTTTTTAATACCCATGCTTTCTTCAAAATTCCGATACGGATCCGGTAGCCGGTCAAATCCTGCAAAAGTTTAATATTATGGCCATATTTTTTATTAACCGCCCGCACCAAATCAATAAATCCTTCGTGCTGTTTTTCCGTGCCGTGGGAAAAATTGATACGCACCACGTTCATTCCCCGCGCGGCCATCTTGGCAATCATCGACTCATCTGAACTGGCCGGGCCAAGTGTCGCAATAATCTTTGTATATCGTCCCATTACTTACTCCCTTCAACTGGTTTGAACTTTTCCTCGAGTTTTTTAAATACAGCCTCGGCAACTTTTCTTTTCGCACTGCTGCTTAAAGAAGAAATTTCAATGGTCGTCGTGTCCGTGCTTGTACGGGTAAAGAATATCCCAATCTCCGTTGTGTCCACATTGCCCACAATACCCATAACAACAACCACTCCTTTAACGCGGTCTTTCAAAAACACATCAAAAAAACCAGTATCTACGACAACAGCTTTATCTTCAACCGGCTTTGGTTCGTTAGTCACCATTTTGTGCTCAACATCGACCTTGCCGGCAACTGAGACTTGCCGATCTAACTGCAAGACCGCTTCATAACACTCATCAAAACTGCACGTGTAAGTTTTGCGCAGCGCATCCACTCGCGCCTCTTCCAGCGCCCGCGTCGAACTGCCCCACATAATCTTGGGGAATTCCTGAACCTGCGCACATCCTGCCGCAAATAAAATTAAAAACAGTATAAATAGACTCCTCATGCCAATGCTTCCTCCAATAAAGGAATTAAATAGTCTTCTTCCATTTTAATACGCGCAATCACCATATGCGCAAAATCCATAAAACGTTTCGGAAAATTAACCGGATGATTATCCGCCATATCCGCCGGAAACTCATCAAAAAATAAAAGTGTCTTGATTTTCACGTCTTTCAAATCGATATCCAGAAATTCAACCTTCTTGGCTTTCGGCCTGTTTTCCGCAAAATTCTCTGCCAGCAATTCAAAAAATATTTTATTCTGCTGGCCGAAATGAGCTAAAAGTTTTCCCTGAAGCTCCTGCAATTTCGGTTTCGCCTGAGTATATACACGCACCTTCACTTGAATCTCATCAAGATTATCCAAGATCGCAATATGCCCCATTTTCAGATTATCTTTGATAAGTGCTAAATCCATATTATGCTGTGTCCCGATCATCGCCGTTTATCCGTAAACAAATGCCGCGTTTAAGATATCCCGTCGGCCAATAATACCGACCAACTGCTTTCCTTTCATAACCGGAAATGTATGAATATCCCACTTAACAACAGCGTCAATAACTTCTAAAAGCGGTGTTTCCGGCGTTATCGAAATTATTTTTTTGGACATAATTTCCTTGATCGGGCGATTTTTTTGGCCGGCAATTTTCTGCTGCAAATCCTTATGATTTTTCTTGGCTGCCTCACGCACACACTCCCACGCCAACTTATCTACCAGAGAAAACAAATCATTAACCGTGACCACGCCAATAACTTTTTTCTTTTTGTCAGTAACCGGATAACCACTCACACGATTGCGGAGCATCAAATGCGCCACCTGGCCGATGGTCATCTTGGCGTTAACCACCACGACCTCTTCGGTCATAATATCTTGGGCGACAATTTTATTTAACAAGGATTTACTTTTTACCTGGGCGACCATATTTATGCTTCTTGCGACTGGCTCATCCGATCGATAAGAACCTTAAAATCTTCGCACATCCGCTCTAACCCAAGCATCTGCGCGCGACTCTTTGCCAGTTCATACTGGAGCGACCTTTCCTTTTCCAACAATTCGGCATTAAATTGTTTATTTTGCGACAATTCCTCTTCCAGTTTCGACTTTGCCTGGATTAAATCTTTAACCTGCTGTTCATAGGATACAACTCTGTTGATGGCTTCCTCGAGTTCTTTACTCATTGCCGCATCATGTGCTTTCTGAAATTGTTTCTGCTCAAGTTGCAAATTTTGCATTGCCTCGCGGACCTGCTGCAAACTTTGTTCATTAGCTGATTTGATCGCCGCGATATTCTCAATGAGTTCTTTAGCCCGTTCTTCGCTTTTACGCAGCTGCTCCACCAAAGATTGTTTCTCTCCTTTAAGCTTTTCATGCAATAGTGTATTTTCCGTTAACGCCTGGTTTTCGTTTTGCAATCTGGTTACTTCCGCTTCCAGTGATTTAAGTTTATAAACTTCTCTCTGTTTTTCCTGATCAAAAATCTTTTTTAACCGCTCGACGTTCTGCTCCAATTCTTCATATTTAGCTTTCTGCTGGCTCAATTGTATACGTTCATCAGCACTCTGTTCATGTACCTTTTTTCCCTCATCGACAG
This sequence comes from uncultured Planctomycetales bacterium, assembly GCA_964630825.1. GTDB lineage: Bacteria > Omnitrophota > Gorgyraeia > Zapsychrales > Zapsychraceae > CAZVZR01. The sequence continues at coordinate 14,119 of CAZVZR010000046.1, read as the reverse complement.
AAGCCTGTTTGGGCTGGCTGACAGCCGATGGCGGTTGCGCCACTGATGAAGGCTTAAATGGAATGGCTTGATTTTCTTTTATGGGGGAAGAAACCGTTGCTTGGTTTTGCTGCTGACTGTCCTTGAGAAGATGTTTAATGAGGGAAATGGAAGGCTTGGCTAATTTTACTTCTCCTTGTGCCTGGATAACTTTTAATTGACCGGAAGAATCTTCCGGCTCACTAAGTTTCCTAATTTCGCTTATATCCGATAAAGGCACGACATCAGAAGAGCCCATCCCACGGACAATGTAAATTATGCCTAAAATCAAAAGTATTCCGGCAAAACCGATAACCAGATAAAACGTCATGGAGCTCCTCGCAGCTTAATAGCCGCTTGTTCCCTATCCCCCGAGGGCGACATCCTTCATCGCCAGCAAGGGTGGATACTCTACCTTTACCAGCGGTGCTGGTCTTTTAAATACCCGACGTAATCAGAAACAGCATTTTCCAACTTCATAAACGGTTTCTTATAACCGCTTTTACGTAATTTTGTCATGTCGGCTTGGGTAAAATATTGATAACGCGGCCGGATTTCTTCCGGCATCTCGACATATTCAATCCGTGGGGCCTTACCGACGGCATTAAAAAGCGCGTTGGCCAAGTCATTCCAGCTGCGCGCTTCCCCTGTACCGACATTAAAAATTCCGTTGACTTGCGGATGCTCATAAAAAAACATAACGACATCAACGGCATCTTTGACATAAATAAAATCCCGTAACTGCTCTCCGTCCTTATACCCTTCCTTGTAAGATTTAAATAAACCCATTTTACCCTCGTCAACCACCCGTGGATAAGCCTTGGCCACAACACTGCGCATATTTTCCTTATGATATTCATTCGGGCCAAAGACATTGAAAAATTTCAGGCCCACAACTTTATTAATAAGATTGTGCTCCAACACCCACAAATCAAATTTCTGCTTTGATTCTCCGTAAAGGTTTAATGGCTTGCAGCGGCGAGTGGTTTCCTCATCGTCCTTATACCCGGCCTCACCGTCACCGTAGGTAGCGGCAGAACTGGCATAAATAAAACGGACGTTGTGCGCCAATGCCCATTGGGCGAGGCTTTGGGTATATTCAAGATTGTTTTCCTTAAAATATTGCGCGTCCTGGACGGTGGTCGAACTACAGGCACCCATATGAATGAGGCACTCAATTCTTTCTTTTAGGGTATTGTTAACAATCATTTTTAAAAATTCTTTTTTATCATAATAAGCGGCATATTTCTTATTCTTAAGATTTTCTTCTTTGACCGGGCAATCAAGGTTATCAACAATAATTAAGTCCTGTCGTCCAAGCTCATTAAACTTAGCCAAGATACAGCTTCCGATAAATCCAGCACCACCGGTAACAATAATCATTTTACTTCCTTTAGGTAAGTATCTCGGGCAACTGTTACAACGCGAGCCAAATCTTCACCAACTTGCCCACCGAGGATAACAAAATCATCCATCGTATTGTTTTGTTGTTTGTCCGCAAAAGTAAGAATTGCTTGATTGGTAAACCGGTTGACCATCTTCGCTTCAACAGCCAGTCGGGAAAACCTTTTCCATAAAATCCACCGCTGCCACCATGACGGCTTACTCATTTCAGCAATATGTCCTTCAATAATAAAGTCCGCCTCTGCCGCTTGGTCGGATAAAATCACTTCAAAACCAGTATTCTGTTTCTTAAAATATTCAGCTGCTTTTTCAATAATCTTTAAAGCTGTTTTCTGTGACATCTCATCAAAGGCCACGTCCTCGGCGGGTTTAAAAGGAATAATAACTATTTTACCTCCATAGCGAAGCTCTTCTGCCTTCACGATTCGCTTATTGATAACGTCTGGGGCTGGGAAAGAATGTCCTTGGGACCCAAACCATGCGCAGCCTGAACAGCTAAGAAAAAGGAAGGCAAAAACTAGGCTCAACAACCGCTTCATTTTATTTCAAAATGGATTCTAACATACCGCATATACACGCTCAAGGGAATTAAATTAAATACGCGACGTACTTTGCGTGATCTTTAAAATTTTCCTGGCCAGGAGCTTCGACAGCGATTCGGGAAAGAGGCGCCACTGCCAGTTGCCTTCGACTGTTGCCGGTGTATTAAAACGTGATTTTTGCCCCAACCCTAAAATATCCTGCATCGGGATTATCGCCAAACCAGCTGCCGACTGCATGGCCAAACGGATAAATGCCCAATGAATATCCCGTTCTAACCCGCTATTTTTATGCACGGCGTGCTTGGCTAAGTAGTTTTTAAAATTTTCCTTCTCTTTAGGCGTCGCTTCTCTTTGATACCAACCCTGAACGGTATTGTTATCATGCGTGCCGGTAAAAACAACGCAATTATTCTTATAAATATGCGGTAAATACGGATGATCCTGCTCACCGTTAAAAGCAAACAAAAGGATTTTCATTCCGGGGAACCCGTAACGGTTCATGACTTCCTTGACGTCGTCGGTGATGTAACCCAAATCTTCGGCAATAATCGGCAATGAAGGAAATTCACTTTTGATAGCGTCGAAAAAGGCGTCGGTGGGAACACTCTGCCAGTGGCCGTTAACAGCCGTACGTTCAGAAGCGGGTATTTCCCAAAACTGCACCAGACCGCGGAAATGGTCAAGGCGCACAATGTCAAAAAGTTTAAAATTATTTTCCATCCGTTTAAGCCACCACTGAAAATTTGAAGCTTGCAACGCTTCCCAATTGTAAACGGGATTGCCCCAGCGCTGCCCTGTTTTGCTGAAATAATCCGGTGGGACGCCAGCAACGACGTACGGTTGCAATTTCTCATCCAGCTTAAAAATTTCTGGATGCGTCCAAACATCGGCGCTGTCAAAACTGACATAGATCGGGACATCCCCGATAATGGAGATGCCTTTTTGTGCGCAATAATCTCTAAGCTGATGCCACTGATAAAAAAATAAAAACTGGCAAAACTCAACATAAGCGATCTGCTGGCTGTGTTCTTGGCGGATTTGCTCTAATGCCTTGCTATCCCTCTTGAGGATTTCATACGGCCACTGATTCCATACCTGTCCACGGAATTTCTCTTTTAAGATGAGAAATAAGGCATAATCATCTAGCCAAAAACCGTTTACATCGGAAAATTCCTTGAATTGTTTCTGCCACGATTCTTCTTTTTGAAAAATAAGAAACGCTTTTCGCAACAAAGTTTCTTTGTACTCAGCGGCTTTTTGATACTCAACCCGCTCTTTGGCAAAATGCGGATGGCCGGAAATATCCTCCGGCAGCAATAACTTTTCTTTAACCAACAGTTCAGGGCTGATAAAAAGATTATTACCGGCAAACGCCGAATGGCTGCTGTAAGGAGAGTTGCCGTTGATGGAATCCGTCGGATTAAGCGGGAGAATTTGCCATACGCTTTGCCCGGCGTCTTTTAAGAAATCCACAAACCGGTAAGCTCCCGGGCCGAAATCTCCCACACCAAAAGAAGACGGCAGCGCCGAAATATGTAGCAAAACCCCGCTGGCGCGTTGTAACATCTCGTTCTTGCTCATTGATCCCCAAACTCCCTTATCTTAAACAATACTAACTTTCAAATGATAACCCACCAAGTCAAAATACTTCAACCATTCTTCGGCCTGTTTATCTTTGCTGAAGGCCTTTGCTTTCATTGATGAATACTGCTGTTTGCCGATAGAAAAATACATATTTTGCGCGCTCCATAAATCAATATTCAACGTTAAAGGCTCAAAGATTCTTAACAAGGCCTCCATGGCTTGCAAGGCCTGTATATCCTCCGGCTTTCGTACCAGCTGTTCAATCCATCCGTTAATTTTCCGGCGCACCACAAAACTGATGGTAACTTTATCAATCTCCATCGACAAAGACCAGTCCTTAACCTCGTTGACCAACTCCTGAAGGCGAATGTACTGCGGATAGTCATTTTCAATTTCTTCCAAGATATCCTTGTTGAGCATAACCAAAATCGTGTTCGCCAAAACTTTTGGAATCGGAATGTGCAGTTGTTTAATAACGCGGATAATCGGATAATGATACTCATTAATCTGCCGTAGAGACGCCTCAATCTCCTCAAGAGTCGAAGCCAAAACCTTATAAAGTATTTTACTTTGTTGGTCTTTAAATAAATGTGTCAATGTATAACGGCCGTTAGGAAAATGTTTTTCGATGGCGCGTGTTGTTTCCAAAATTTCATTTTTCTTAAAAGCATCATGGATAGCATCATGCGCGGATTCAACTTGACGGCTATCTTTGACCTCATCGACGCCGGCTAGCACATTGTGGTCGCCTAAGTGCAAAGCGGCAAAATAAATAGTGCTTTCTTCCCATGTAATGTTGTTTTTAATCACCGCCTCGCCTAAAACGAGCGTATGGTTCCCCAATTCCCAGCGTTTCAAATTACTGCGTGTGATGGTGTAACAATAAAGTTCCGCAGTTTTTTTAAAATCTTCAAAAAGGGAAGAAACAGCATAGTTCGCCCCGACGCGCAACAAATTCGTTACCGCCGGTTTTACCATCAGCTCATAAACTTTTGCTCCATTTTGGTATTCAATAATATTACTTGGGGCTTTTTCGAGCATTTTCACAAAATTCTCTTCACAATCCTCTCCTCCCAATTCTTTGATAAGTTGAGCGACACGCGCGGCATAGCACATAATCTGCACTGTCTCAATGCCGGAAATCTCGTCGAAGAACCAGCCGCAGCTTGTATACATCAGCATGGCATTACGCTGCATTTCCAATAATTTTAAAAGACGGCTTTGCTCATCGCCAGAAAGCTGCCGGTTGACATGCTGCTCTAAGAATTTCCTTACATTGACCTCTGAGCGGTCATTAATGACGCTGATATATTTATTGCGCAGGTCCCATGGGTTGGTTACGTATGCTTTGGCCGCTTCTTCAAAAAACGGTACAGACTTATCACGCAGCCAATCAAGGGCGTCACGTAACGGCTTACGCCACTTTTGCTGCCAGCCCGGATGGCCCCCGATATGACAGCCGCAATCCGAGCACCAGCGTTCAACGCCGTGAAAACAGCTCCAAGAAGATTTTTCGATAATCTCCACTTCATGGCGTGGCGGGTTGTTGGCTAAAAATTCGGCATAATTGGTGATCCGTGCCAAATTATATTTCCTAATATAATGCAGGCAATACGACAAGGCCATTTCACCGTAACGGTGGTGATGCCCATACGTTTCTCCATCAGTGGCAACGTGCGCCAAGCGCGGCAGATCATCTGAAGACGGAAAAGTCGCGACCAAACTCTTGGCAAAATCTTCGCCGCTTTTGAGTAAATCGCCAAAGGCCATATCACGCGAAATCGGGCCATTATAAAAAAAGATTATGATGCTTTTTCCCGACGGTAAAGGGCAACGGTAAGAGAACTGTGTATCGATCCGCCCACTGTCAACACTAAACCAGGTTGTGTCATTAATTTTTCTTACCCGCTTGGCTTGATATGGCGTCAAGATTGTAAACAGAATTCCGTGTTCAACTAATACTTCTAACGTCTCGATATCTACCGCTGTTTCCGGCAGCCACATTCCTTCGGGCTTGCGCTGAAAGCGGGATTCAAAATCCGCAATGCCCCAAATAATCTGTGTTTGTTTATCTCGGCTATTGGCGAGCGGCATAATCATGTGATTGTAAGCCTGTGCCAGCGCCGAGCCATGGCCGGAAAATGCCTTCTGGCTTTCTTGGTCGGCCAAGAGTATCTTCTCATAAACTTGCGGAGAATAAGCTTGTAACCAGGAAAGCAACGTCGCCCCAAAATTAAAACTAATATTTTGATAATTGTTTATTATTTCAACAATATCTTTCTTTGAGTCAAGGATACGGCTGGCCGTATTGGAAGAATAACATTCATAGGTGATGCGTTCATTCCAATTGTGATACGGATAGGCGGATTCCTGCATCTCAATGGTTTCCAGCCATGGATTTTCGCGGGGCGGCTGATAGAAGTGTCCGTGAATACAAATATGTCGCTGCATTATAAAAGAAATCCTAAAAGATATTTAAATACACATGCCCATTCAATCAACAAAGATCAAATGGGCATATGTTATTTTATACGAATCTATCGAATTACAAAAGAAAATCTTAAATTACTTTCTTTGATTGATAGGCTGATTTTTGACGATTTCGTAAATTTGCTGTTCAGATTCAACCAACGCGATCAATTTCTTGCTGCCTTTTTCAACGTATTTAATTTTATCCTCACGGGCTAACCAGCCGATAGCCTGATTAGTAATGTCCTCGGCTTCTTTGATAGCTTTGGCTAATTGAGGGACAGACGCTTCTCCTTTTTCACCTAAGGTCTTCCAAATCTTTCCTGCTGTTTGAATAACTTTATCTTTCATCGTTTCCTCCCGATTTAATAATTGATTAAACATAAAAATATCATTTCTTTTTAAGAAATAAAATACCCAAAGGTGGTAATGTTAAAGACACCGAATGCGAAAACCCATGGAACCCGATAGGGTCGGCATACCTTCCGCCCAAATTCCCTTGCCCGCTTCCGCCATATTCCTTAGCATCACTGTTTAACAATTCCTGCCAATAACCGGCTTCCGGAACGCCAATGCGGTAACCTTCACGCACAACGGGAGTAAAATTGCACACACAAGCAATCTGTTCACCGGACTGAGGATCCTTACGCAGAAAACTGATAATACTTCCCTCCCAATCGCTAGCGTCGATAAAACGAAAACCTTCTGGTGAAAAATCACACTTATAAAGAGCAGGCTCTGTCTGATATAAACGGTTTAAATCCTGAAGACATTTTTGCAGACCTTGATGCGGCGCATATTGCAATAAATGCCAATCCAAACTTTTCTCATGGCTCCATTCATCCCATTGGCCGAATTCACCGCCCATAAACAAAAGTTTTTTCCCGGGATGAGCAAACATATAACCATACAACAAACGTAGGTTAGCAAATTTTTGCCATAAATCTCCAGCCATTTTCCCTAAAAGAGATCCTTTCCCGTGCACCACTTCATCATGGGATAAAGAGATCACATAATTTTCTGAAAAGGTGTAAAGGAAACTAAAAGTAAGTTCGTCGTGATGATATTTACGATAAATTGGTTCCTTCTTCATGTACTCTAATGTGTCGTGCATCCAGCCCATATTCCATTTCATCCCAAATCCGAGGCCGCCGACATACGTTGGACGCGAAACCGCCGGCCAGGCCGTTGATTCTTCAGCCATCGTTTGGACATCAGGATATTTAGTATAAATAGCCTTGTTTAAATCCTGTAAAAACCGAATCGAATCCAAATTCTCCCGGCCACCAAACTCGTTGGGGATCCATTCCCCTTCTTTACGGGAATAGTCGAGATACAGCATGGAAGCAACAGCGTCAATCCTTAGCCCATCAATATGGTACTTATCCAGCCAAAATATCGCACTCGAAATAAGAAATTCCCTGACCTCATTTCTTCCCAAGTTAAAAATATAACTGCTCCAATCGGGATGGTAACCTTTCTTGGGATCGGCATGCTCAAAAAGATGTGTCCCATCAAAATAAATCAAACCGTGCTCATCCGAAGGGAAATGTGACGGCACCCAATCCAGTATAACGCCAATATCATTTTGGTGAAGTTGGTCAATAAGGTACATGAGATCTTGCGGATCACCATAGCGCCGGGTCGGCGAGAAATAGCCGAGTGTTTGATAACCCCAAGAGCCATAAAAAGGATGTTCCATGATGGGAAGAAGTTCAACGTGGGTAAACCCCAATTTTTTAATATGCTCAATCAAATAGGGTGTAATTTCGCGGTAGGAAAGCGACCGGTTATTCTGTTCCATTATTCTGCGCCAGGAACCTAAATGGATTTCATAAATCGAAACCGGGGCATTTAAATCATTCTTTTTAAAACGATTTTTTAACCACTTTTCATCACGCCATTGATAATCAAGGTCCCAGACCACTGAAGCAGTACGTGGAGGGTTTTCGCTGCAGAAAGCAAACGGGTCCATTTTTTCCACTCTGTACCCGTTATGATTAGATTCAATATAATATTTATAAATGGTTCCCGGCCCTATACCAGGAACAAATGCTTCCCAAATTCCTGACGAATCCCAACGGACATTTAATTTGTGCGCGCCCTTATTCCATCCATTAAAATCACCAACAACTGAAATGTAATGAGCGTTCGGTGCCCAAACAGCAAAATGAATCCCTTTGACACCGTTAACCGTAAGTGGATGCGCACCCATTTTGCTATAAAGCTGAAAATGGCTGCCTTCCTTGAATAGATAAATATCGTGTTCCGTTATAAAACTTTTTTCGTTCATCAATTGCGGGGTCCGCATTTTAATTACCTTAGGTTAAACTGATGTGTAAAAAGGTCGAATATAATACCACAAACCAGCGAAACAATGCAAATAGTTGTTAGATACCAAGTTAAGACTTTGTTCCCAAAATCTTTTTTAATAACAAGTATCGTGCTGTAGCTGGTCACAGGCCCAACCAGCAAATAAACTAACGCTTGCCCTGGACTCATTCCGCTACGAACCAAAGCATCCGCCATCGGTACACTGGCGGTAGAACAGACATAGTCCAAAAGCCCAACAAGAATGATAATACCATACCCTTTCCATCCCGCCATATATTGTTTAATAAAATGTTGGATCGGCTCAAAAACGACGATAAAGCTGGCCACCGCCATTCCTAAAATAATTTGTAACCCTATTTCCTTCGGCAACGTTACAAAGGCATATTTAAAAGCGCTGCGTAATTTTACTCCAAGAGATATTTTATGGGTTTCAGATTGTTCTGCGGAAGAACAGCATGTGTTTTCAGTAACTGAGGAGGCATCTTGTATAGCCGGGATCCTGTTCCCAATAAGCCCCATGACAATTCCCATCACTACAGCTGAGAAAAAAATCATTACGGTAAACCCCAAGCCTAATAACCGCCAACAAACAATCAACGCTGGAAGGGAAGTTGCGGGCGTTGTTATCAAAAAAGTCAAAACAGGCCCCAGGCTGGCCCCTTTTTTACGCAAGGTGAGCGCGATCGGTAAAGAGCCGATACAGCAAATCGGAAGAAACGCGCCAACAACAGCCGTTAGCAGAATCGGCCGAAGGCCTTTTTCTCCTAAATGACGTTCCACGATTTTGGCGGGAATAAATTCATAGCACAGGCCGCTTAAAAGAAAGCCTAAGCCCAAACTCCACCATAGTTCCATTGTATAGTGGCTAAATGTATGAATAAAATTTTGGAAAAGATTCATGCAGACGGGGAAACTAAACGAAGGTTTTCTTCAATCTTTAGAAAATCAATTTCAGGGGCGGGACGGCTGAGCAAATAACCTTGCCCGGCATTAATGCCGATTTGACGTAGGGCCTGCAACTCCTCTTTTGTCTCTATTCCTTCGGCGATCGAAAGCATATTATTTTCTTTGCAAAACGCTGACATAAACTTAATAACGCTCTGTTTGAAGGGGTCATTTTCTAATCCTTGGACAATGTGCCGGTCAATCTTGACAATATCAGGCTTAATATTAACAATCGCTTCCAGGCTGGCATACCCACCTCCCACATCATCAATGGCAAAGCGCAAACCCAAATCCCTGTAACAAGAAAGATTTTCCGTAAATGTTTCAAATGCGCTAACAGATGAGCGCTCAGTAAGCTCTAAAACAATGTTTTGTATCTTAATATTGTTCTCTGCAAAAAGAGACTGAATTTCAAGAAAATTTTCCCCTTCAATCAAATACGGGCTGCAGTTTAAAAAAAGGTATTTATCCTTTAATGAAGTCTCTGCATACTCGATGATCTTTCGCCACGATAAGAGCTCCAGCTTTTGATATACGCCAAACTGTAAAGCTTTTTTAAAAAGTAATTCCGGGTTTGCCAAGGCGCTTGTAGTTTGTGGGCGCATCAATGCTTCAAACCCTATAATTTCGTTTGATTCCAAATGAACAATCGGCTGAAAAACTGGTTTCAGCGCTTCTTCTTTGATGATCCGGTATAACTCACTTAAAATCGCCTGGTCTTCTGTGGATGTGAACTGTTCGGAAGGAAACAACGCGCTGCGGCGCATAACAGCTTCCATCCGGGCAATCAGCTCCTCAAATTCAATGGGCTTGGCAACATAATCATCCGCCCCAAGATAAAGCCCCTGCGCAACATCACCGGATAGTATCTTCGCACTTACCATAATAATAGGGATATGCTGGGTCTGTTTTTCCCGTTTAATTCTTTTGCAGACTTCAAAACCTTCCGCATCCGGTAAAAGCCGGTCTAACAATATGAGATCAGTATTGGGTGAGGCACGCTTGAGGGCATCCTGCCCTGTATGGACAACTTCAACTGCATAACCGCGAGTTTCCAAAAGCATGGTGAGTATCTTTGTCAAAGATTTGTCATCTTCGACTAAAAGAATATGCTTTTTTAATGAGGTTTGTTTAAACATCGGTCCCCTTGGTTACACAAAAACCATACAAAGATCAGGTTCTTAAAAATCCTCTCTTACTTTAAGTATAAATTATATCATCAAGAAAATCTACTATTTATCTACTTTGTGGCCTCTAATCATACTTCTTACTCGCAGTTTAATACTCTACAGGATAGACCGACCCCACATAATTGTCGTCTCTGTATGCTCCAAACATAATATGCGTGCCTGAAATGGCCTCGCTGGAACTAAAAAAGTCCTTCTCGACGCCGTCCCTGGCCACAAATTTCATTGCCTGCGCCCATGTTCCTAAATTACTTTCCAAAAGATAGGCTGATCCCGTAGCATATGCATATATAGAATTGGGTATGGTTTCCAATGTCCCGACAATGGCCTTGGTTCCGTCAATCCTAACTTTCCAACCAAAACGGTCGTAATCTGCTCCGTCACTGGCGGAAAGTTTTTGCTTCTGTTGCCATGTCCCACCGATTTTTTCAAAAATATAGACCGAGCCTCTACTGGTTCCGCTAACTGGATTCATCGGAGCTCCAATTATGGCCACGTTGCCAGAAATATCAACGCTCATACCAAAGCTTTCATTATAAGTTCCGACACTTGAATTGACTTTCTGTTCCGTCCAAGCCCCGCCATTATATTCATAAAAATAAACGGACCCTCTTTGTGTTCCGCTCATAAGTCCATTAAAATCATTAGTCCCGATCATGACTGTATTCCCGGAAATGGCAACTTCAGATCCAAACTGAGTATTGCTTATTTGTCCATCGCTCGCCAAAAGCTTTTTTACTTGAGTCCATACCCCTGAAGCATACTCAAAGATATACGCCGCTCCTATATAATTATTCTTCGCATGAGCCCCGACAACAATTCTGGTGCCGTCAATAGCAACGCTGCCACCAAAAAATGAATATATTGACGGGTCGCTAGGTGTAAGTTTCTGCTGCTGAACCCAGGTTCCTGAAATATTTTTAAACACATATACTGACCCTTCTGCTGACCCTTCCGAGTTGCCTGAAAGATTCGCATCACCCCACGCACTGACAACAGCCGTACTTCCGGATATTGCAACACTATGCCCAAATTCATTATAAACGCCTGGATCACTAGCATAGATCTTTTGCTTCTTTACCCAAGCTCCGGACATATACTCGTAAATATAAGCAGCACCTGTATCCATGCCATTGTCTTGATCTCCTGGAGATCCAATAATAGCTGTCGTTCCATAAATGTCGACACTAGTACCAAATTGGTCCCGCCACGCTCCATCAGGTTGCATAATTTTGTTAGTAAGTCCTATAATCGGACTCTGCTCAATCTTGCAATTATCATCGCATCCGTCGGCTGGAGATGTGTTATGGTCATCGCATTGCTCAGGACCATTAACAATCCCGTCTCCGCAGAATTGCGTGGGAGTACATGTTGTCGCAAAACCGCTACAAGTGGTGTTACAGTTTTTCACTCCATTATAGCCGTTTGCGTCAACGCAGGCCTGGGTATTGCCATCGCACGTTTCTCCTGTTTCCAAGATTCCATTGCCGCATTTACATTGCGTTCCCGTTGGAGAAAAGTTAAGGTCATCAGTGATAATAAACTTATCGATTTTCATGCCGAGTTCATCAATGCGAACTTCAAAAGTCCAGTCGCTCTTGTGTATATTAAGCGGGAACGGATAAATATTGACTTTATGCCAGACCCAGTTACTGCTTAATGAGGGCGCTGTCCATTTAAAATTATTTCCTTTAGCATTGGTCACATGGATTGTCATTTCATCATCACCAACCGTTGGTGCCTTAACTCTAACCCACATATTATGTTTGCCGAGTTTATTAATGTGCACATGGTATTTAGCTCGTCCCTGATCCGTGCCTGAATTGTCAGGGGCATAGGCATATTTACCGCCCGAGGCATCAACATCATTGGCAACCTGATAAGGCGCATTCATCCAATCATAATTCTCGGCTTCTATAGCATAAACATTTTTACCGGCAGCCGGGCCTTCATAGGATCCGCAGAGAAGTTGCGTTGTTCCGCTACACGAACTATTACAGTGTCCAACCTGGCCATTTAAGGATCCTTCATCGCAAACTTCATTCACGCCTTCACCGTTAGGGCTTTGGACAAAGTTATCTCCACAGAAAGTAAAGGTGCAATCAGGCCTACATAAAGTCGATCCAGCTAGACCATGATCACATTGCTCCCCGGTATTAAGGACACTATTTCCACATAAGGAGGAACAATCGGTAGCACAGTTTTGAGCTGTTTCGGAAAGGCTATCACAAATTCCATCACCGCAGACAGAGCAATCTTCCGGGCAGTTGCTGCGGTTTTCACTGGCTGCGGCACTGCATACACCGTCTCCGCATACACCGCAATCTTGAGGACAGTTGGTCACACTTTCACCAGCATCACAATAGGTATTTCCGCAATAAGTAACACACGAGTCAGCTGTTTCACTGCACTGTTGTGTTGTTGGATCACAAACTGGCGGTGTTCCGGCCTGGCAACCATATGTCAGACTGCAGGTTTCCGTACCATCACAATAAAGTCCGTCGCTACAAGCAGAATTATTAGCCGTGTGCGTACAGTTGTTACTAACACAAGCATCCGTTGTACAAGAAATATTGTCATTACAGTCTGCAGCTGTAGAACAGGTACCTACGCATTGATCTGTTGTTTCATTACATCCTCGACCTGGACAGGGACTCGCTCCCGGCTGACAACCTGCAGTCGCATTACATATTTCACTCCCATTACAAAATGCACCATCACCGCAGGCGGCATTATTAGGTGTATGTGTTATTGTATCGGTTGCTTCATTACAAACATCCGTCGTGCAGCTTACATTATCTGTTAATGTCGGTGGAGTTCCTGCCTGGCAACCTAAAGTGGCATTACATATTTCACTGCCATTACAGAACAATCCGTCACTACAAGCGGCATTGTCAGGTGTATGTGTTACCGTATCGGTTGTTTCATTACAGGCATCTGTCGTACAACTAATATTATCTGTCAACGTCGGTGGGGTTCCTGCTTGACATCCATATGTCGAATTGCATGTCTCTGTACCATTACAATAAAGCCCATCGTTACAAACCAAGGATGTTCCTGCTTGGCACGTGTGCGTTGTTAAATTACATGTTTCAGCTCCATTACAAATATTGTTATCGCTGCAATGAGCGTCTGTTGTGCATTGTACGCATGATCCGGCATTACAATGCTGCCCTGAAGGACAATTACTGTCGGTTGAGCATTGTGCACATTGATCGGTCGTTTCATTACAAGTTTGTCCGCTTGTGCATGGATTGGTCCCGGCAACGCAACCGGTTGTCGCATTGCATGTCTCCGTGCCATTACAATAAAGCCCATCATTACAATTTAAAGGAGTTCCCGCCTGACAACCTAACGTGGCACTGCATGTCTCTGCACCGTTACACACATTGCCATCACTACATAAAATATTTCTCGGGTTATGCGTAATGGTATGCGTAGATTCATTGCAAAAGTCGTTTGTGCAGGCAATGTTATCGTTAATATTCGGCGCTGTCCCAGTCACACAATAATTATTTACACAAGTCTCTGTCCCATTGCACCATAATTTATCATCGCAATCCGCATTAGTTAAACAGTTCCCCGGGCACGCTTCATACATATACACCGCCCCGGCGGCGCCATTGCCTGACTCAT
>CAZVZR010000045.1:0-22225 GCA_964630825.1 uncultured Planctomycetales bacterium | reverse complement strand
AGGAGTATTGCCATCAATCGGCAAAAGCCAATAAATGTGTGAAACTGCGCAATTCTGATTTGTGCCGCTGCCCGGATAAGGGGCATCAGTCAACCCATTACACTGTGCTATCGTTCCGCCGTCTTCTCTGACATAATAGGTTTTTCCGGGAGGAGGTGGGATACTATGGCAGGCATCATTATACCAATAACCGCCTTGAGCATTGCAATCAGGAACAGTCGTGCATAGATCTAAAACACATGCGGCAAATGTTTGCGGGGCTAAAAACAAAACCAAAACAAGCAAAACAATTATTGCTGACGTTCGATACAGCCAATTCATTCCGAATTTCCTTCGGAATTTATAATTCATCTTCCACGCTTCTTCAACAACTCTATTGGCCCCCCAAACAACCTTAAAGTATTTATAATTAATTTTATAACTTACCTACATTTACTTATATTTATTTATATATAGGTATAACATTCTCCTTTCACAAACGCAAGCAGCACTTCAAATATTTTTCATAGCTATTTAAAAGTCGGTCTGCCTAACATTAGGTAATTAAAGAGACCCTTGCACGAATATTTGCTTACAAACCGCAAAAATGCTCCTGCGAAGCCTGAGCCAATACCTCGGAGAGGATTAATCTTATATTTTAAAATTAAATATAATTTATTTAAAGGAATTCAGTTTGAATCCGGCTTGAATAAAACGTCGATCAAAAGAAAACACTTGCAGAATTTTATGATAGCGTATTAAACGAAAAGAGGTTGCATCGGTAAGGCTAAGCTGTTTGCCAGGCGTTTCTTTTAAATTGTTCCAAGAAGACAACAAATGTTCATAATTGAGAAAGACTACCTCGATTAACGGGCTCGTCAAAAGCGCCTCACCAACACTAAGCGACATTTTATGCCCCCCCTTAGCCATAACAAAAGTAATTGTTTCATTAATAACATAATCGCTCGTATACAATTTTAGCCCTGCCATGTTAATCTTTTCATAAATGGCGGCGGCTTTGGCATGGTTCTTATCGCTCTTAAAAAACAAAGCAAGCCACGCACTCGTATCAACAAAAACAGATTTCTTTTTATTTTTTTCCATAAAGAAATTTATCGTGGTGTTCTGAAATGCCTTTGTCCGGACAGAGGCATGTTCCAACAACCGCAGTTAAACCGTCCTCTTTCCAGCTCCCCTTATTCTTCTTGCGCCTAATGTATTCTTTGATGGCAACACGGATCAACTGAGACATTGATCTTGCTGTCCGCCTTCCCTCAGCTTTAAGCGCCTTTACGTCTTCTTTGTCGAGATAAATCTGCCTGCGAGTTTTAATCATTTCGTTTAATATACATTATTTTATATATGCTATACATTACTAATTATACATTATATTAATAACGTGTCAAAACATTACTCCGAAATTTTAAAATCGGATAAAAAATGCAGAGAATTTTAACTGAGGATTTCTAAATTTAAGGCAAATACTGCTTCAAATAAGGAATTATCAGACGGGCAAAGGAATTGATGTCTTCAATGGACTTTTTTGTGTCACCGGGGGGGATATTTGCTGACAACCGGATCATGGCGCTGCTGGAGGGTTTTCCCAAAAACGATTTTAAGGCAATGAGTCCTTGTTGTTTCCAATAGTTCGACGTAAATGTATCGCCGACCTTAAACCAATAAAAAACATCCTGCTGTATTTCACGCCATTCCACCAAGAAATGAATGGTGCTAATTGCTTGAGGTTTTCCCGGTTGGCCCACATCCAACGTTTCCTGATGACTATTTAAAATAGTGGCACCTCCCCCGGTATAACAAATTTCCGGCGGATGCGAAACCTTGCGGTTATTTTGAGAGTAAACGACATAAAGATATACTTCCGCACCTTCCGGGCTTGTGTATTTCCGCACAAAAACATTATCGGTCTCTAAAATTTCCAGCTCAAGTTTGGTCAACTTTATCTCTTCTGAATTCCAATTGCCAATGGTGCGTGGAAAACTATGAATATCCACCGTATCTTTTTGCCAATAAACCTTAAAATACAGCCTCCAGGAAAGCATTCCCGCAAAAATAAAAAGAAGCAAAATAAATATATAACTTGTCTTTCCTCGTTTCATTCCAAAAGCCTCCCCATCGCAAAAAGCAGCAAAAAAGCAATCCCAAAAACCATAAAGCCAGAAAAATTATGCACTGCTTCGGCGAATTCGACACCCCAAATTTCCGAAACTAATGACAAAAAAAGAATCCGGCAAACATTTGTAATGATTGCAATCGGTATGGTTGATAAAAAAAGCAGTATGCGCTTAAACATGTTAGTACTCATCAAGTACGCAAAAATACTGCCTAGGGCTGTTAAGGAGATAAGTGAACGTAACCCGCTGCATACATCTTCAACCATAACATGGGCATGCTGCATTTTAATAAGGCTGCCATCACGGATGGCGAGGATGCCGAGATGATTTAACATGCTGGTGGCAATCTGGGCGGCAAAGATCTTCATTTTAAAACTGACAGTAGTTATGATCACCAGCGGCATTGGAAGCATAAAAACAAGAAAAAGGATCGGAAAAAGGATTTTCTTTAGGATCCTTACTCCATAAAAATACAAAATCATCCCAATTAATACAGCGAGCGTGGAAAAGCCTGAAGTGAAATAAATACGGAAAAGAGAACTGAATATATGCACGACCATTCCCAACACAATCAAGGGCAGCCCCCAGGCTGACCGCTCTTTCCTTAAAGCTTTTAATTCGTCCTTCTTTTGCCAAATTAAAAATCCGGTAACAAAAGGGATAAGAATTCCGTGGCTATAGTAAGAATCGTGCGCCCACCATCTGTCCCACATCCAACAAAAAGTCGGCACATACGCAAACAAAAAACAGGCAAAGGCGGACAGTTCCCTTTTCTGAGTTTGAATAATCTCACTGATTTTTATTGGCTGATCTTTTTTCATTTCTTATCTTTTCAGTTATTTTGCTCTTGCCTTATCCCACATAACATCCTGCTTTGAACCGACAAAGCGTAAAAATCCGATAAGAGCAGAAAAATTAAGCAGGCAAAACACATACGGCGCATAACAAATTTTAGAAATGACCTTAAGGATCCCGGAATCTGCGTACCTTCCCGCTGCACCCAAAACAGCCATTCCATAAAAAACCATCTGTAGAACAAATAATACCTGATAAAACGGTTTTTCCAAGAGTAAAATATTAAATAAAAATACAGCCATTAGGCAAAAGGGCATAACGACGCGCAAAAACTTGTGCGAAAAAAACTGCAACGCGATCGGGCTACGCAGCGGAATAAACATTCCTGAGAATTTCGCAAAAATCTGAAAATTTCCGTAAAGTGTCCTGGTTTTACGTCGATGTTCCTCCTGAGGGCTATCGGCGACTTCATCATATGCTTTTGCCGTTTCATCAAAGACGGCGCGATAACCTTTCTGAACAATCTTGAGCGGGACATACATATCATCCAGCACAATATCCGTTGGTATCGGAGAATACAATTGGCGGCGTACCGCATAAATCGCGCCCGTAGCCCCGAGCATAGAATGCACCCTGCTTTCCTGTGAGCGAATAAACTTTTCATAGCTCCAATAAAGATTAACGCCTTTAGCCGTGGCGTTTTCCTTTTGTGAAAACATCAGCTCTCCGCTCACACAACCAACCTTTTTATCAGTAAAATTAGCAACCAGTTGCCTAACGGCATCCGGTGCAAATTTCTGCCTGGCATCACAAAAAACCAAAACATCTCCTTTCGCTTTTTGTACCAACTCATTTAACGTTGCCGGTTTTCCCCGCCGGGAATCATTTTTAAACAATTTGATGCGACTGTCCCGAAAACCTTCTATGATCACATTGGTCTTATCCGTTGAAGCGTCTGACCCGATGAGGACTTCTATTTTTTCTTTCATATAATCAAGACCAATTAAATTCTGCAGCTTTGCAGAAATAACATCTTCCTCGTTATAAACAGACATGATTACCGAAACCGAAGGATAATCCGTCATCTTTCGGACGGTCCGCCCCACCAGATTTGCGACCATCATTATGAAAAAAGGATAGCCCACGTAACAATAAACAATCGCAAAGACTAATACCAGAAAGAATATTTCCATATGAGAACTACCTATTTCGTTAATTTGAGAATCATACTCCGCAACGAGTTGTAAACCGTTCCACGCAATATAAACTTAGCTGCATTCTTTAGAGATTCCCCCACCGCTTCCCTGCTCGGTACCTTGCCTGACATCGCCAAAGCAAAACGCTTCATCGGCCAGCTGCCTTTAATGGCAATCCGGGAATAAACATTCCCCAACTGTTCCTTAAGGGGATCGGATATAAAAATATGCCTATAACCGGCATTTTTCGCCATATCAATCACTTTTTCATTACAAAATCCGCGGGGAATCGATAAAGTATCCACCTCTACACCTAAATTTCTTTCCAGTATTTTCTTGGAAGCCTGCAGCTCTTCTTCAACCTGCTCATCCTTTAATGTCGTCAGAATTTCGTGGCTTAAACCGTGCGAGCCGATAATCATGCCGGTATCGTGTAATTTCTGAATCTCTGCCCAGCCCATATAACCCGGGCGCCCAACGCGTTTAACAATGATAAAAAAATAGGCCCTGAATTTATGTGTGCGCAAGACAGGGAAAGCAGCTGTAAAATTATTCATTTCTCCATCATCAAAAGTAATGATGACATTCTTTCTCTCTGCCGGACGATCATTAAGAGTAATAACGTTGTAATCATTGTTCTTTAGCCACGCGCCCTGCAGAATAAGGTTCTCTTTAGTCACATCATACAATTCGGCGCCGGTCTCCCGTCCTTCTGGCGGCAAATCCTTGCCCTCAATAATCCCGTGGTACATGAGTGTCAAAATTTTATTATTGAATTCCATATAGATAATCTTCTGTAAATTAGTACCATTTTTCTTTAGCCAATCTTCTTTTGAATAACGGCAGTAATGTGATTTATAAAAAACTCTCGTAGCCCGGGGAGGTATTGCAACATGCTAATCCCTTTGACACAACTATACTTTCTATATTTCATTATTAAACCAGACGAGGCAACGATCTTCTCAAAGCGCTTAACGGTCATCTTGTTAACACCCGCTTCTTCATATCTCGTGGCGTCAGACTCTCTGAATTTTCGCCGCACGTTCATGACTATCTTCTCAGAGAATAATACATTTACCCATGGGATATGGCAAAAATAACTCATATGGCTTCCGTGTGGTGCTAACCAAGGAGGACCAAAAGAAATAAGAATTGTGCCCATCGGTTTAATCACCCTGGACATAAATTGCAAAATCTTTTCCGGCTCCTGAAAATGCTCGAAACTATTTTGAGAAATAACAAAATCGAATTTCCCTATACACTCTTCTGGAAGGTTATCCGCAAAAAGTACCTGATCGTTTGACAATTCATATTTTTGTGCCAACTTTTTAGCTTCGCCCAGCGATTTTTCATCGATTTCCAAACCAACAACCCGACAATTTCGCTGTTTTACTAAAGCAATACTTTGATAACCAAATCCGCAGCCAAAATCCAGGACATACGCCCCGGTTATCTCATCGATTACCTGAGGGAATTCCTTCTTCAAAAGATCCAACGCGTTGTCTAAATTCCAATTATTCTTTACAGCATGGCCTTCTTTATCCTCAGGATTCTTTGAAAAATATAATAAAATTTTTTCTGTAATTTCCATATGATTTAATTAAACTTTATTTCAAAAGCACTGACGGAATGCGCAGGAACCGTATACGTAAAAGATGGGGCGACATCGGAAACCTTGTATTCGCTGATTTTAACCCTTCCAGGTGAACCATCATTTTGTGCCTCCAAGCTTTCCCCAGTTAACACCCATAACTTGGCTTCACTCTCGGGCACAACATCCTTCAATCTAATCTGTATTTTAAAATTCTGTACAGCATGCTTATTCGTAATAATAATAGCAATTTTATTTTGGCCAGAAAACGAACTGACATAAGCTTCAACATAGGGGACTTCGCCTGTATATGAGTCGGCCCGCCAATCTTTTTTCTTTATATAAACTGGCGAACCCTCAAGTTTACTCTCAATTAAGACATCGCCGAAATGTCCAGTAAATAATTTTATCGCCAAGGCTTTAGGCCGGATAGTCTCAGCGTCCCAACGACTCCCCCCCCAACCCGCTTGTTTGTCCCACCCGCGTATCAATCCAAACATAACTTCCTGAAAAGTAAATTGGTCCGCCAACGCAATACCGATGCGGGCAAAATGCCCCAACGTATCAGCATAAAATATGGCGTTAGCCAATGACCACATCACCCCTTTATATTCAAAATTGATGTCCGAAGAAGCGGCATCCCAGCTGCCATCGTATTCCAAAATACCTACTTCAATTTTCCCTTTACGCTGGGGCGCATATTGTGAAACCATTTTCTCAACCCTATTAAAAATTTCTTCAACATTCGATGCGTTAGCCATAATTTCTTCAGCTAAGGGGTGAGTCCTTCCTTCATATTTGTGATCTGAATTAACATGATTAGGATACCAATGAAAAGAGACAAAATCGATATAGTCAGCAGCTTTTTGTATAACAGTCTTGTCAAAATTTTGGTAATTCGGCCCGCCCCAATCTGCCCCAATTTTAATGGTCGGATCAACCGCCTTCATTGCTAGAGAATACTCTTTCACCAACTGCGCATAAGCATCTCCAGACATATATGCTTTATCCCAATCACCGTAAACCTCATTGCCCAATTCCCAATAATCAACCCGCATTTTCCCTTCTTTGTTCATGTAAGCAACCCATTCGGCCGCCTCTTGAGGTGTTCCCGACTCCACATTAACCTGTATGACTAACTGTGTACCGGCTATATGGCAAAACTTAATCACATTTTCCATCTTTGCTAATGGGGCTGTGTCATAACGATCCGAAAAATCAAATTCCCCTAACTTCCAATGATACCCTTCAGAGCCGCCCCCCGGGAAGCGGAAATTCGTAACCCCAGTATCTCGCGCAAATTTTGCTACATCCATTTCCATTTCGGTTTTGGGGTGAAAATTGCTTCCGTAAATCAGTGGGCTGATTTTGTGAATATGTTTTGTAGGATTGATAGATAGCGCTAATAACGACGCGGACGAAGAAGCACCTCTGACATGGTTTGCCTTAGTACCCATACTATCAAAGAACAAGATGAGATCTTTCTGGGGATCTTGCACAAACACCTTCACATAAGACATGCCCGTCAAATCACAATGAGAGGCAATTTGGCTAATGGGAATCCTAATTTCATTCAAAGCTAACGGCTGCAAATCCACCGTGTAATCAAATGTTTTTTTAGGATAACTCTTGCCGCTCTTAAATTTGACCTGGAGGTGAATCTCTTCCTCATTTGCATTAAACACATTCAAACGGAAATCTTCTGTCCCCTGCCAGTTCTGCACGTCCTTGCCGTACACCTCCCAGAATAGGCCAGGAAAACCATCTCCGGAAGGAATTTCAACTCTTAAGGAATGCTCTTTGTCCGTTGCATGCTCCGTCGACTTTGCAACTCTAACGGAGTTATCCGGTTTTAGTACTTTTAATTCCTCATCATTCTCAAAACTCAAATAAAAATCTTTAAGCTGCCCGCTTTTGGGTTTAAAAAGTTTGGGCATTTGAAACGACAATTCGCCTCTTTGCAGGGCACGGTATACCTGCGGGCCATAGAAAAAGCTGACCGCAACGCCGGCAGTGATGCCGGCAAGAAAGGCAATAACAGCAATGATCAAACTCTTATACATTGGTTATCTCTTTGTAAATTTTTTTTAACCGTTCGCCAATAATTCGCCAATCATATTGACCACAAACCAACTGACGCGCCTTTTCACCCAAAGTGACCCTGCCCGGTTCGTCCGTGAGAAGGGCTACAATTTTATCGGCCATTTCCTGCGGGTCATCACTAATGATGATATCCAACGAGTGTGTATAATCAATCCCTTCCGCACCGACACACGTTGACACAACCGGCATTTGCATCGACATCGCTTCAAGAATTTTCAACCTCGTCCCTCCGCCAATCCGGATGGGGACAACAAAAATTTTGGCGCGCTCCATATAGGGACGGACATCGTCAACACGGCCGGTAATAATAATTCGCCCATCCGTTTTCCCTAGAGCTTGGACGGCAACAGATGGGCCCTTCCCAACAATAAAAAATTTCACATCCTTATTCTGCTTCCAGATCAAGGGCAAAACATATTGGCTAAAATATAAGACGGCATCCTCATTAGGCAGCCAATCCATTGATCCGGTAAAAATAAGCGCCTCTTCTTTTTTTATCTCCAATCCCGTGGCTTTAACTTCACTGGTAGACCGAAAATAGTCTGTATCAACCCCATTGGCAATGACACCAGTTTTGACGGTGTTGTACGTAAGATTTTCTAACAACTGCCGGTCGTCTTCTGAAACCGCCAACCCATACGAAAACTGGCGCAGCATCCTGGCTTCAAATTTTGCCATTTTTTTAGCTTGCCACCCGTAAACAATTTTCTTGGCGATATTCTTTTCAACACCAGAGCAGCGCTCCAAGATTTTATACTCCACATTATGTTCATCGACAATACATGGAAGCCCGTCCAAGCAATCACGGTAATGTGTCATATGAATATGGTCAAAATGAATGACATCATATTGATAGGAATTTCGTAAAATGATAATCTGATCTTCCATTTCCTTTAAATAATATTTATTAACGGAATAAGGGTCCTTATCCAAAAGCACGCTTTTTACTTTTTGTGCCGTTGGCGGTTCTTGGGCCGCAACTAAATGCACTTCAATCCCAAGGCGGGCTAACTCTTTGGCATAAATTTTGTCATTATCATCAAAGGATAGACAGATAAGATCCACTGTCGCAAATTCCAAGACTTGCCTGATGATGTTGAGCGTCCGTATCTTTGCCCCAGTATCTGCTGGACAGGGTAACCGGGGAGCAATGAACAATACCCGCATTTTCTTTCCCCATTTTAAGCCGGGACATTCGCCGTCGGCGAGAATATCTCCTCATAAAACGTTTTATACTTCCTTGCCATGGTCACCACGCTGAACTTCTCGTTCACATCTCTATAGGCCTCCTGGGCCAAGAGTTGACTTTTGTGAGAAGACCGCAATAATTCTATAATAGATTGAGCCAAGGCGACCTCATCTCCTACAGCCACAAGCATGCCATTTTGACCGTTGGTAATAACCTGCGGCACAGCGCCCACTGGTGTTGCGATAATTGGGACCTTCGCGGCCATAGCCTCTAAAATCGTCATGGGGAGCCCTTCAATAGAAGAAGCATTAACTAATATATCGCTTATCGCATAAATCTGCGGAATATCCTGTCTTATACCTGTAAAAATGACTTGTTTTTCTAACCCCATACGTTGAACCTGTTGCTTTAATATTTCTGCTAGTGAACCACCGCCAACAATAAGGAATTTAACATCTTTTTCTTTCTGAAGTACCTCTTTAGCCGCGTTCAAGAAAACCTGATGCCCCTTTTCTTCACTTAGCCGTCCCACAATAGATACAACTTTTTCATGATTGTATATTTTCAAAGATTGCCTCAGCTTTTCTTCATCACAAGGCATATTAAAAGCTGAAATATCTATTCCATTATGAATGACTTTAACTTTATTACGATTAATATTCTTCTTAATAAGAATTTCTCTGATTTCATCCGATACAGCGAAAATAATTGTCCCAAATCTCAAAATAAAAGCATCAATACTTTCATAGATTTTTAACTTATGGTCATTCCCATGCCAGACATGGTTTGTCGCCACCCATTTCTTTCCCGTAAGAAAAGACGCAAAAAAACCTAAAATGTCTGATTTATAATTATGCGTATGTATCAAGTCAATCTGCTCTTTCTTAAGATAATCACGGACCCTGAAGATCGTCTTGATATCAAATCGCCCCGAAGATTCAAAGATGGCTGTTTTTATTCCCATCCTGTTTGCTTCAGCGATTATCTCTAAATGGGGGTTATGAATATTCTTTAAAGCAGCAACTGTTACTGGAAAGCCATTATAGCTGGCCAAATTTAAAATGACGCGTTCAGCTCCATATAAACCATTACTGCTGATTAAATGAAGCACCTTCATCATTGGGGGTTCTAATAACCGACTAAAGAGTGATTCATAAGTCGAAACCATCTTACCCATTGAAAAATCTTTCTGGACCTTTTGTAATCCGTTTTGTCCCATTACCAATCTTCTGTGGCCGTCAGCAATCAATTCTTCTAAGGCATTTTTCAACTCAAGAACATTCTCCTTAGGGCATAACAACCCTTGACAGCCATGTTCAATAAGCTCCGGGTTTCCTCCCACATTTGTCGTGACCACTGGTTTGGCAGAGGCCATGTACTCTAAAATAGCATTAGACATTCCCTCGCTTAACGAAGGCAAAACACATATGTCCGCCAAGGCAATTAAATTTCTGGCATCGTCCCTACTACCCAAGAATAAAACATGTTTTTCAATACCTAACTCTTGCGCCAAAGCTTGTAACTGGCCACTTAATTCATCTTTACCAATCAAAACAAGTCGAACATGTGTTACCGTATAACTAATTTGGGCAATCGCCCGCAATAAATATTCATGTCCTTTGACCGGTTTTAAACTAGCAACGTGCACAATAACAATCTCATCTTCCTTAATATTAAATTGCTTTTTGAGCCGAATAACATCATCGGGATTGGTCTGGGATAGTATATCTATACCGTTATAAATGACTTCAACCTTATCGGCTTTAAGGTTTTCCTCCAAAATAAACTTAGTTTTAGTCGCCACAGCATTGACGATAATCTTGTCCACCCAGCGGTTAATAATCTTATAGGCCTCAATGTGCCTTCTGCTTCGCCAAAACCCCATATCCCGGCGATTAGAAATAATGACGGGAACACCTGCTAACTTCCCCAATATAGTCCCCCACATATCTGAGCTAAAATGAAATGTCATTAAAATATCGGCCTTTTCCTCTTTAAGAAACTTAAAAAAATTTAATCCTTGAACGAAACCGGAAATCCCGTAAATACGTCTTAAAGGAAACAAAATAAACTTAAAGCCGTTTATATCAACAGTGTCCCGTTTTGACGGTGCTGTCATCTCCAAGCTAGCAATAGTTACATCATGCTTACTTTTGTTTAGTCTCCTCGCCAATTCATAGATTTGCCGCTCTGCTCCACCAGCCGTGACACTAGAGAAACAGTCTGTTAACAAGACTATTTTTATTCTCTTGTTTAATTCATTTTCCATAATTAATTCTGCCCATATTCTTCAAGCCTATCTTTCCAACATAGCTTGTTTTTCGATTAACTCAACCATGGGATCTTTTTTTATCCTCTTATTTACTCTTGCTTTTACAGCCGTTAAGTTCAGCCGACATACCATTCCCGCTAAAATCCACCAATAACCGCTGATTTCCATATATGTCCAACGGTCACCAAACATATTGTTAATCAGTAAAACAATAATCAATGCACTTAAACCTAGGCCCATCCCTCTGGCAAAATCATCTTCACTTCTAGAATACAAACGCATGCCTTGCAAAAACACCAACCACAGCAATAGCAGAAAAATAAATAAACCTATCAATCCTTGTTCGGCTAATATTTTCAAATAAATGTTGTGTGTATCCCCCAAATCATACCCTAAGAAACGAAAAATCCCTAAACCGACCCCGACAATCGGGCTGCCCACAAAAAGATCAATGCTTTGGTGCCAAATATCGATGCGCCTTTGTGAAGAAACATCCAATTGGCCGTATTCATTGGTAGTCATTTCAATACGCTCCCTGACTTTCTCCGGCAGCATTGTTTGCCAAGAAATGACTAGAATCACCAAAGGAATCAGGAGCACTCTTTTCCGTAGCGCAAAAAGAAAAAACAATCCCGCAACGAGCCCCAAGTAAGCAGCACGGGAAAAAAGAAACAAAACACAAAAGAGATTGGCCCAGGTTAATCCTGCCATAAAAGGTTTGGGCTTTTTATCTTTGAGGCAAAAAAACAGACTCAACATAAAAACAGTATACATATTGTAAAAAGCAGCCACTTCGTTTGGCCCAAGATATTGAAATGTTCCGTGAATCTTCTCTCTTGATTCTAGAGAAGAAAACCAGGCAATCTGGCGAATTTGGTACATATCCATAAGCACCATTGTCCCAAACATCACAATAAGTATCCGCCACATCCATTTCTTATCGCGTACATTATTAAACGTAATCAAAAACAATATTGGTAATACGGAAAAATTCTTCCAAGTTTGTACGCGGGGATCGGAAAAATCCAGAAAAGTGAAGTAATTCAAGTAAGAATATCCCACGAAAACAGAAATTAGCATATAACCGATCATTATCAATGCAGTCCAACTCAACGGGGTTGATTCAAAAAATTTCTTGCGATTAACAAGAGTATTGATAAGCCAGCCGATAAGCATCCCCATAATTAGCAAATCAATCATATCCTTTCCCAAAGGAAACTCCTGAAGTCGCTCGACCACATTGCGCAAAGGAAACAAAAACACAGTAAAGGCCAAAGCATATTGTACCCGCCCGGTTATCGCCATAAAAAACGTAGCAATTCCAACAAAATAAAGGATTATTGGCAGAAATTCCTTGACCGCGGCTAACATTAAATTGACCCACCTTTTATGATTTGCGCCGGCACCCCAACCACCGTCGCGCCATCAGGAATATCCTTCAAAACAACAGCATTAGCCCCAATGCGAACATCATTTCCTATATGAATATTCCCTAAAAGTTTTGCTCCTGTCCCAACATACACATTATCCCCAAGTTGCGGGACTCCTTCTGCCCCTAAGCCTTTTTGTCCTATGATCACACCCGGTCCAATATTCAAATTCTTTCCCGCTTTAACTTCTTGGTGGACAATGATACAACCTGCGTGCCCAACGTATAACCCTGGACCAATATCCGCTTCCGGTTTAATTACTGCCCCCAAGAAAAACTCAGAAAACTTCATCAAAAAGAATGCAATCAAACGTAATACAACCTTGATGAGTGGTATTTTAACTAAAAACAATACCCTGCTTAGCCGGTAAAATACAACTACCCACACTCCCTGTTCAAAGACATTATAAAAAATGCTCCTGAAGGAACTCCATGACCACCGCCGCAAATCATCACCAAGATATCGTATTTGATTGATCATTGTTTGCATATCCTTACTTTAAGAAAATTTCTACGTTTACTCAATTTCTCTGGATATCTTCTCCAGCTGCCTGCATAAATCAAGCATATCAAATCTTTTTTTGACAATCCCGCGCCCTTTTTTTCCCATCGCTCGGCACTCCTCGGGATGAGTGATGAAATATTCTATTTTTTCTGCCAACGCCAGCGCGTTCTTTTCAGGAACCAAAAAGCCATTTTCGCCATTCTCAACGAGCTCTGGAATCCCCGCATGATTCGTGCACACAACCGGCATCCCCGTCGCCATGGCTTCTTTTATCACATTCGGAATGCCTTCCTGATCACCGTTAAGAGCGGTGACACTCGGAAGGACAAAGATGTCCGCTTTGCATAGATAATTCTTCACTTCATCATGTGTAAGCCCTCCGGCAAACTCAACAATATGGCCAATACCCAGCTTATTTGATAAGTCCTGCAACTCTGACCTAAGTTCTCCTTCCCCGATAATCGTATAACAAATATTACTATGTTTTGGCACTAATTTAGCAATAGCTTCGATAGAATAAGCAAACCCTTTTTTGGGAGTCAATCTCCCCACAGAAATTAAACGGATCTGTTTATTAAAATTAAAACTTCGTGGGACATACTCAAAATCCTTAAAGCGAATACCACAATAATGAACCCTTATTTTATCTGTTTGTGCACCTAAGCCTCTAAGGCGATTACCAAAATAGTCACTAACCGGGCAGAGCAAATCCGATTTTTTAAATAAACTTTGGTAAAGCCCATTGCCGTTTGAAACTACCTGACTGGAAATATCATACCCATGAAAAGAAACAATCATTTTGATGTTCAGAATATCTTTTAAAAATGCGAATTTCATGGCAATGTTGCCAAAATGGCAATGAATCAAATCATATTTATGCTCCAAAAAATGCCCGACAAGAAACAAATTCTGCATCGCAAAATATTTCCCGCCATATTTTTTAGTATTTAGACACTGGCTAATTTCTTTGGGATACCGCCATCCATATCGGCAAAGGATTCCCAAAGCCCTTAAAACTTGCAGAGATTTATTCTCAGGGAACTCATAAAAATAACATCGGTCTTTATTTAAAAGGCTGTATTGGGTAATTTCGGGATGAAGTTTCGTCATGTCCCCTTTTTTTAAAGCAACAATATCAACTTCATATCCCAAATCAATTAAAGTTGTGACTTCATCAACGATAAACTTCTCAGACAAAGCGGGAAAAAGCCCTGTAACCACAGCTATCCTTTTCTTATTATTAGTTGTGGGGGGCCTAATTTTTAATGAGGCTTTTACAAAATTTATCCATGCCCAAAAAGACAGGGGCCATAGTTTAATTGCGTTGAAATATTGCTGTTGCGACTCCCGAAACATCCCCTTATACAAATAACTGTCTCCATTTTCTTTATAAATACTGGCAAGGACCCTTCTCTTTAGAAGTTTATTTGACGTTAGAAACTTGTCCAATACGTAGTGACGTGCCTTCATCATTTTTTCTTCATTATGGCTCATGCTTTTATCATGAACACGGTATTTAGCCAAAACCGCATCGATATAATGCGTCTTATATTTTTGTACTATCCTTAACCATAATTCTCTATCCTCACACCCTAACCGTGTTAATTTTTCATCAAACAATCCGACAGTATCACAACAGGCTTTACGGAATAAAACGGTAGGACAGGCAATGTGTGCATCGCGCAATAAAATATTTCTAAAAATATTTCCGGTTAAGTGCTGTATATTTCTTTTAGGTGTATCAAGATAGTTCCCGTTTTTATCAATTTTATCGATATTGGCATGAACCAATCCAACATCTGGGTTACTTTCTAATACACGAACACCTTCTGCCAGCCTGTTGGGATACCACGCATCATCGGCGTCTAACAAAGCTATAAATTCTCCTTTTGCCTCTTTAATCCCTGTATTGCGGGCTACTGCTAAACCCTGGTTATCTTGATAGATGTAACGAATTTTTTGTGGATGTTTTCCCTGATAATGCGTAATAACGTCTCTAATATTATCTGTTGAACCATCATCAATAACAATTATTTCATAATCCTGATACGTTTGCTTTAAGGCACTTTCTAGTGCGTCGGAAATATACTGCACGCTATTATAAGATGGAATTATGACGCTAACTTTAAGCATGCTTCGAAAATCCCTTTTTAAAATTCCTTAATATTTCGATCCAAGATAACGGTAAAAAGCTAATTAAATAAAGGAAATATTTCTTCAAATTATGTAACGGCGAGTAAACCATTGATTGGCTAAAAGCTTTCCGGGCACCTAAAAGCTGGTTTTCCTCATAATAGGCATAACCTAAACCAAAATAACAAGCTGACAATCTTTTTCTTATTAAATCATTAAACCTCTGATTCTTAGTTATACAGCCTGGTCGGTACTTATTAATTAATTCGGTGGTTTCTTTGTGCCTGTTCAATAAATTTTTGCTTTTACTTTGGAGCGACAGTCTATACAGGACAAGCTCTTCTTGCATTTCAAAGACATTAACTTTTTTAACTACCCTTAACAAGAAGTTATAATCTTCACACCACCATAAATTTTCTTCAAACCCTCCGAGAGAATTTAGAATATCCCTTTTAATTACAATACTTGAAAGGGGAATATAATTCTTTAGTAACAGCTGATCAAACAAGGGGTAGGTTCTAATAACATCAACATCGCCATTTATATATAACCTGTTTAGATCTTCACCGATATGGTTAATCAAGCGGGCATTCGAAAAAACAAAATTAATACTACGGTCTTTGTCGATAACCTTCATCTGCTTTTCTAATTTATTCACTGTCCAAATATCATCAGAATCTAAAAATGCAATGTATTCACCCTGGCTATGCGCAATGGCCGTGTTCCTAGCTTTGGCAGACCCGCCATTTTCCTGGGTAAAACATTTAATAATACCCGGGTATTTCTTAATATAATTAGTTAGGACCGACTCCGTTGCGTCCGTCGACCCATCATTAACAATAATGATTTCATAATCTTTGTAAGTCTGGTTAAGAACGCTATCGAGCGATTTATCAATTAACCCGGCACAATTATATACAGGGATGACTACACTAACTTTGGGCATAATTGTCCTTTCAAATACAGACAACACCAATATTTACCCGGCGATTAAACATTATATTTTCCACTCTACTTTAGGAATAAAAACAGCATTGGCATACTGTTTTACCCCTATGTTATTGATTCTTAGTATGCATTTTTTATTAATAACATAGGGATGGATCATGTCTTTATCCCAAATCGTAACCTGTGGAAGATATATTCCTGGGGCAAGGTTTAGCTTCCCTAAATTAATTAAAAACGCCCCGCTGCCTTGAATTTTATCAACAACAACACCACTATCCTTTGTATTCGACGTAAAGCACACGACACCATCCGCTCGAATTAACTGTAAACTCAAAATAGGATGAGAGATATCTTTACTTGATTCATAAGAAACCTTTAAAGTTAATTCTTCCCCGGACTCAAAACTTTCCTTAGTTTCCCCATTTTTATTCAGGCACTGAACCGCTGAAATCTGCACCTGTGATTTTTCATTGAGTTTCACCTTATAATCTGTTTCTGACTTCTTTCGGATCTCTTCCTCTCTCTGGTTTAAAACAGCATCTTCATAATAAGGGATAACATCTTCCGGTATCCCATCCTTGAGAATTGCTCCTCTATCAATGAGAAAAACTCTTTTACAAAGGCTCTGCACCAATGGAAGATTATGAGAAACAAAAATAATGGTTACACCGCTATTTAAGAGTTCGCGCATTTTCTCAGCACACTTGGATTGAAAAGCAATATCCCCAACGGCCAAAACTTCATCAACCAGAAGGACGTCAGGGTTAACATGCGCGGCGACAGAAAAACCTAACCTTGAGTACATCCCGGAAGAATACCTTTTAACCGGAGTATCAATAAATTCTTCAATCCCGGAAAACTCAACAATTTCATCAAATCGTTCATCAACTTCTCTTTTTTTCATCCCCAAAATCGTCCCATTAAGATAAACATTTTCTCTACCCGTCAGTTCAGGGTGAAAACCGGCGGTTACTTCAATCAACGCCGATAAACGCCCATTAACCTTCAAATGGCCTTTATTGGGAACAATAATACCGGAGAGCAATTTTAAAATTGTACTTTTTCCTGCACCATTAGACCCGATAAAGCCAACAACTTCACCGCTCCCGATAGAAAAACTTACATCATTGACTGCCCAAAATTCACTTTCCTCCAAAATGTTATTCCCGGCGTTCTTCGCAGCAATATTTTTAAACATGTGAGGAATAGCATCGCGTAAAGAACTAAACTTTTCTCCCTTACGGAATTTCTTCCAGACATTTGTAAACTCAATAGCATTCATCGGATTAAGACTCCTGTATTTTATTAATTAAATATTTTCGGCGAAATAGGGCTCTTGTTTATGAAAGAACGTCATTCCAAACCAAAATGTGACAATCGAGGCGATCAAAGCGTACCCCAACCAAAATGGGTCCGGAAACTGTTTTAAGACGACAACTGAATTTATTGATTCCAATAAGCTGCCGATTGGATTAATAAGCAAAAATGTCCCCCACTTGCCAAAACTGCTGGCTTGGTAAAAAACCGGAGTAAAGAAAATCCCGAACATCAGGATTACTTCCACAATATATTTCACATCCCTAAAAAAAAGATTAGCGGCTGACAAGAAAATGCCGACTCCAGCAGTAAAAAGAAACAACGCGAACAATATAACCGGCAGGAAGAATAAGCAGGAACTGAGGCCGATTTTAACTACAATCAAAAAAATTGATAAAACCAAAATCGCAATGCCAAAATCAAAAAAGCAGGCCAATATAGCTGCTAATGGTAAAACTTCTCTGGGGAAATAAATCTTTGTCACCAGGCTACTGTTCCCCACTAAACTTTGCACACAAAAACGTATCGAACTTATAAAAAAAGTCCAAGGAAGGACTTTTACAGAAATGGAAACAATCCCAGCCATATCTACTGGGCGACCAGAAACTACCGCCATAGATTTCTTGATTAAAATACCTGCGGCAACAGCCACCACCGGCATAAATAATGCCCACAAAAATCCCATCACTGCCTGCTTGTAACGGATGCGAATATCCCGAACCGTCAACATGTACAACAAATCACGATATTCTATAAGTTCCTTAAACATAAATAACCCATTCCTTCCAATTTAAATTTGTTAATTAAAAGACAAAAAATAACGGATGACGTTATGATATATATTAATATTAATAATAGTTAAGATATTTAAAAAATATAAAAATCCGTTTCTTGGACTAATTTTTTAAAAAATAAAACCAAAACATTTGTACTATTCCCCGACAAACAAGAATTCAAAATATATATTAAAATTGCCCTACACCTTTCTACTTTATCAAAAATCAGTGAGCAGATTTAATTGCTTTTTGAACCCATACATACTCTTCTTTCCGTGGCAATCGATCAAAATGAATACCCGGATCGATGGGGAAATCTTTACAAAGGTTTAAAATACGCTGGTATACTTTTACCCCCTTCATTACAGATCCCACACAATACACATCCAATTTTTCTTTAACAATATTTTTCATCTTGTCTTATCAACCTTCACTTGTTAAATTTTGCCCGAAAATATTCAACCGTCTTCTTCAACCCATCCTCAAAATTAACCTTAGGTTCATAGCCGATTTTGGCCTTGGCCTTAGAAATATCCGCCAGAGTCTTAAATACATCACCGGTGCGCACTGGCAAAAGTTGCGGTTTAATTTTTTTTCCGATGATCTTATTTAAGTTATTAACGATATCTAAAACCGTGGTATCTTTACCATTGGCAATATTAAGGACTTCGTGCTTAATGCCGGGAGTTGTTGCCGCTTTAATATTTGCCGAAACAACATTATCGATAAAGGTGAAATCCCGAGACTGTTTTCCCGTCCCAAAAATAGGTGGCGGCTGGTCGTTAAGAATGCAATGAATAAATTTAGGCACAACGACGGCATACTCATCATCCAATGCTTGTTTTGGCCCGAAAACGTTAAAGTACCTTAAACATACCGTTTCCACATTGTAAAATTCCGAAAATATCCGGCAGTAGTATTCTCCTGCTAATTTACTTAAAGCGTAAGGCGATATTAAAAAAGGATACGCGTCTTCTTTCTCAGGAAATTTATCAACATTACCGTAAACCGAACTAGAGGAAGCAACAACGAACCTTTTTATTTTATTTTTTGCCGCTGCCTGCAACAGATATAACGTTCCGTTGATATTTACATTGTTATAACTTTCAGGATCGTCCAAGGATTTGGGAACAGAACGTAACGCTGCCTGATGCAATACATAATCCATGCCTGCACAAGCCTTCTGGCAGGCATTCTTATCGAGGATGTCGCCTCTAATAAGTTCAAACTTGTCCTTGCCTAACCCTTTGGCAAAGTCAATATTTTCTTCTTTCCCGGAATAAAAACTATCTAATACACGGACAAAATGTCCCTGTTTAACTAATTGTTCAGCAATATTGGACCCTATAAACCCCGCTCCTCCTGTGACTAAAAATTTACCCATTGTCGTTTCCTTTCTATTGACTATTTAGACTCCTCCCTTATTAGGGAATTGTCATTTACTTAACAAAATTTATTTCTCTCTTCCCTATTATAAGTAACGATAAATATACTCCGGAAGATGATACTCGATATTGGTGAGGATATGCCCCAGCACTTTTGAGTGCGCCTGATTCAAAAGCTCCATCGCCCGCTGGACAATCCCTCGCTGTGTGCGGCCTGCTTGGATGACCATCAAAACACCGTCTGATTGGGCACCAACAATACCTGCGTCAGTTACCGAAATAATCGGAGGCGTATCGACAATAACATGATCGAATTGCGCCCTCATGTGAGCGAGGGTTTTACGCATGGCATCTGAATCCAAGAGTTCTGCCGGGGTTTGCGGTATTTGCCCTGAGGCTATAAAAGTAAGGTTTTCAACACCGTCAATGCTAAAGAGGGCGTCATCAATGGTAGCTTCACCTTTTAAAATTTCCGTCAGGCCCGCTTTTGGTTCAACCCCCAAATACTTAGCCACCCGGCCGCGCCGCAAGTCGGCATCTATTAAAAGAATCTTGGGCTTGTGGGTTGCTTGTGCCATGGTCATGGCCAGATTGACTGCCGTAATGGTTTTTCCTTCGGAGTGTAAAGAGCTTGTCACAACGATCAATTTAGGTGGCCGCCCTTTATTGAGCGACAAAAGATTGGTCCTTAATATCTTATATTGCTCTGTGATCAGCGCTTTCGGATCAAAATAAGTGATAACGCGGGAATCAACTTTGGAATCGCCTATTTTTTTAATGATAAGTTTTTGCTGTTCTCTGAATTGAGTTATTTTACTTATACGCTCAAATCTTTCATCCGCGGCTTTTTTAAGAGCATCTGTTAATTTTCCCATGACTATTCCTTTCCTATTTAACTTCCAATAAGCTTAAATAATATTAAATAATTTGTTCCTGTAAACTTTCTTCCGACCCGAAACTTTCTTTGGACTGCCGGACAATTTGTGCTGTCGGCGATTCATTAATAACTTCCTGCATTAAAGCTTTGTCGACGACCGGCTTTTCATAGATAAAACCGTTTAAAAATGCACTGTCCGCAATCTGATTGATTAACCGCGGCACTCCTTTAGAATGCTGATACATCAAATCCAAGGCTTCCGGTGAAAAATATTCCCGGTCGCTTTCGCTGGCAACTTTCAAACGATGAAGGATATACTCTTTTGTTTCCGCTTCGGTAAGTGGCGTTAAATGATAATAGACGGCTATTCTTTGCCGCAACTGCTCCAGCCTTGGCAAAGCCAATTTCTTTTTTAATTCAGGCTGCCCAAGAAACACAATCTGAATTAACTTTTCATGCTCTGTTTCAAGATTGGAAAGCATCCGGATTTCTTCTAAGACAGCAGGCTTAAGGTTCTGGGCCTCATCAACAATCAAAACAACGTTGCAATCGTTACGTAATTGAGTAATTAAGTATTCATTAAGCTGAAATAATAATTTTGCTTTTGATCCGGGCTTATATTCCACTTCCAAATCTTCCAAGATGGTCGTTAACAAATCTTTTCCGCTTATGTGTGTATTGTTAATAACCGCTGTTTGGGTCGTGGCACTAAGTTTATTTAACAAAGTGCGATAAACTGTTGTCTTGCCGGAACCAATATCACCGGTAATAACCACAAATCCTTTTCTTTCTTCGATCGCATAAATCAACGTACTTAACGCCTCGGTATGCTTGGCGCTTTGAAAAAAGAAACGGGAATTGGGCGTTAGGTTAAATGGTGCCTCTTTAAATCCGTAATATTTTAGATACATATAACCCTTTCGTTAACGAATAAGGCTCGTTATCGCTGCCGTTAAGATAATAAGGACAACGCCGGCAACAGCGGTCAGGCTATACATCCAGCGCTGCCGGTCAAATGCCATTTGCACATCTTCCTGAGTCGTAATTTTAGAAATCGCACCAAAAAGCGGCACACCTAAATACTCTTTAGCTTCTTCAACGTCGATAAACGACTTGTCTAAAACTTCGGAAAGAAATACCAATGCTAATCCTGTTACGCAGCCCAAAAATACTCCTAAAAAGATAACCAAAAATTTGTTGGGCTCAAACGGCTCAAAGGGAACACGCGGCGGATCGATCACCTCATAATGTGTCCCTTCCTTAGATGACTGAAGCCGTTGTGTAATCTTGGCGGTTTCTAATCGTTGTAAAAGTAAATTATAGATGTTTTCATTAACAC
Organism: uncultured Planctomycetales bacterium; assembly: GCA_964630825.1. Classification (GTDB taxonomy): domain Bacteria; phylum Omnitrophota; class Gorgyraeia; order Zapsychrales; family Zapsychraceae; genus CAZVZR01. The sequence continues at coordinate 259 of CAZVZR010000045.1, read as the reverse complement.
CCACATCCCGCGCCAAGACATTCTCCTGATTAATCGCATCATTAAGTTTGTCAATTAGCACAACTTTCGCTAAATTGGCATCCGATGCGGCGGCTGGTGCCGTTTTACTGGGTACAGTGCCAGCTCCATCGATATTATCCAATGCCCTTTTAATTTCAGAGATAATAGGGTTGGTTGATTCCGTCTTTATAACGTCGCTTCTGGTATATTCCAGGTTCTCAGCTTTTAACTCTTCCGTCTTTTTATTGATCTGTTCTTT
>CAZVZR010000044.1:0-22360 GCA_964630825.1 uncultured Planctomycetales bacterium | reverse complement strand
GTCATTTTCCATTGGACAGCTTGCGCCAGGTAACTATGTAATATCCACCTGGCAGGGATCGTGGCGAAACTGGAATGTGCAGGATTCCGCGATGGACATTGCCCTCGAAGAGAATCAAATCCTTAGCGGCATAATTCTTGCGCCTCCGAGTGTACGAGAAATGCGCGCAATCTCAGGTCGAATCGTTGACGCTGCGGGTAGGCCAGTCGCTTGGGCTTCCATAAATGCGCAGATTGAGAGCCCGCACGGAGAGGACGGAGGGCGCGCGGAATCGAATGACAACGGCACGTTTCGGATTGAGACCATGACGAATATCGATCTTCACTTTTACACCATTAACCACGATCTCAAATTGTTTCCAGCTATGCACCGTGCGGTCAACATAGAAGTTGACTTTATCGCGGAGGTTATGAAGTTCAACGGCATTGCGTGGGCCAGTGCCTTGGGACACATGACCGATGATTTCGCTCTTCTCTTCTTTAACGGCCGCGGCTAAAACAATTTCCTTAGAACGTCTTAAGAGAATTTCGGGTGTCAGTGTCTTCTTGTCATGGTTTTCAGAATTTTCGATCACCCAGGCGCTGGTTTCATAAACATCATCGTCCGCGAAACCGGCGATACGGCCGGAGGCGCTGATGCCGAGCATGACTAAATCAAACTTGCCGGCTTTTCCTAATAAACCACGTAAGGCTTCTTCCACAGCCTCAATGGTTTGATTCTTGAAGCGGATATACGGCAAGATACCATTGGCCTTCGTACCGTTCGACGTGCCGCTGATCGCGCGGCGGATCGGGTTCACTAACCCTTCGAAGGTACTCGACTCGCGGCTGCTGTTGAATTCTTCATTGGTCGCCGCCACATTGATGTATTTCCAGATGGATTCATCGTTGTATTTCTCATTGCGGAAATCATTGACTAAAATTTCGAACATACCACGATAGGTGTCTCCCTGAGCAATCGCGACGTTAAAGCTGCCATTGCGGCGAATGTATTTACGTGCTCTGGCCATGAAGAGGCGGGCTAATCGATAACTTAACGTTTCGTAATCGGGGACGATTTGATGAACGCGGAAACCTTCAGCTGTTTCATTTTGGACTTCCAAAAGATCGGCATGTTGCTTGCGGCCATTTGTTCCACCCAATAAGAAACCGAATATGCTCGCTTGTATCATGGTGTTGGAAAAGGCCGGAGAAACCATTTCCTTAATAAACGTTACGATAGCGTGAAGGAAGTGGACATCGGCGAATGCAGCCTGGCCGACGGCAACGACTGAAGCAACAACCAACAAAATGATCGTCGTCGTTAAGCTGCCAAATCCGCCCTTGGTTTTGTCATTATCAGGGCTATTTTCATCTTCAGTGTCAGAAGCTTTCTTGGTGCTTCCTTTAACTTGAGCTTCCAATGTCTCTATTCTGGCATTTAATTTATCGATGACTTTTTGGTATTCTTCGAGTAAATATTCATAATGCTGTACCTGAATATTATTTTCTTCATCCATAGTGCCCTTCACCATGGCTTTTTCTTTTTCCAAATCATATGCGATACCATCAGCACATTTCTTATTAATGGCCAACTCTATCTCAAGCCGCTTCTTCTCACTATAAAGTTGTAATATGATGGCCAAAATCGGTGGGATAATAAACATGGTGCTAAGGTAAGTAACGATCGATGTCGCGAATGCCAAAAGGATGCTTAACATAAAGCCGTAAACAACGGTGCTTATGTGGGCACCATTATCCCTAAAGGCTTTAATCCAACCATAGAAATAACCACCTATACCAGCAAATATAGAGAAAAAGAATCCTTTCGTAATACTATGCGCATAAATAAAGCGTGAGCGACGGATATCTTTATTAAACGCTATTATCAAATAACCGACGGCCGCGATAACCATAAATCCAGAAATAATATAATGAGTAGTCATCAATTCCCACAACCCAGCCCAGAAAGAACCGCCGCTGTAACCAGTTAAGAGGTTCGTCAATATAAATATTAATAACACATGCGTGCCTTTGGTCCAGGTAGAGCGTTTGCCAAGCGAAATGATCGCCTTCGGCAATGCCACGGCTATTCCGGAAACAATCACAAATACAGCCCAGGCAATCCCGCCAACAATATATTGTAAACTATCATACCGACGGCGCCATTTGTCATTATTTAATCCGCCTTCACGCATTTCCCTGGCAATGAAAATGTCTTTTTCACGTCGATTAATATAATTCGTCCTTCTTTCAGCTTGTCTGGCGGCCTCGGCAGAAGAGCTCGTTAAAAACAATCTCTTTGAGAACCATGCCTTAGCGTGATAGTAAGTCCTAGCTATTCTCGCCTTAACTTGAAAATCAAACATATCGGCCATATCCGTCTTTAAGAGTTCCCACCAAATCTTAAAGCTAGTTCCACGAATAGGCAAAGCGCCAGGATTGGAGATAAATGGATAAACAAAAATAACTGTACCGGCAGCAAGCCACGGTAACGCATACCAGATCGTTACGTTTCTCCAAACGCTAATACCAACAATCATAAGGAACATCGCCCAAATACCATTGGTAAAGTGCGTACGGGCATATTCTTTAACAATATCCTTAACGGGCTTGTGGTCAAGAGCGTACCCACGCCCCGTAGCATGATAAGCTGCTTTTCCTCGTTTGCTTTGATCGCCGCCCTCAGCATAAGTTGGAATTAAGGCGACAAAGAATGGCGTGCCCAAAACAAAATTCTTTACCCAACGATAAGATTTTAAGATACCGTATTCTAAGATGTATTGACCGATTCCGGGATAAACAACCCCGATGGCATAAATAAAGATCCCGATGAAGGTAACAACCATTTCATTGTTAAAGGCGCTGAAAATACCGATCCCCAAAACCAAATTGTAAAATAGAAATGCAAACAACGATTTCTTCGCCATGCGTTTGCGCGGATGATAGAAACCAATACCATTGTAGAAATTGGACAGCTTCTGATTTAAAGTAACGACGCCTTTGGAAGTATTCAAATAATACATCGTACGGCTGCGCATTAACTGGTATGCCCCCATGGAGAATTTGATAAACAACCCCGTGGCCGCCATAAACCCTACTTCGCGGGCTTTTCCGGCTTGAATATATTCGACGAAGCGGACTCTCATGCCCTTGAGCCAGAGGTTGAAAGCGCTCATAATGTCTTCGCTGACATAGAAGAGGGCTGAAACACCGCCGTACATTTTTGCTGCCGAAGCTCTCCAGGCATCAGGATGGCCGTAATGCCCGAGGGAATCCTGCAAAGCTAAAACACGTTTTGAGTTAGTAACAAATGTTCTGTCCGCAGCGGCCGTAAATCTACCGATATGATTATAATCTTCCGTGATAATATGCTCGGGATAGCTAACGATTCCTGTTGATTTGTCATTAAATTCTTCGAATAACAACGGCATCTTGAAGGCCTCTTCAATAAACAAATCCATATTCATGTCAAAAGTCTTAATAACTTCACCGCGGGCATAAAGAATGGCAGTCGATTGGTTGCTTGGCTTACCTTCGCTAAGAAGCGCCCACGGAACAGCAGCTAAATCAATTTTACGGACCGTGTTTATTTTTCCTTCTTGAGGATCGTACCTTAAGAGCTCTCGGACAAATTGCTTATAAGTTACTGTTTCACCTTCCTCTTGTTTAACTCTGCTTTCGCTAGAGAGAGCGGCAATTTCGACCAAGAAACCAAATTCTTCATAATATTTCTTTAAGAGGAATTCCGTTGCTTCCAAAAACGCCCGTTCATGAGCACTTATATCTTTATTAACTAACTTATCACGATAATTACCATAGTTTTGATATGCCCAAATGATTTGGAATTTAGCTTGTACCATCTTATTAATTTCTTCATCGGAAGCCTCGGGGTGGGCCATTTGGGCAAAAATTCTTAACGCAGCAACATACGTCATCAACCCTTCTACCGTGCGGAAGAATGGCTGGAATTGACGTGACGCCCACATTCTCAATTGCATAATCAATTCCGGATTGTCGATTCCTTGTAATTCTTCGCCAAATTTCAAATCACGTAATTTTTGCAATTCTTCAGCAGAACCAATGCCGCGGGAAGCCATGAGTTCAACAAAATTATTAAACTGATCCGGATATTGTTTCTTTAAGTGATTTAATTGAGTAAAGCCTACGTTAAATTTCGTGTTAATAGCCGTTGTATCTTTTTCGCCAGCTTTTATGTAATTATAAAGCACGTCTTCATCGTATTGAGGCACAATAACCGAAGCCGTCCTGATATAATCAAAAAACGGCATATCGGCAGTCTTCATAAATAATCCGCTTAAGAAATCAAACATCCGTTTTTGCATTCTTTCATTCTTGAGTTCCAAGAACTGTTCTGGAATACGAATAATTTCAACATCGAAGAATCTCGTGCCGGTTGACCTAATTTCCCAACGGTTGGCTTGATAATCTTCCTTAGATATACGGGCTTGTAAATACATAACACCGAGAATGGTGTTAATGATCTTGGCCACGGCGATATCTTTTTGCTGGGCTGTAAGATTGCGTGATGTTAATTTTTCGGCAATAAGTTTTAAGAGCATATTGTCTTTGTAAAGCCGTCTCATTCTGGCGCGGGTCTTGATAACGCCTAAACCACTCCAAGCACCGGCAATCATGCCCACGGGAACTTGCATAATGTAATTAATAGAAGAAAGATCTAAATAGATAAATCGAAGCGGAACATTAATTGCTCCCCAAAGAAGGATGATGTTGAAATTGAATGGTATCGTAATGCCGCCCATTATCGGAATAACCGGATACCAAAGCGCGCCCCAAAGCTCAAGAATCGGAATAAGAACCGCACCTAAGAAAAAGGTATTCCAGGCTATTTTGACTGCAGCTACAAAACTCCAAGAGAAAATACGGAAAGTGTTCTGTTTCCAGGTTGATGTTAAAGATTTATAGCCAGCATCCGGACGGACCGCATCGCCGTAAATACGTGTAGGCACGCGGTACTTGAAATACCAATCCAAAATTTTATAGAAAATAAAATTAACAGCTATGAAACCAAGAACCATGCCGTTTGCTGTTAAAATGCTTATATCCCCGCGAAGAACAAGCGCTATGGCTAAGGAAATAGTGGCTAAGACATACGGTATAATTAAATTTAAGTAGTTATTTCTTAAAAGATGCAGCCTAGATATCAATCTAACCAATAAAGTGGAAGTATCTTCAATAAGATGCCATAACGGACGAACGACGAGCAAATAAAGCTGTCCTTTAAGGTTCTTCCCAAAATCCTTATCTCTTGATGGTAATTTAATTTCAGCGAGATTTGTAACGAACTTCTTGATCAGCCTGCCAATATGAGGGACAGAAACGTTTTCGCCCAACAAATCACTATATGGTTTCGTAATTAAAGGCAATGGTTCGTTCCCGGGGAACTTAAAGAATTGGCCTTTGAATACCCCTTTGAGAAATTCAATATAATCATAGTATTCAGGGAAAGCAGTTAAAGCTCTCTTGATTCTAAATGTATGTTTGTTGTATTTAGCCGCTAAAGATTTTCCGTTCTTCCCTTTTTCGATAATGGTAACCAACGCTTCCGATCTTTCTGCTAGCTGTTTAATCAAACCCCTGTAAAGTTCTCTGCGTTGTTGTGCATCAACACTCTCATACCCGGTAATAAACGGCTTCGACCTAAATAATTCATCGACGTCCTGATCAGTAAACAAATATTCGTAGGGTAAAACGTGCGCGGTTTCCTTCACATCGCCAATACCTTTAAATCTGGTTAACGTCCAATATAAAAGATCCGCCCAGATATTCACTTCGGCTTTATGGGAACTGCCGATAGTATCATCACGTTTGGCCAAAGCTTGATCGATCAAATAATAGAAAAGACTTGGGATGTTAGCCATATACTGGCTTCCCTTGATTAATAAGAACAGGATCCAAAGGTCGGTTAAATCCAACGCACGGGTGTCTAAACCTAAAACTTCTTTCTTCCAAATAATAACGGGACGGAAATATTCTTCGATAATTTCGTCAATGGATTCGCCTCTATCTAAACGTGAGAAAACTTCGGTGCGGAAGTTTTCTTCTGCGGTCACGCGTTCGCTTTCTGCAAAACCAAAGCTCCGTCCGAATAACGCTTCAGCCTGGGCCTTAATTTTTTCGGCATTGTTATTCTCAATATCTTTCTTTGGCAATGAGGCTCGTCTTTCCTTTAAATAACGTTTGGTGCGGGCAATTGTTCTAAAGGTCAAAACCCAAGAAAGGAAAGTTAACATTAATAAAACTGCTGGGATCGAAACAGCTACTGGCCAGTAATCTGACACGGTAGTGATAAAGAGTTTTGTAAAATCAAGGCGCCATTTATCATTAAATTGACCATCCAAATATTTTGATTCATGCGGATGATAAATCATCGGTGCCAAACCTTCAGATTCAATCGCTTTAATGTTGGCTTGTTGTGTATGGATATCAAAAGTTCCTTCTGGCGTAGTGAGCCTTACCGGTTTTTCTTCATCGTCAGTCACGGAGAAAATTTGATCCATAAAGACTTTAGTGATGCGCGCTTCTCTGTCTAATGTGCCGATAATTGGTCTACGATACGGAGAGAAAACATCAAAGAAGATGGTTTCAATATCTCTAGTGGAAACACCTATATGTTCTTTGAGAACCTGAATTTTGATATGTTTGGAAATCTCGGCGAGTAACTGCCCACCCTGGGAATAAATGGTGCCTAATCTTGATTTGCTGTCATAGGCTTCGTATTCTAAACCGGTAACAGTCTTCACTTCACCGTTGGGCATATAAATGTCAACATTATGCTCGCCAATATAGAGAACCGCTTCTTTAAGATGGCCCTTAGGAGTAACAACAATCATACCCGGAAGGATGGTTGGTGTCACATCGACATGACGGACAACGCCGTTAGTAACCGTCAGCGAAGCCCCTTCAAATGACCACAGGTTAAGGCCAAAATCGCCGTTGTTAAACTTAACGGCAATCTCTCGGCCGCGGCTGTCATTAGGCATAAGATAGTAATACGTCGGTTTGCCCGGGATATCCGTATAACGTGTTTTGCCGTTTTCATAAGCCAAACTCATATGGATTAATTCGGTTTTTAATTCCGCACGTTTAGCTTCGTCATTGGAATTACGGTATTCTTGCAACAGAACCTTGGCTTTATCAACAAATGCCTCGTAAGCCTTCGTTTGGGCATTGGTTGTTTCAAGCAGCATCGGAATTTCCACAACTACATCCGGTTTGGTGTTGGGTGAAATGCCTAAATTAGTTAATTCGCCATCATAGAAACGGCCTTCCTGGTCAAATTTCCACAGGCTGCTATCTGGTAAACCAAATCGTTTTTGCGCCACGGTTTCGTATTGTTTACGAACATCCTCATTAAATATCTGGCCAAAAGTAGCATCTGAACCAGTGAGTGTAACGCGGACAGCCTCAATTTGATAATCCGGCGTTAATTTATAGGCCATGGTGACCTCGCCGGTTCTTTGGTCAAACTCAGTCGCAACGATGATGAAGTCCCCATGACCGAACTCTTCATGTACCGTTATAAACTTACGTTGCTGTGGATCATATAATTTACGATAGTCGGTTGTTGCCACATCGCCGTGGTTTAAAATCTTGGCCGGCTGAAGAATGGTTTCTTCATTGATGCCAAACTGAGCAAAAGCTTTCTTAATGGCTTCATGCTTTAAGAGAGAATTGAAATCAAAACGGGTGCTAGCTTTGGCTTGAACTTTTTCTTCGGTAATAATGCTTCTTTCTTTACTAATACCTTGTTGTGTCTTAATGGAAACTTCCTGACGGGTTATCTGATGGGTCACGGCATCGTAGTAAGAATGTTCAAATTCAGTGAAAACATTTTCATTAGCCTGGGCAAAGATGTCTTCTTTCCCAAGGTAGGTATTAGGCAATTTAATTTTGCCTGTTTCTTTTAATTGGACAGTACCTTCAACCAAAGTGGTGCGGGTTACTGAGGCAAAACCGCCGAGACGGTTAATTCTCCATAAGTTAATGTAAGTAACAACCTTCTTATCAGCCTTCTTATCCTCATCATGAGTGTAAATACCCGTAACATTATTAATCGTTTCCCCGCCGATAGTTAAAGTGACACCGTCTTTCTTGTTTAGATCGACAGCATAAATTTCGTTTTCTGTTTCCGGATTAAAGTAAATGATTTCCTGGAATGTCGGACGGATGCTGCGGACGATGCGGCCGGCCGGATTAAAGGTGTCGATTTGCTTGGTGTCGGCACGGTAATCGTAAACTGTCATATTTTTATTGCCGTCCTGGCTGTAGCTTAAGAATTCCGAATGGCCAATCGCGTTTTCGATTTTCAGAGGTTGCCCAGCTAGATCGACAATTGACCCATCAGCTTTTAATTGAATGCCGTTCAATAAATAACTATAAGAATTGCCATTGGGCTCAATTATCTCCAACTTGGCTTCACCATAAGCATAATCCAAATATGCTTTCGCGCGGACGGCGCGGTCAGTGCCTTTGATAACAAGCTTTTTATCTTTAGCCTCTTTACGAATCGCGTCGTAATCAGCGTGATTCGCCATCAATTCTTCTTGCGTGACGAAATAGAAGCTACCATCTTCATGCGAGACTTGGAAGCGGCTCTGCTCATAATCTTCTCTGACGATTTTAGCGAGATTCACTGAACCTTTAATATTTTCATCGCCAGATAATTCGATAACAGTATCGCCTAAGTACATTGTCAGAAGCGGCACATAATTTACCTTGGTCGGATAATTCGCGCGCGCTTCGTAGCTCATAACCCGTTTCTCATTTTCTTCGATCAATCCATTTCTGTTAGCATCAAAGACATAAGGATAGCCGCGGCCTTCTTCTTCAACATGTTTCATAATAAAATGTTCGCCATTAGCGCCGGCGCGGGTAGTTAAGGCACGATACGTATCTTCGTAAATCGGGGTGAAAAATCTAGTTGCTGTAGGTGTAGTACTGCGGGCAACTACCACCTTGCCGTCAATCATTAATCGGCCGGCCTCAAAGGCCTTCTCTTCTTCATAAGCCTTTACTCCAGACTGGATAACCGTGCGCTCAACAATTTTCCCGGCCTTGGTGGTGTAATGAACCAACTCTAATTTTCTAATCGGCTTATTATTTTCATCAACGCCGATTATCTTACTTTCGATCTTGCCGTTACCTTTAGCGACGGCGGGTAAGAATTCTTCGGCAGTTACAAAACCTTCGCCCGGTACCGCCGCGAAGGCATAACCTTTTAATAATTCAATCTGTTTCAGTATCGTCGGAATGCTCGGCTCAACAATGACGGGATAAGCGGAGGTGAATTCTTTACCGAGGACTTCCGTATTCTCCATCACATCTTCCGGTAAGATGACTAAAGCTTCGCCGGGGAAGGCAATATTTAACACACGGCCTTGATAAGAAACTTTTAACTCATAGCGGTTTGGCCCGACTTTGGCGAAATGGCCACGGGAAAGTTCCGCGGCAGTGCGATCCATAATCCTCTTGGCAATCGTATACTGTGCTTCGTTTAAGCCGAGGTCAAATCTGCCGTCGAGGAATTTCGCGCCGCCGGCGTAAGTAGAATTTTCACCGTAAATCCCTATTCCCTGCTCAACACCTTTAAGGCCCCATATAACAGAACGATCGGTTCCGCGTTCAAAATCCGGCTCCACCTTCACGCGGTCTTCATAACCCTTCACTTGCATTTCATACGTGCCACGGGTGACCTGATCTTCGCCAAATGGAATCATTTCTCGGTCAACGGCAGTGATTCCGCCTTTGACAAACGGTAACGGTTTGTGCTCTTCTTTGTCCTTGGCTTGAGTGTCATTGCCTTTAATAGCGCCGATGACAAAATCGAAAACATCGGCTAACAAGCCGACGGAGAACTGGCCCTGAGTATTGGCGCCGGCCTGCACGCTCAAATCTTTGTGAATCTTCTGGGTCCCTTGGATAACCAGAGCATTCTGTCCGTACGCGTTATGTTCAAACCCGATGGAAATTTTGCCGTCTTTATTTTTTATAACTTCGTAGCTGACGCCATATTCATTAACGCCTTCGATGTGGCGGAAGGTGGCGGTTAAATTCTTGCCGGTAGCGGTGGTGTAGGTTCCCGTTACCTGGGTGCGGTCGACCGGGAAGGCTTGCTCCGCCTGTAATTGAACCGGCCCTAAATTGATTTTCGCGCCGGCGCCGCCGAAGTAGCTGACATTTTTCTTAAAGAGGTCATTGAATTCGCCTTCTTCGACGCGGTTGGCGGAGAAGATTAACGTTAAATTGTCATTTAATTTATGCTCGAAGGCGAGGCGCTGGAAGTTGTAGGAATCATTGCTTTTTAAGGTAACATCTCGATTAACAACCGGTTCGCCGGTCAAGGTGTCTTCGATAAAAAGATGCTTCTTCTCGCCAAGGGTTGCATCCGCATAACCCAAATTTAATTTTAATCTGTTCTTGGCATCAAAAGAATAATCCAGCAATCCTTCGAAAGCCTTCATCATATTTTCACTAGTGCCATCCGTTTTAATAACACCGACAACACCGCCGAAGAGTTCATCACCGTTTCGGGCAACATCTTTCTTAACGAAACCTAAAGTATCCATCACCAGGAAGGTGTGTGTTTCTTGGTTTTCAAATTTACCCTTAGAACCGCCAAAGGCCGGTTCGGTTTGAATGGTCTTGGTGGCATCAAAATACCCGGCACCGAGTTTGTTGGAAATGTTGGTTAATTCCTGCGGGGTAAGCGGAACTTCAAGAATAATATAACGGTTGTTAGCGGAGTTGGGGGCACTGGCTTGGACATTGCCCCAATAAATGCTGATGTCGCGTAATAAATCGGATCTGCTGTACTGCTGGTTCGGGTTTTCAACTTTACCGTCGAAGGCAAATTTTGTTTCCATGAGCTCAACGATTAAGGAATCGCTGGTAGTCGTAATGGTGCCGACCGGCTCACCGTAGAAATAAAGCGTATTGCCGATTTGGATGATCTTCGGCGGGGCGCGGGCATCAACATGGTTAAAGGCATTGTCGATGGCGGTGGTTGTTTCGCGGCTCAAAACCTTTTCGCCGTTTTGATCAGCTAATGTACGGATGATGTCTTCTTTAAGTTTGGCCTTGGTCTTTTCAAATTCCTGGGAAGTATGGCGGTAGGCCAAGAGCGCGTCCTGGGCTTTCTTCTGTTCGTCTTTAGTCCGCTCTTCTGCCGTCGCGTAATCAATCTTCTCTAATAATTCTTTGTGTGTTGCTTCTAACATGCCGCCCATCGCATTTAACATGTGTTCTAACGGGTCGCGGCCGAACCCAATGCGGTTGGCGATATTCTGTAAATTGGCCAAGGCATTTTTGTTTTCAAAATCCAAGACGGCCATAATTTTGGCGGCCGCTTCGGGAGTAAAATATTGGTTAGTGGCGATTAAATTGTTAAGGCGATCAACCAAACTGAGTTGTGTCTGGGTTAACTGCATTTCTAGGTTATGCAGAGTTAAGCGGCCGGCGACAATTTGATCAGTAGTGACTGTCTTATCACCATTCTGGAATTTCTCTTCCAATTGAGCTTGTGTATTCAAAGCAGTGAAATATTGTTGCTGCAAGGCCGGTACTGCGGCGTTCCAGTCTTTTAGTACGGCAACAGTTGTGTCAGATAAAATTCTTTCATCGCTGGTGGTTTGATGTGTAATGACTTGGCCAATGTATTTCTCACCCGCCGCGGCATCTTCCAAGCTCTTCTTGGCGTAAGCCTGAACCTGCGCCGCCGTCGGGACTTTAGGATTATTGCTAGTAATCGGGAACAGCGGCAAGTCGCCAAATGTCGGCGCTTGCGTGTTAGCGGATTGCTGTAATAAGGCAATGTTCTCGTTGGCTAATTTAATTTCATTCTGGAGAATGGTGATTGAAGCAGCGCGCTCTTGGTCACCGGTGGTGTAGAATACTTTGCCGGCGCCGTATTTTTGATCGGCCTTTAATTGATCAAGCTGCCGGGTTAATTGAGCTTGGCGCTGTAATTCAAGATTGAGCGCCTGTTGGTCACGATCCAACAAGCCCTGAACTAAGGTGACATTCTCAGGGAAGTCACTGGCCACTGACTGAGCAACGTTTAATCGTTGTTGTGAACGGGCAATGGAATCGTTAAGAGCATTAATATTATTATTAACGGTTGTTAATTGTTCCTGGTAGTAGCTGATCTGATCGCTTAAAAAGACATTGTTGAAATCGCCCTTCTGTGTCTTCGCATTCAATTCATCAATCACTGACTGGGTTTTGGCGACCTGATCACGAAGGACGCTGATTTGCTGTTCAACGCTGCGGGTTTGATTATTTTGAACTAATCCCAAATCAAATTTGTAAACTTCAGCGGCGGATTTAGCCCCGGCCGGTTTACCAAATCCACTGAAAATATTTAATTGTTCCTGAATGCCCGGGATTTTGGCGCGTAACGCCTCGGCCGTGTCAACGCCAAAAATTGATCCGGTGGCGCGGCGGCGTAATTCCGTGATTTCTTTGGCCAGAACATTAATCATTCCGCCTTCGTTTTTGGCGCGGGCGCGAAGTTCAGCTTTAAATTCAGCCATTGATTTGTTTTCGCCGCGGACCGCGTTTTCGCTCAACAGAACAAAATTAAGCACGCGTTCCAACGCGTTGCCGGATTCAAGTTTCACGTCTTCTTCAACGACGGCTCTCACCAGAGCGTTGAAGGCTTTGGCTTTTTCTTCGGCGGCTGCGCCGCGAGCGTTGCGTAATTCGTTGAGGGCCTTGAGTAATTCTTCGTAGCGTTGCTTCTGGGCTTCAAAAGCGGCTTTGGCTTCCTGGGTGGTAGCTCGTTGGGCTCGTAACTGGAGAAGCCCCTGGGCCAGCGTTCCGTCTTTGTCGGCGAGGCCGGCTAATTCAAGCGCCTTCTTTAAATCTTCCAGGGACATTTCGCCGCCGACCTGGCGGAGGAAGCGTGTCGCTGCCGATGGCTGGTCGGCAGGAATGCTGTTAAACGCAGTTTTGTAAGTTAACGGGCTGCCGGTTTCGTCAGTAATGTAGCTGTAGCTGCCGTCTGCATTTTTGATTACACCGTAGGCATTGTGCTTTGCCATCTCGGCGTAAATATTTTGCATGTTCGCGCTGTATTCAAGAATGCCGACTTCTTTCTTGGTTGAATCCAACCCGGCGCCGGCGAAAATGAGTTTGGTCGTCACACTCTTTTCTCCCGGCTTCACAAATTTCACCACGTGCTCAACGCCGTTAACGCTCCACACAATATTGGCGGTAACATTACCTTCGGCGTCGCGCAAGACCATTCCGTCAATGTCTTTTTGTTCGTAAAGGAAGAATGAGCCGAACGGTAAATGCGCCATTGCCAAAGGCACGCGGTTGGGGACAGCCACGAGGAAACCGATTTCATTGGCGCCGACAAAACGATTGTCCGCCACAATAGGCATTCTTTCCGGTAACTTAAATTCAGTAATATTGCCTTTGGTGCCGCGGTTAGGATCTGGCAAGCGGGCAATCACTTTGCTCGTCACAAAACCATTCTTATCGCGCGGGTATTGCACTTCACCCATTCTGATATCTTTCACATCGCCAGCGTAACGTTGCAAGTGGTCGAAGCGGTATTCACCGTCGGCGCCTTGCTTGAGGACAATAATGTGCGCCGTTGCGGTCTTGCCGTTTTCATCCGTGCCAATCGTGTTTTTGTGGAAATAATATTGTTCCGCAGCGTACTGGCTGGTAAGGATGACCGGCGGCACGTACTCATCTTTAATCACGGAAATCCCCGGATGGACGTTAGCATTAACTTCTTCTTCTGGATTGGTGGTTACGTGAACTGTCTGACCCTGGCGTTCAAAAGTCTTAATCACATCCGCCGGCGGCAGCCCTTCGGATTCGTAGTAAATATGAAGAATCTTACCCGTCGCCGGATTAATGAGCGCCGCTAAAATCTTCTTACCCGTTTCGCTGTCCACGCCGCGGTAAACATCGTAAAGTTTGCCAACTTCCGTCAACACATCTTTCGACGGAATACGGTACGCTTCGCCAGGCATCTTGTCGTACTGTGCATTTTGCGGCTGCTTGAACCATTTGCCGTAAATAAGCTCGCCGTTTTCATCTTTGGCAAACATGTGGGAAATAAAATAAATCTTCTTTTCCTCTGTCTTGCGGTCTAAAACGTAACCCATCACGTATTCGTCAGCCTTTGCCGGATCAATGTATTTGTCGCCAAGCTGTGGAAGCGGCATTCCCTCGTAACCGCGTTGGACAAAAAATGCTTGATTTTCATCCTCATTAGCCAAGCCCATCAAGAAAAACTGCAGTTGCGCCGGCCCGGGTAAATACACGGGGAATTTGTCATCCCAGACAAACCCTTCTCTAACATCGCCGAAGAAAGTCCCGATGTAAGGAATGTAGCCGAGAACAAACTTAGGTAAGTCGCGGATAAAGTTTGCCGCCGTGACTTCGAAGAAATATTTAGCGTTCTCATCGGTAAAATGCATTTCGCCGGTCTTTTCATCGATGGTAATCGACGGATCAGCAATCTTCTGAATTACATCAATCACCGCGCGTGATGGCATAAGGATGAATTTATCGGAGACAACCACCCCGCCGCCTTTTTGGTCAAACTGAATCCAGCCGTTCATAAATGCGTTGTGGACCTGCGCTAAGGTATCTAGGTAGAAGATAAAACCAAGCACCTGCGCATAAGCCGCTGACTGGAGCAATTCTTTGGTACCGATGATCGCGCGCACCGCATTTAAATAAGCAGCATATTTACTTTCAATGACTGCGTTCACGTCAAAATTCACCCCGTTACCGATGCTAAATGAATGGCCAAGGAAGCTGTTGCCCGGGACAAAGTTGATCCCCATCCCTACTAAAACACGGGCAATCTTTTCTTTATCTTTTCCTAAAAGTTCTTCGTATTGTTTGATTCGCCCTTCAATAGCTTGTCTATCGGCGGTCATAAAACTGTTGCCCTGGGCGAGGATGACGCCCAACTGAGTCGCTTGGGCATCTTCGATCTGTTGTTCTTTTGACGGGCCGTCCATCAACATTTTTAATCTGGTGGCCTTATTGGCATTATAAAGTTCACGTAACCTGGCTAATTCTGCTTTGGCCTTGGTTAATTCATCAACCGGTGTCTTTTGCTGCGCAGTGGTAATGACCGGCTGATCATAATCTTTATCTTTCTTAACAATACCGATGATTTGAGCGGCGGCAACCTGATCGCCGGCTTTTAGCTGCGTTCTTTCCACCGCATAAACCTGTTCGACTTGGCCTTGTCCTGGAACATCAGCGGTAACAACAATCTTCTGGCTGCCTTCGGTGGCAGTTACGCTGGTCACTTTACCGGCATACGTATTGGGAACGGCTTGATATCCTTGCGCCGCCTGAACAACATTATCGGAAGCACTCGTATGCGCTAAATAACTTCGTAAATCATAATATTTCGGAGCCATCGGTTCGAGTCCCTGCCGGGCGCGCTCAAAAGCGTACAAAGGTTGGTCGCTGAAAATTAAAATTTTAGTCTTAAACGGATCGTGGCCCATCTTGTTTGCTGACTGAACGATGAAATCTTTTAAGATCTCTCTGACGCCGTTTTCACCTGCTGCCAAAGCCTTTTCCGCCAGGACAAGAACAATGCCTTGCTGAATGCCAACGTAGCCTTCGCGAACTTTTTCACTTAAAATAACTTCGGCTTTCTTCTGAATATCCTCTGGAACATTGACGCTGGCACCGGTTGTACCAAAGCCAACAAGACGCCCGTCTTTATCTTTGTAAACAACGTACGCGGCCGGCGATGTGCCCTCGTGGAAACGGCCAGCGTTGTCTTTAGTGTGAACACCTTCTTGGGTCCCTTCCAACACGCCGACAATCGGGACAACTTTCTTGCCGGATTGTGCTTCAATTTCGGCGCTGACTTTATTGATTTGGCCACGGGCATCACGATGGAATTCCTCCCGGGCAACAAAATTCTGTAAGACCTCTTCGGGTTTAGGCTGAACAATTCTTGCCACTTCCATGTTCACCGGTCGGCCGTAATATGCCATAACCGCCGGAACATAATTTTGTGTCTCATTAATTTGAGGAATGCCGTTGGCTTTTTGAACATTATCCGGGCCGGCGTTGTAAGCGGCTAAGGCCAGTTCTAATGATCCGAATTTGTTTAATTGCTGGGTGAGATAACTTGAACCGCCTAATATATTTTCATACGTGTCATATGGGTTAACACCTAAATCTCTAGCTGTTTTCGGCATCAGCTGCATCAGGCCGATAGCACCTTTCGGGCTCACCGCTTCCGGGTTAAACCGGCTTTCGACAAACATCGTCGCGCGGACAAATTTACCGAAATCTATTTCGCTGTCAAAATGCGCCTTTAAGGAATCTTTATTCTCGGCGTAAACCTGCGCAATCGCGCGGCTGGCCGGCTCGGCAATTTGGGGTTGGTGGGCAAATAAGGCTTGGACTGAAGTTGATTCTCCGTTACCAGTTTCCTGTGGCCGGTTACCAGGAACATCTTTGTTTCCTTTACCTTCTTTTGGTTCTCCTGTAACTTCCGGGTGCTGCTGCTGAATCTGATCAATCCGTCCCTTAAGCGCTTCTCTAACCGCTTGATCTAATGCATCTGACGCCCTCTCTTGCATGGCTTTTAATTCTGCAGGCGTTAAAGTCTGTCCTGCCACTGGACTAAACATCTCGGTAACATTAATTTTCTGACCATTAGCGCCGGCCGGAATAGCCATACTGAATGTCATCATCGCAAGTAAGAGAGATGCAACTATCGATCTAATTCTGTATAAACGTTCGAAGATGCTGATATTCGGTGCGTTAGCCTGAACGATATTTCTTAAAATGTGACGGATAATTTGCAAGAAATAATAAATACCAACCGGGCCGACGATGGCCAAGATAATGACTAAGGCGCTATTAAAGATCGGTAATGAAGCTACCATCGATCCGATTTGTTCAAGTGTGGTCGCCGAAGCGCCTTTGGCTCCGAAGAATACCAACAGCGGTAAAATAATTATGCTGAGTTTGCTCAGCCTAGCTAGTCTGGAGGATTTACCCGCTTTCATTTCATTTTCAACATCCTTCGGCAATTTCAACATCTGCGGACGGATCTTTAAGTAAAGATATCCAATAACTATGCCTGCCAAATGGGCTAAATTAGACACATTGGGCGCCATTACAGCTGTTAGGGCAAACATAATAACGACTGTCCAGCGGGCATTAACCGGCCATTTACCCAGAATATAAATTTTCCGGTTGGAAAATACTAGCCCATAGGCCGTAAGAAGGCCAAAAATAGCACCACTTGCGCCAACCAGAGGAATCGTGCTCCCCAAATTAACCATAGAGTAAATGATCCCAGCGCCGATGCCGGTTAAGAGATAATATTGGATAAATTTCTTTGCCCCCCAAACCTTTTCTAACTGTTTACCAAACATCATTAAGGCAATCATGTTGGAAAATAAATGTATGATACCAGCGTGAGCAAACATATAACTGACAACCTGCCAAGGCATCGTGATAGTTTGCGCCGGTGTTAAGGCGATGACAGAAACAATATTTGTAAACTTCACACCTAAAGCAAACACGGCAACATTCAAACCGATCAAGGCATTGGTCACGGTAAATTTACCGGAATGCTTAGATAATAATCTTGAAATAATCCGTACTGGCAGTGACTGTTTAATGGCCAAGATAATGAGATCGCGTTGCCTCAAAATACTACCAACAATACCCTTAATTACTCTGGTTCCGCCGACTTTTATCCAAGACATTATTTCTTTAGGTCCGATAAGGAGCACTGTACCCAGGACGGCCATAATGCCACTCACAAAACCCGCGACCACATGGCCGGTTAATCCTAACGCCACGCCGGCAACCGCTAAAATCTGTATTATTGTCATAAAGAAAGGTGAGCCGACAACTAAAGCGATAGCGTTAGCACGAACACCCTTCTCTTCTCTTAAATATTTAATGCCCTTGAGATAAGCATATGCTGTGACGGCAACAAACATGGCAGCTTCGAAGAAATAAGCCAGAATAACCGCCGGTGTAGTGATTAATACATTATGACTGGTAAAGGAAGTAGCCTTTAAAGCCTCTGCTGATGCGCTACCAGCCACGGTATTAAGCACATCAGCAGAGGCAACTCCAGCAATGCTCAGGAGGGATAGAGCAATCACTGAAGTGGCTAAAATTTGTTTCCACACAGAATCTTTGCGGACGATGATAAGTGGAATTTCTTTACTGTGAGAGAAAGTAACAAAACGGAAAAGGTCTGATGGTAAACTGACGAGCAACACGATGAAAGATACCATTGATTTTAGCGGAGTTCTGTTATTGACAGCTCTTTGAACAGCGGCAATGATACGAACAATGGGATTACTCCAAACAACAACGGCAATGCTTACGGGGATAGCATATTTGCCAGCGTGGCGGAGGGCACCGACGCCATCGAGAATAATGACTTGATATTTTGACTTGAAGTAACTCGCTTCCTTAACGTACGCGCGTGAACCGCCCGGGAAAACTTTACCAAATGTATCCTGGTCAAATTTGGCAACATTACCTTCACCGAGCTTATCGGCAAAGGCAAAATAAAGTTCTTTCCTTAAGGTGCTCTTGCCGGCGACCATCGGGCCGTCGATAGCAACAATAAATGCTTTACTATGGTCATTTTGTTCATAACGGTTTACGATTTCTTTAACGATATTGGCACGATGGGTAATGCGCTTGCGGTATGATCCAACAAAAATTCCTGCACCCGCCAACAGCTGCTCAAATAAGCCGCGACGCCCTGCAGTCTTTCCAGCCACGGAAACTACAGGGCGTGCGGCCACAACTTCATCGCGGAGGGGTGCGATTGAAGCTGTTGATGTGCTGCGTGAAGTCTTTTTGCTTTCTCTTCTTGAAACCATATCCACAATTTCTTCAACCAAGATGTCAGGTCTTTCCAATGGCAATGAATGGCTAACCGATTCAAACTCTTTAATATTATTTTTACCAATGCCTAAGGCGCGGCGAAGCTCTTTCACTCGTCGAGATTTGACTAATCTATCAGCACCGCCCAAGAGGATCACTGAACGTCTCAGTGATGTTCTAATCCCGCCGCGGTTTTCAGCCATTAATTTTTGCAGTCTGCTCAAATATTTGCGATCTTCATTTTCTTTTTTAAGCAAATAGACAATTTCGAGGAACGCTCGGGCATGTTCGCGATTGGCGGTATGGGAACCGGTTAATTGATCGTGGATAGTTCGCAAAGCTCTGATAATAAGCCGGCGCGCTAAAATCGGCGCGACACCGATATAATCTAATTGTCTGACTAATTTAATTCCAATTCTCGGAATGGATCCTAATACGTCATATGAAAACGCCGGAGAAACAGAACGGAAGGCCTTAAACTTAAGGTCAAGGTTTCTGGTGTCTTCGAAGAATTTAACCAAAAGAACGCGAGTTCTAAAGGCGCCAATCGAATGCGGCACAATGTAAAATCTCTTTACTTTTTCTTGAACGAAAAGATCCAACACATCTAACGCTTCGAGTTCAACAATATTATGTTCTGTTGCTTTGGGTCCTCGGTATGGTGTTTGGCCATGGCCGCGTGAATCGACGAAAATAAATTTAACCTTTCCTAAACGTTCGACCATTCTAAACTTAGGATTAAACAATAAGGAAAATGCATCCATATCCATGCCCAAACCGTGCGGGAGGTAAATGGCCGTCCTCGCATTGCGATTTCCTAAGATGCGGACATTGTATTCAGCGCCATCAAATTTGCTGGTAAATCTAACCGGCTCTTCATCAGATATCTGGTAAACACTGCGGCGACTAACTTTCCGACGAGCTGACCCTAACGATACGAGAGCCATCAACGTGCTTAAAGATGCCCATGCCGGCTCATCATTTCCAGCCACGGATAATGAACCGGCACGGGCTAAACCAGCCTTTTCGCGGAGGGGTGCGATTGAGGCTGTGTTCTGATTTTCCTGCATAACTTCCGGTACAGGAATACCCAGAATATTTCCGTAATAATTTCTTAAAAATGCTTTAGCTTCGGGATTGAGCGCTTCAACAATAGTGCGGGCATAACTTTCAGCCGTCTCGCCTCTTAAGGTTCTGTAATGAATGCTTTCGGCAACAGATAATTTTGCTTTTAAGAAATAGTGTCCTTGCGGATATTGGCTCATTTCCCAAATCCAGGTAAAGAGCTCATCGTAAGCATCGACTCTAAAAGAATCAATATTGTTTCTAAAATCTTCTTTAGTGCGGCCAACGGTATAATCGCCGTAGATAAAATATTGCACAAAATCAACCACATTAGTTCTCTCGCGCGCAGTTAATGTCTTTAAGAAATCTGCGTAATCTTTGTAAATCGGCGCTTTAGTATAAAGCCCTTCTCTGACGCGTTGCGGTTGTTTACGGACGTTTGTATAAGAATGAACTGCTTCGTGGGCTAAAACAGCTTGTGTCTCGTTACTTAAGAAAGAAGCGAGAATAGCGATATACTGATGCTTTTGAATATTGATTGCCGCCGGATACTCTTCCCCTTTAATATTGTTTGCCTTCAGCACTAATCCAAAGGCGTTAACATCATTAACAATCTCAACGGTTTGTTGTGGCAAGCCGGCTAACAACTTCTCAACCACAAAATCAACTTTTAATCCTTCTTGACGGGCCTGGTCTAAAGTCTTGATTGCGCCTTGTGCTCTGAAGCTATCGATAGCGCGGTCCGTAGCGGCGAAATCCAAACCATGAGCCACATTGCCGGCCAATAAGATTATTCCTATCAGGCCCAGTGCAAAGCGCGCAACGCTTTGCACTTTTCGTCCTTGGGTCCTGACTTCTCCCCCGAGAATCAGCGTCTCTGTGGCTACGTTTGTATTAGTTAAGCGTCCCGACACCGCTTGTTGTAAAGCGCGGAACATTTTTATCGGCCAGCGCTTCGATAATAAGCTCACGAACCTTGGTGTAATCATCCACAGTCTGAAGATCGCGCCATGTTTCGTTGAGGCCGTTACGGGTGTAGATTTTACCGTTGTAACGGGCAATAAGGAAAACGCGCGCCCTGTTGTTCTCGTCGCGGGCTGTTCCGACAACGAACTCACTGGTTGGGATGTCGACAAAGTGGCTGAACTTGAGTCTTGGTTGATGTGTGTTAACGCAAACCATAGTGCACCTCCGTGGCTTTTTCTTTCGTTGCTCGTCACTAAACGACTAGCAACAAAAGAGGCCTGGTTAATTTTGAGACTATTCTCAAAACCAGCCAGGCCATAATTAATATTAGATTGTCCTAATTGTCTTTCACTAACAGGAGAAGCGCGAGACTGAACAATATTCCTTAATGATTGTGCTAAACGAAGTTTATAAACCACATCTGATAATAATTGCTTAATGCGGGCAGGGATATTGATTATACGGATAGACACAGACTTAGAACCGCTGGTTCTATCCTCTTGGGCAGGACCAAATGCAGCTTCCCCACTGCGAGAGCGTTTTTCTTCTTTTGCTCTGCGTGAGGATACTCTTGACGCACTTAAGGCAGTTAATCCTGCGATGCCGTAATTTTCTACAGGCACTTCAGGATTCTCTTTAGCACCCTTCACTTCTACAGTGGAGGCACTAAAGGCTTTATCTCCAGCCGATCGGAGATCTTCTGGAGTCGCACTACGTGCACTGCTTACTTCTATATATGAACCTACAAATACACTCTGTGTACCTGCAGACTTGCTTTCAGTTTCACTGCTAGCAGCTTCTAAAACATTTTTCCTGGAGCTGGCAGACTCTTCGACTGTCCGGACTCCAAGAATTCCATTGTTAGAACCTAATGTTTCAAACCTGCTCGCACTTATTGCAGGTTCAGTCGCATCCGTGGCTGTTCTAACAACACCCTCACTGCTAGGAACTATCTTATGAACATAAGCCATTACTGGCTCAATAGAGCTATCTCTGCTCTCCACAATTGGAGCTGAGACGGTATCTACTTCTGATACCGATATGTTTGTCGTAACATTAGCTGAACCACTATTCTTGGCAGCAACATCTGAAGACACTCCAAGAACCGTGGACAATGTGACAGCATTTTCTGCTGTAACAGGTACTGCAACTACTAATTCGCTATTATGATCAACTGTAACGGTAGAACCGTTACCAGAACTAATCTGAGAATTCAATGCTGCTTCTTCAGATCCGGAAACTCCAATGTTTCCAGCTATGGCAACACGTGCTCTGGCTGAACGTACTTTACGCCCAACTAATTCCTTAATTGAACGGTATACACTTAATACAACTTCTACTAAACCTTCAACCCTCTCTAACATAGCCCGGACTAATCCTAAGCTATATCCGAGAACGTTTAAAGCCATGATCAAAGGCATTTGAGCCTTGCT
>CAZVZR010000043.1:0-22415 GCA_964630825.1 uncultured Planctomycetales bacterium | reverse complement strand
ACCTGGGCGACTTCTCGAGGAGAGCCTCGGCCAACTTGTAGTGGCCGTGAAGATGCCGCCTCCCCCCAGCGGGACGAAAAGACCCCGGAAGCTTTACTGCAACTTGGTATTGAATTTTGGATCTGTTTGTGTAGGATAGGTGGGAGGCTGTGAAACTTCGGCGTTAGCCGAGGTGGAGCCGTCGGTGAAATACCACCCTTATAGCTCCTCGGTTCTAACTACGCACTGTGAATCCAGTCGTAAAACAGTGCCAGGTGGGCAGTTTGACTGGGGCGGTTCCCGTCTAAAGAGTAACGACGGGGTCCAAAGGTTCCCTCAAGACGGTTGGCAATCGTCTTAAAGAGTGTATGGGCATAAGGGAGCTTAACTGTGATTCCAACAGGAAGAACAGATAGGAAACTAGGGCCAAGTGATCCGGTGGTTGATCATGGGATTGCCATCGCTCAACGAACAATAGGTACTCCGGGGATAACAGGCTGATAGCGCTCGAGAGTTCATATCGACAGCGCTGTTTGGCACCTCGATGTCGGCTCATCCTATCCTGGGGCTGGACAAGGTCCCAAGGGTCCGGCTGTTCGCCGGTTAAAAGGGTACGTGAGCTGGGTTTAGAACGTCGTGAGACAGTTCGGTCTCTATCCGGTGCGGGCGTTCGATGATTGAAGAGGAGCTCTCCTTAGTACGAGAGGACCGGGAGAGACGAACCTCTGGTGTTCCAGTTATCCTACCAAGGGTAATGGCTGGGTAGCTACGTCTGGGATGGATAAGCGCTGAAAGCATCTAAGCGCGAAGCCAACCTCAAGATAAATCATCGTTTTCCGTAAGGAATGAAGGCACCTTGTAGTCTACGAGGTTGATAGGCTGCGTGTGTAAGATCCGCAAGGATTTAAGCTAAGCAGTACTAATATGCCAAACGCTTGACCAATTATAAAAAGTGATCAGTGGTCAGTTATCGGTGGCCACGCCACTGATAGCTGATCACTGTCCACTTGTTCACTAATAAAAACTTACATAATTGTTTCATTTTAAATGCCAGTGATTATGCTGAGGAGGCTACACCCGTTCCCATACCGAATACGGAAGTTAAGCTCCTCGAGGTCGATGGTACTATAGTCGCAAGGCTATGGGAGAGTAGAACGTCGCTGGCTTTTATTTCCCCCACATTCAGAAAACTATTTCAAAATAATTTTCTGAGTGTGGGGTTTTTTATTTAATGAATTCGATTTGGCTTGATTGTGAAAATGCGTAACGATAGCAGGCGACGTAAGAAGGAACATAGGGCACCACGGATTGGGCGGTTAGGAAAAGGCAGGTAAGCGGATTATCGTGGAGAAATGAGGTAAGAATACGGATTTCATAAGTATGCCCGAGGATATCAAAAATGACGCGGGCAATAAAAAGAGTTTGCCAGAGGCGCCGGTTAAAAGCCGGGATATAGAATATATATAAGGTAAGCGGAATGAGGTGTATAACATTTATGATGACCTGGGCGTAGTTAAGGATGTAGGGAACAAAGAAAATTGGGTCAAAAGTACGCAGGAAAAAGTAATAGAAATAGTTGGGAGATGTCGGCGTAACAAGATTGTAAACTTTTCTTCCGATTAGGGAAGTTAAAAAGGCGATATACAATATCCAGACCCAGTTGCGTTTTTTTGGCATAAAAACTATTATGTCAAATTTCGCAAATATTTTCACATAATTTTATTTTTTTGTATCCTAAAGAAATAAGGCGGTTTTAAAAAAGTCAAAAATTTTTTAGGATTTGAATTCAAATATGTTAATATAATAATAGCTATGCGCGAAGAATTCGAAAACACAGTCGAAGGTATTTGCGATAGGGATCCTAGATACCGGGAAGATGCGTATATCTTTGTTATGGAAGCTTTGTCTTTTACTCAGCAAAGGATACGCTGCCTGCGCCATATTACCGGTGAAGAAATGCTCAACGGTATGAAGGAACTTCTCATCCAGAAATTTGGCCCCATGACACTAACTGTTTTAAACCATTGGGGCATTAACTCCACCGAAGACTTCGGTAATATCATATTCAACTTAGTTGAATACAATGTATTAAGTAAAACTGAGGATGATGATATTTCCGCATTCCGTAATGCATACGATTTTGAGGAAGTTTTTGACCGCGGTTACCGCAAAAAGCTAGCCAGAAAAATTAAACGTATGCGATCCATCTAGCGATCGTCTGGGTATTTTAGTAAAAAGTTATAACAAGACAAGGTTTCAGCCTTGTTTTTTTTTATCCTGGCAAGGAGAAAAACATGAAATGGTTTTGGTATGCGGTTATAACAATGTTTATCTGGGGGGTTATTCCCATTTTTGAGAAATTAGGGTTGGGGCACTCTCAACCGATAGGGGCTTTGATGTACCGGTGCCTTGGTGCAATGTTAGGGTTTGTCCTGCTCATTATCTGGAAAACACAAGAGTTTAAGACGGCATTTTCCCAGCTTCCTCAAGGATGGTATTTTTTGGTTATCGGCGGGCTTTTTGGCGCGGTGGTCGGCAATTTATTTTATTATTATGCGCTCAAAGAAGGCGAAGTTTCCCGGGTGGTGCCGATTGCCGGTTCCTTT
This sequence comes from uncultured Planctomycetales bacterium, assembly GCA_964630825.1. Taxonomy (GTDB): domain Bacteria; phylum Omnitrophota; class Gorgyraeia; order Zapsychrales; family Zapsychraceae; genus CAZVZR01. The sequence goes on along the minus strand of CAZVZR010000043.1, from coordinate 19,830 downwards.
CCGATTATCAGTTTCTTAATCGGTGTTTTATTTTTTCATGACAGCCTGACGTTAACAAAATTTTTTGGGCTGCTCATGGTTATCATGGGTATTGTATTTCTGCGGTAAAATGAAATCCCTACAGCCGTTAGATCAGATTTCCATCCAATACCTCAAAGGCGTTGGCCCTGCCAGAAAAAAAATATTCGAGAAATTAGGAGTTGCAACGGTTGAGGACTTGTTGTATTTTTTCCCGCGCCGCTACGAGGACAGGCGTAACCCCACACCCATCGCGCAGCTCAAAGTCGGAGAATATCAAACAGTCGTTGGAAAAGTCCTTTTGGGCGAGTCTCGCCGGAGCTGGTACAGCCGTAAACGCGTGACTGAAGTTTTGCTTGATGATAAAAGCGGAAGGCTCACTTGCGTATGGTTTAACCAGCCGTACATCCAAAAATATTTTCAGGAGGGCCGGCGCGCCGTCTGTTTCGGGAAAGTTGCGGAATATAAAAACCGTTTACAAATGGTTTCCCCCGAGTATGAAATCCTTGATGAAAATAATGATGATCCGTTAGCCCTTGACCGCATTTCACCAGTTTATCCTTTGACACGGGGGATGACGCAGCGCTATCTTAGAAAAACTGTCCGCGCTTGCCTTGATAAATATGAACAATCCGTATCCGATGAGTTGCCGGTAGCGTTACGCAACAAATACCGGCTTTACAATATTAAACGCAGCCTCGAGTATGCCCATTTCCCTTTAAATTTTGAGGATCAGGAACAATCGCTAAAGCGGATCTCATTTGAGGAGTTTTTCTTTTTTCAGATTTCGATTATCTTAAGGCGTTTAAGCATAACCCGTAAAGAAGGTATTGCCCATAAAATCACGGATAAGCAAACACAGGATTTTATGAAAGTATTTCCGTTTACATTAACCACTGCCCAACAGCGCGCCATCGGTGAAATCCGCCGGGATATGGAAAAAGACAGCCCGATGTTGCGGCTGTTACAGGGTGATGTTGGGTCAGGAAAAACTATTGTTGCTTTTTACGGTTGTCTGATGGCCATTGAAAGCGGCTGCCAATCCTGCCTGATGGCGCCGACGGAAATTCTGGCCCGGCAGCATTATGAAAATATCCAACAGTTGCTTGAGTTAAAATCATTTAAGAAAGTAAAGCCGGCATTGTTGATGAGTAACTTAAAAGCATCTGAGAAGAAAGATATTTACCAAAAAATTGAAAACGGTAAGGTTAATTTTATCGTGGGTACGCACGCGTTGTTGATGGAAGAAGTTAAGTTTAAGAAATTGAGTTTTGCCGTTATCGATGAGCAGCACAAATTCGGCGTCCGCCAGCGGGCGCTCTTGACGGAAAAAGGGACCAACCCCGACGTATTGATTATGACGGCCACGCCCATTCCGCGCACTTTGTGCATTACGCTTTACGGCGATTTGGATTTATCGATCATTGACGAAGTGCCGCCGGGGCGTGGCGCAATTAAGACGCTTCATTATCCCGAAGAAAAATCAGCGGAAGTTTACGCGCTTGTTAAAGAGAAAGTTAAAGAAGGCCAGCAGATTTATATTGTGTATCCGATCATTGAGGAGTCCGAGGCACTTGACCTCAAAGCGGCGGAAGAAATGTACAAGCAGTTAAAGAAAAAAGAATTTAAGAGCTTACGCGTCGGTTTAATTCACGGACAGATGAAGAAATCCGAGGGTGCAACTATTATGGCGGCATTTAAAAATAAAAAGCTGGATGTTTTGATTGCCACAACGGTCATTGAAGTCGGCGTTGATGTCCCCAATGCCAGTGTAATGGTTATCGAACATGCCGACCGGTTCGGTTTGTCACAACTGCACCAGTTGCGCGGCCGGATCGGGCGCGGGCCCAAAGACAGTTTGTGCATTCTCGTTTCTGATTCCGAGACCGACGACGGCGCCAAGCGCCTGGAGGCAATTTTATCAACCAACGACGGTTTTAAAATTGCCCAGCGTGATTTGGAAATCCGCGGGCCGGGGCGTTTTTTCGGGCGGCACCAGCACGGGTTAAATGAACTTAAAGTCGCCAACCCGGCAACACAGCTGGACATTCTGGAATTAGCGCGTAAGGAAGCGACGGCATTAATTGAAACTGATTTTCAATTGACCGATCCCGGTAATCAACGTATTCTTGAAGTTATCCGGAAACGGTATCCTACTTATTTACAAATGGTAACAGCGGGGTAATTGGAATGAAGATAATTAGTGGCGAGTTTAAGGGAAGAAATTTTTATATGCCGGCGGACATTCGCCCGACACAGAATCTTGTCCGTAAAGCAATTTTTGATATTCTCGGCCCAGAGATAGAGGGGGTACGTTTTCTGGATCTGTTTGCCGGCAGCGGGGCGGTTGGCCTGGAAGCGATTTCCCGCGGCGCCAAGCACGTTACCTTCGTTGAAAGGGACCCAAAATGTTACGCAACCATTAAAGAAAACCTGGTTTTGTTTGGCGTTGCCACCGGCCATTATTCACTCATTGAAGCTGACGCATTAATGACCATTAAGAACTTTTCTCGTCAGGGAAAAAAGGTTGATATTTGCTTTTTGGACCCGCCTTTCAGACGGGATTTGGGGAAAAAAGCCTTGAAAACCCTCGGGGGCTATGATATATTACAGCCTACTTCGATGGTCATTATTCAGACAGATACAGCCGAAGATCTACCTGAGCAAACAGGTAGATTTTCTATTTATACGCAAAGGACATACGGCTCTTCAGCTCTTTATTTTTACAAAGTCGACCAAGAATCCTAAATAATATGAAACACTCATCCCCCGCAAACCGTTGTGCCGTTTATCCGGGCAGCTTTGATCCTGTAACTTACGGGCATATTGATATTATCGAAAGAGCAAATTGTATTTTCGATGAGATCATTGTCGCCGTGGCGAGAAATTTGCAAAAGAAACCGCTGTTTACACTTACTGAACGCCTGGAAATGCTCAAAGAAGCAACGAAACACATGAAAAATATCCGGATCGAAGTTTTTGACGGCCTGGTCATTGATTACGCTAGGCGTAATAAAACGCGCGTCCTTATCCGCGGCCTGCGGATGATATCGGATTTTGAATACGAACTGCAGATGGCGCTCACTAACCGCCGGTTAGATGGCAACATCGAAACGGTATTCCTTATGCCGTCGGAAGGATATTCTTATTTATCATCAACCTTAATTAAAGAAGCCGCCTCATTGGGCGCGGACGTGACGCATTTTGTCCCGGAGTTTGTTTCCAAGCGCCTCAAGAAGAAATTAAAAAAATGAAGATTATTATCAAGGACATAAAACCTGAAGGCATTGAACTGAAGGAAGATATCGCGGTTAATGATATCGGCCTGACAGCCAGAGACATGCTGAATTTTGCCGGCCCAGTTGCGGTGACCGCGTGGGTGGAAAAATTTGAAAATGTTGTCCTGGCGCGCACGTCGGTCAAAAGCCGCCTGACAACTTCCTGTTTCCGCTGCCTTAAGGATATGGAACTACCGTGGCAAAAAGAATTTATATTGGATTACCCTATTACTCCGAAAACAGAATTTCTGGAAATGGGCGAAGACATCCGGCAGGAGATTGTTTTGAATATGCCGCTTAAGCTCCTTTGCCGTGAAGATTGTAAAGGCATTTGCGCCGGTTGCGGTGCTGATTTAAATGAAGAAAAATGCCGGTGTACGAATAAAACAAAAAATAAACCCACAGTAGTAGAAGATGAAACAAAACACCCGACGTATAAACCTTTTGCTAACTTAAAGGATTTAGAGTAGTCGCTAGAAACTAAAAAGAAAGAGAGAAAGATGCCAAATCCAAAACGCCAACATTCCCGCCAGCGCGGGCGAAAAAGAAGGACGCACAACAAAATCACTTTGGCGAGCTTGGGCCCTTGCCCAAATTGCAAACGCCGTGTCCTTTCTCACCGTGTGTGCCCCTTTTGCGGTTTTTATAAAGGCAAGATGGTTGTTGATATGACACCAAAGCATCCGGAAGAAAAACCGAAAGAAAAATAGCGCAAACGTTTTTCCTAACTTAACGTAGAAAAGAGTGCTATGAAAATTGTCGTTGATGCTATGGGCGGTGATTATGCCCCTAAGGCTGTAATCGCCGGAGTTGTTGAGGCTCTCAAAGAGTTTGACGTCCGCATTACCTTAACCGGGCGTCAGGAAGCTATTGAGGCAGAGCTTAAGAACCACCAATATTCGAAAGACCGTATTGAAATCGTCCACACGCAGGAAGTTGTGGAGATGAACGATCCTGCCATTATTGCCTTACGCCAGAAAAAAGATTCTTCGATTTCCGTCGGTGTAAAACTTCTCAAAGAACCGGGGTACGACGCCTTTATCTCTGCCGGAAATACCGGTGCCGTCGTTGCCGCTGCCACAATCGGTTTGGGAATGCTTAACGGTGTTGAACGTCCTGCTATTGGGCTGGTTATCCCGACATTAAAAGGCATCGCGTTTTTAATGGATGTCGGCGCAACGACAGACCCGAAATCAGAACAACTTTTACAATTTGCACAAATGGGGTCGATCTATGTCCAAAAAGTCTTAGGCGTCACGAATCCCAAGATTGGGCTTTTGAATATTGGACAGGAGGCGGGCAAAGGTTCGGGCTTAGAAAAAGAAACGTTTAAATTGATGGAAGACAACGTGAAGAACTTTATCGGTAATGTGGAAGCCACCGAAATGTTCCACGGCCAGGCAGATTGCATTATTTCCGACGGTTACGTGGGCAATGTCGTTATCAAAGTTTCGGAAGGGTTAGTGGAATCATCAATGGCACTTATCAAGCGTGAAATCAAAAAAAGCCCGCTGGCTATTTTAGGCGCGCTTTTGATGAAAGGGCGGCTTAATCATATTAAGAAATTAGCCGATTATTCTGAATACGGCGGTGCACCTTTATTGGGCGTTAACGGTTTGGTGATGATCAGCCATGGCCGCTCCAGCCCCAAGGCCATCAAAAACGCCATCCGCGCGACTATCCGCGAAATTGAGGACAATCTTTTGTCGATCATGACTGAGAATGTCGCCAAGAAATAAATTATGCAAAATGTAGGTATTATAGGGTTGGGGCATTATTTGCCGTCTAAGCGGTTGACTAATGCTGATTTAGAAAAACTCGTTGAAACTTCCGATGAATGGATCACCACGCGGACCGGCATCAAGGAACGACGGATCGCTTTAAAGAATGAAAAAAATAGCGACCTCGCTACCAAGGCAGCGCTTGAAGCGCTGCAAAACGCAGAACTCAATCCCGCTGACGTTGAACTTATTATTGTGGCCACCATCAGCCCTGACAGTAATTTTCCTTCTGTTTCTTGTTTAGTGCAAAAAAATATCGGCGCCGTAAAAGCCGCAGCCTTTGACATTTCGGCGGCCTGCTCGGGTTTTTTATACGCGCTGACGACCGCCAAGCAGTATATTTTAACCGGGTTATATAAAAATGCCCTCGTTGTTGCTTCAGAAAAAATCACGACGATGATTGATTGGAACGACCGCGGGACGTGTGTCCTTTTTGGCGACGGGGCAGGGGCTTGCGTATTGACAAAAGTCAAAGGCGACCGGGGGATTGTTGCTGATTACCTTCACGCGCAAGGCAAGTTTGGCGAATTGATGAGTGTAATTGCCGAAGAGCGCGAGCCGCTGGATCAGAAAAATAATATGACGCGGCTTCCTTATATTGTGATGCAGGGGCAGGAACTTTTTAAAGTCGCGGTTAATTCGATGGCGGAAGCCGTGGAAATCGCTGCTCACAAAGCCGGCTTAAAGATTTCTGATGTGGATTGTGTTGTGCCTCACCAGGCCAATGACCGTATTATCTCGGCGGTCGCCAAGAAACTCGGCATTCCCAAAGAAAAGATTTTTATTAACATTGATAAATACGGCAACATGTCGGCGGCGTCCATTGCCGTGGCGCTTTATGAAGCGCAAAAACAAAACCGCATCAAGCCCGGCAACGTCGTTGCCTTAGTTACATTTGGTGCCGGTTTAGTTTCTGCTGCCAATATTGTCCGATGGTAAACGTTGCTCTGATATTTCCCGGCCAAGGCGCCCAGTTCGTTGGTATGGGCAAAGAGTTTTACGATTCTTCCGCACCGGCGAAGAAAGTTTTTGATTCCGCTCAATCAATTATCCCCGGATTAACAGGCATCACTTTTAACGGCCCGCCGGAAAAATTAACTTCAACCGCATTCTGCCAGCCTGCTATTTTTACTTTCAGTTGTGCAGCACTTGAAGCGCTGCGCGCGCACCCTAAAGGAAAGAATATTACGCCGAAGTTTACCTGTGGCTTGAGCCTTGGTGAATTGACGGCCGTGTACGCCTGCGGGGCGCTTTCATTTGAAGAAACATTGCGGCTCGTGCAGCGCCGCGCCGCTTTGATGGAAGAGGCAACGAAAATAAAAAAAGGTGCGATGGCGGCAGTCATCGGTTTTGATAAAGAGAAAATTCAATCAATCTGCAAAGAAAATGGGGCGGAGGTGGCAAATTTTAATTCTCCCGAGCAGGTTGTCATTACCGGCGAGGCGGATGCGGTTGCGAAAGCATCGGCAGCAATTAAAGCGGCCGGGGCGAAGCGCGTGATCCCTTTGGACGTGAGCGGTGCGTTTCATTCCAGTTTAATGGCGTCGGCAGTGCCAGGTTTTCAGAGCGCACTAAAAAATGTTCCCTTTAAGTCGGCACAATTTTTGATTCTTAGCAATGTCGACGCGGCACCAACTGGCGATGTTGAAAAAATTCGTCAGAATCTTGCCAGACAAATCACGTCTTCAGTTCAGTGGGTTGATTCGGTTAATGCGATCGCAAAAGAAGGGGTGAAGGATTTTATTGAAATCGGCCCCGGAACCGTGCTTAAAGGCCTTATTCGTAAAATTGATTCCACTCTTGTCGTGCACAATATTCAGTCCCCCGAAGACCTTCAAAACCTGCCTTTTTAGTAGCTCGGAATTTAGCCTCCTTTTCGAAATACTCTCCAATCCCATTGACGGTAGAAAGCCAGTCTAACTATAATAATCTTTATTAATATATCTATATTAATAATATTATGGACAGCAAAATAGTTTTGCCTTTAGGTCAGAAAGAAATTTCGCAAATATTGCCACAGGAGTATCCTTTTATCATGATTGATTCAGTGGTTGAATTTGAGAAGGATAAAAGTTTAACGGCAATAAAAAATGTTACCGGGAGTGAATGGATATATGAGGATCCCGATTGCAAATCAGATGTGTTTCCGGAAACCCTGGTTCTCGAAGCCGCTGCACAATCGGCGTTAATTTGGCATGGGTTAAACCAAGGCGAAATTATAAGAAATAAGGGCAAGAGTACCTTTGCTTTAGGCAAAGTTGACGGAGAATTTTTTGAGTTAACACATATTGCGGATACTTTGTCATTAAAGGTTTTGTCAAGTAAGGCTATGGGGAAAAGCGGTTTTGTTACTGTTGGGTGTACGATGAACAGAAAAAATATTGCAGAAATCCAAATCTTTTATAGCTTGTTAAATTTTGATGAAAAGAAATAAAACTAATAATAGAAGAGTTGTCATTACAGGGCTAGGGGTGGTTTCATCCCTGGGCATCGGCTGGCAGGAATTTTGGAAGAATTTAATTGCCGGAAAATCCGGAATAAGCCGTATTTCAACGTTTGATACATCAGATTATGAGTGTCACTTTGCAGGAGAGATTAAACATTTTACTTCAGCGAAATTCCTGAATATGGACAGAAAAGTTCCTCTTGGACGAACAAGTCGATTTGTCTTGACCGCCAGTCAGCTAGCTATTAAAGATGCTGGGGTAGATATTAAGAAAGTTAAGAAAAACATGGGTGTTTCTGTTGGGACTACGATGGGCGAACCGCAGATTATGGAAGATATTGATAAGCAAATTGTCAAAATGAAAGGACCGTTAAAATATTCTTTTTATCCTGCTGTTAGTTATCCGACAAATTCTATTGCCAATTCTGTTGCCAAGTATTTTCATCTTTCCAAACAAAATATTGTTTATGGAACAGCTTGTGCTGCCAGTAACTATGCAATTGCTTATGCGTACAACCTTATTAAAGAGGGACGCAGTCAATTTATGCTTGCTGGTGGCGCAGATGCATTGTCACGGGTAGCATTCACAGGCTTTGGGCGGCTATTTGCCATGGCACCAGAAAAGTGTCAACCATTTGATAAAAACCGTAAAGGTATTCTCGTTGGAGAAGGATCGGGGATAGTTGTTCTCGAGTCGTTAGAAAGCGCTTTAAGGCGCAAAGCAAAAATTTATGCTGAGATTTTAGGTTATGGCGTATCATCCGATGCTAGACATATGACAACTCCTTCTGTAGGTGGAATTGTTAAAGCTGTTACAAAAGCGCTTAAGAATTCTGGTGTTAAACCAAAAGAAATTGATTACATCAGTGCGCACGGGACAGGAACAAAAGAGAATGATAAAGCTGAATCGCAAGCCATGCATGCCGTATTTAATTCTCTGGCAGAGCGAATACCTATCAGTTCAATTAAATCCATGTTGGGGCACACAATGGGCGCAGCCGCTGCCTTGGAAACAATTGCCTGTTGCTTAGTGATTCATGAGGGGGAAATTCCTCCTACGATCAATTTTAAAAATGCAGACCCTGATTGCAGAATTAATTGTGTTCCCAATAAAAGTATTAAAAAACAAGTGCATGTCGCAGTTAATAACTCTCAGGCATTCGGTGGGAACAATGCGTGCTTGATATTAAAAGAAAGAACTTAAAGGTTATGGAAGAATTGTTAGGAAAATCAGTTAAAGTGGCTTTTATATTGCATCCTCTTAACATCAGTGATTTGAAGAAAAAAACAAGTTTTTATTATCCATTTAATTCTATTCTTGATTTCTTATTCAAAATTATTCCGGCCGAAAGAGTGAAAAAGATTTTTTCAGGAATTCCTCCGCATGTTTTCTTGAGCGTAAAGAATTTACGATCAAGACAGGATAAAAAGATTGACCTCATGGGAATTATGTGTGGGTTGTTCCCTGAAGAAGTTGCTGTGAACTATGAGTCTGCTTGCCAAAAAGTAATCAAGGCCGTAGAGTTTGCGTTGAAGAAGGGTTCGAACATAATTGTTTTAACAGGTGTTACATCAATAATTACTTCCGGAGGAGAACAGATAAGGGCAAAAATAAATGCTAACAGGTATATTTTAACTACGGGGAATGCTCTTACCGCAGGTTTTTGTGTGGAGGGCATTTTAACAGCATTAAAGATTTTTGGAAAAAAACCTGACAATTTAATTGTATCTATTGTCGGCGCTACAGGGGATATCGGTAGTATTTGCGCCAAAGTACTATCAAAAGAATTTTCTAAAACCATACTGTGCTCTAGAAAAATTTCAGAAGACGACCCAGTTGCTCGGTTCCTTAACCATGCGGGGAGAACATGTTTGATTACAACTAGTGTAAAAGAAGCGGTAAAGGAGGCGGACGTTATTCTTCTTGCCACAAGTTCGTATTTGCCTCTCATTGATTTTCAAGATGTAAAATCATCTTCTATAATTTGTGACGTTTCCTTGCCTTTTAATACCAAAGAAGATTTTGTACGGTTGCGTCCAGATGTCTTTGTCTTTGATGGTGGGAAAGCACGGGTTGATCTTAAAGTTTCCAAGAACAATAAAAGGTGGGCAAATTTTATAAATCAAAATAGTGTCTATGGTTGCATTGCTGAAGGGCTTACCTTAGGTTTCGAAGGAGCATCTAAAGATTATTCTTTTGGAAAAGGTAAGATTTCCGAAGATAATTTATTGAGCATTGTTGCGGCTGCAAGAGAAAATGGGATTGAATTAGCAGAATTTGCGTTTCATGAAAAATGCTATTCAATCGAGGATCTAGCAAGATATCGGACTTTAATCGACAAGTATTAATTCTATGAACTGGATTTATATAACAAAGATATTTGCGGCTTTTTTTGTGCTAAGTTTTGGTTTTTTTGCTTTTGTAAAGAATCGAAAATCTGCTGTTAACCAATCTTTCCTGTTATTAACAATTAGCATATTTATATGGTTATTTTTTTATGCTATTGCCATGAGAATTACAAATGATTACGAAAAATCGTTAGAATTTTATAAATACGGTTATATCGGGATTATTTTTATTCCGGTTGCGTTTTATCACTTCGTTTCTTCATTTTTAGGTAGAAGGGACACATATTTAAAAGCTGTAATATATCTTCTTGCTTTAGTTTTTGTTGTTGTCTTATATTCTTCTTCACGATTAATAGATGGTTTGTATCTCTATAAATGGGGATACTACCCTCAGGCGTCCCATAGCATTCATCCTTTCTTTTTGTTTTTCTTCATGGGGCTTTTTACACTAGCGTTTATTTTTCTTTTCTCAGAATATCTGCGAGAGGTTAACCTGATCCGATTGGCAAAGCTACGGTATGTGATTTCGGCCTCGGTTTTAGCGTCAATTGGCAGCATAGATTTTATACCCAATTACGGTATTACAATTTATCCTTTCGGGTTTATTTTTATGATTCAGCTACCTCTAGTGTTTGCTTATGCGATTATGAAGTACCGTTTAATGGATATTTCGATCGTGATGACAAAGACGACAATTTTTCTTGTGGTTTATTCATTTGTCCTGGGATGTCCATTTGCTATGGGTTTTATTTTGCAGGAACAGTTGATTCATGTATTAGGAAATAATTGGTGGATTATTCCATTAATAAGCTCAACTACTTTAGCATCAATAGGGCCACATATTTATGGTTTTATTCAAAAAAAAGCAGAACAGAATTTACTTCAGGAACAACGTCAATACCAATCAACCCTGAGGCAGGCGTCGCTGGGGATGGGGAGGATTAAGAATTTAAACAAACTTCTTACTTTGATTGTCCATATTGTTACTAGGGCGGTTCGTTTGGAGCATTGTTCTATATATCTTTTACATGAAGAGACGGGGCGGTTTGTTTTAAAAGCGGTAAAAGGGAAAAAGTTTACCGAAACCTCGTTAAGTGCAATTCCGAGGGATTCTATTTTGGTCTCCTATTTAAGAAAGAAGATGGAACCGATTGTTTATGATGAAATTAAACAAAAAGCTCAGGATTTTAACGACAAAGAGCTCTTTGAAATAGAATCTATATCGAAGACAATTGACGGCGCGCTTATTGTGCCGAGTTTTATTGAAAATAAGATGATCGCTATTTTTGTGTTGGGTAATAAGAAATCGGGAAAACTTTACACCCAGGATGATTTGGCGGTGTTTTCAATTCTGGCTAATCAGTCGGCTTTGGCCATTGAGAATGCCCAGTTTTATGAGAACGTTAAAAAGACTCATGAACAGCTTTTACAGGCAGAGAAAATGGCCACGATCGGGACCATGGCCGATGGGCTTTCGCATCAGATCAATAACCGTTTGCATGCGATGGGCTTTATCGCCGGTGATGCCATTGATTCAATCAAGTTGCATAAGCCAGACCAGGATACCCAAAAACTATTGGACGAAATAAAACATTCTCTGGAGCGTATTCAGGACAATGTTAAAAGAGGCGGTGAGATTGTCGAGGGGCTTCTTAAATATACGCGTAAAGGCGCCGAAGGTTTTGAAGCCGTTGATCTAAATAAACTTGTTGATGCTTCCATTGAGATGCTGCAGTTTAAGATTAAAATAGATCAGATTAACATTGTGCGCAATTTTAACGGTAATACACCCAAGATCCTTGGGAATTTTACCCAGCTTCAGGAAGTATTTTTTAATATTATTGATAATTCGTATGACGCCATGATGCAAAGAAAAGACGAGATGAAGGAGCCCGGGTATAAAGGCTGTTTGGAAATTGGCGCGAGTAGAAACGGCGTCAAAATCGAGATAACTTTCCGTGATAACGGCATCGGAGTTAAGAAGGAAAATTTGGAGAAATTGTTCACACCGTTCTTTACGACCAAACTTTCCAGCCGCAAAGGGACCGGCTTGGGATTGTACGTTATCCGTCAGATCATTCAGGAGAACCACGAAGGGGGAGTTTCGTTTACCTCTGAATATAAGAAAGGTTCGGAAACCAAAATGATTTTGCCTATCTTTAAGGAGAACAATAATGCCTAAATTATTAATCGTTGATGACGAAAAAGATGTTACGGAATTTGCTAAAAAATTTTTTCTCAAACGCGGCATCGATGTTTTTACTGCCAGCGGCGGGATGCAGGCGATTATGTTGATTGAGGAAGAAAAACCGGATTTGGTTTTATTGGACGTCCAGATGGAAGAGATGTCGGGCATCGAGGTATTAAGGAAGCTTCGGGAATTGCAAAATCAAACACCGGTGATTATGGTTACCGGAGTTGAAGATGAGAGTGTGATCAAGGAAGTAAAATCGCTGGGAGTCAGGGAGTACATTCATAAACCGCTTATTTTAGAAGAACTGGAAAAAGTGGTGTTAGCAGAATTAGAAAAATAAATAAAAGCGTTAGAAAAATATAGTGATAGAGTAATAGGGTAAAAATTAGGATGCTATATGATGAAGATTGATTACAAGAAAGAACTTGAAGCGGCTAGCCGGGTCATGATTATGATTCACGACCCGAAGCTTCTTATTAAGCTCATCATCCGCCTGATTGTGCGTAAGTTGAACGTCAGGCACGCGGCGATGATTCTTTATGAGCCGCAAAAAGACGCGTATGTTTTAAGCATTTCACGCGGCCAACCGGGATTGAGGATTCCGACTGGTTATACGCGATTTGAACTGAATAATCCGTTGATTAAACTTTTTATCGATGATGAGTACCGATCGCTGACCGTAAACCGTAATGCCATTGTTACCGAGGATATTACCAAGATGGTTTGGCAGGAAAGCGTCGTCACTAACGGTAACGGGACAAAAGCGCTTTTGCATGAAGTTGACCGGCAAATGCATATGCTAAGCACTGTTGCCTGTGTTCCGGCATATTACCAGGACAGGTTATTGGCGATATTGTTGCTGGGTGAGAAACAAGACGGAGATAAATATGATGAAGAAGAACTGAATTTCTTTGCGGCGCTTGCTTCTGATGCGGCGATGGCGATTAGAAATGCACAGTTGTTTAGAGATTTGGAGCGCGAAGCCCAGCGTAACCGCGAGTTGTTTATTAAGACAGTCATTGCCTTGGGTTCAACTATTGAAGCTAAGGATGCCTATACACACGGACATACCGAGCGTGTGACGAATTACGCATTGGCGATTGCCCGTCAGATGAAGGAAGATAAATTGGCTGATTTTGATAAGAAATTTTTTGAGAATCTTTATATCGGTGGGCTCTTGCATGACATCGGTAAGATTGCGGTGCCGGAAAACATCCTCAACAAGCCGGGCAGTTTAACCCCTGAAGAGCATGTCATTATGAAGCAGCATACTTTAAAGGGCGCGGAGATTGTTCGGCCATTGGAGTTGCCCAAAGAAAGTGTCGATGCCATTTTATATCATCATGAACGCTATGACGGAAAAGGTTATCCCGAAGGCCTTAAGGGAGATAAAATTCCAATTTCTGCGGCGGTTTTAGCCGTTGCTGACTGCCTGGATGCGATGATCACTGACCGCCCTTACCGCAAAGGCTTGCCTAAAGAGGTAGCCCTTCAGGAGATTAAAAAAAACAACGGCGTGCAGTTCCATCCCCTCGCGGTTCAATCGTTGGTAAGTTTATATGAAGCTGGGAAAGTTTAGTTCCCTGGTTTAATTCAAAAGACTAAACAGGCAAATCAATTCTAAATTCCGTTCCCTGCCCAAGAGCACTCGTTACTTTTATCTTTCCACCGTGCTTTTCTATAATACTCTGAGTTATGGCCAGTCCTAATCCCGTGCCGGAGTCTTTTTTACTAAAAAAGGGATCGAAAATATGGGGGAGGTCGTCTGGGGAAATACCGCAGCCTGTATCACGAATCACGATGCTAAAGGTGTTTGAGGCTTTTTGTGTTGTGACGGTGAGCGTGCCGCCATTGGGCATGGCATCGATGGCATTTAAAAACAGATTTAGGAGGGCTTGGCGTATTTGTACAGGATCAATGTTAAGGGTTAAGGGAGAGGATAGAAAGTCGTTTGTAACATCGATCCGTTGCGCCAGAAACTTGCTATGCAAGATATCGAGCGTCTCTTTAGTTAAGGCGTGGATATCCGTGGGTTTTTTAATTAAATTGGAAGGTTTGCTATACTCAAGTAAGTGATGAACAAGTTTATCAATCCGGTCTACTTCTTTTCCGACAATCTTTGAGAATTTTTGTAGGAATTCTTTATCATCCAGTTTTTGTGGGAGGTACTCGGCAAATGTCTTGATGGCGGTTAATGGGTTTTTCACTTCGTGCGCCACCCCGCTGCTTAGGATTGACAGTGTTTTGTATTTCTCGGATCTTGTGATTTCTTCCTTTAATTGTTGGTTTTGTCGCGCGATTTCTTCGGGTGTTCCTTTTAAGAAAAACTTATCCGCAATTTTTTGGATTCTATTCCGCAAGGGGACAAAAGTTAACCCCAATGCAAACGCCATGGTCATCCGCATTATAAACGATTGATAGCCGAAGACGTGTTGCACAGAATTTTCTGTAGCAAAGACAAATAAAAGATAAAGAAGTGATATGCAGGCGATAGAAAGAGAGTAAGCAATGCTTTTGCTTATAACTACTTTAATCCCCCAAAGCTCCTGCTTTGAAATTGCATAAGATATGATTAATGAATGTAGGGGAATAAAGAAATTACCCAAAGGATAAAAGTTTATATTAAAAACGGGCAAATAATTTGTTACGCCACACCAAAAACCTATTATGCTTCCCATCAAAACTATTAGTTGCATTTGGGGTACTTTACTATAATTTTGAATAAGTTGAAGGTGAGAATAACATATAATCAAAATCCAATTGATAAAAGATAAGGTAATAAGAGAATTGGATTGCATAAAATATATTGAGTTGAAGAGTAGTTTTACATCACGTATTAATAGACCTTCAAGTATTAAGATAGAAAAGAATATAGCTTGAAAATATATAAAAAATGTGTATATTTTTTGCTTTTTATTAAGGATAAGTAAGACGGTATGTTGAAAGGATACGGAAATAAATAAAACGCCAATGTAGGCAAATTGCCAAAACAGTAACGCAAATTTAGTGTTTTTTGTGCTTCCAATTAAAAACGATCCAAGTCCCCAAATCAAAATGGAGAATATATGAAATGAGTAAATTTTTGTAATCTTTGTCTTGCCTTTTATAATAAAAAACAAGAAAAGTGGCAGATAAATAACTGAGATAATTAATCCGGATATAGCAAAGGGTGTAAAGTTAAACATGGGGTTTGTTTTTTAGGTCTTTCTTAACAGCTTCCAATATCTCATCCGCCTTGAAGGGTTTTACGATATAGCCGCTGGCGCCGAGTTTGGTGGCTTCGGCTGCCGTGTCGACTGATTTGTACCCGGTGACCATGATCACATTGACATCCGGACGGGTCTCTTTGATTGCTTTAAGGACATCGAGACCGTTTATCTTTGGCATCTTGATATCCAGAAGCGCTAAGCCGATATTTTTGTCGTTTTCCAGGCATTCCAATCCCTGCTTCCCGCTGTCGGTCACGATAAGGTCGTAATCATCGCTTAAAATGAGCCGCAGAGATTCCCTGATTCCTTCCTCATCATCAATAATTAATATTTTTTTAGGCATGATTTTTTCCTTTCAGTTTTAAAGTACCACCGGTGTGGTGACACATAGGATCTTGGCGGTTGATTTTCCATCGTTAATAAACAGGTGGGGGAGGGAGGCGTCAAAATAAAGAGTGCTGCTTTTGGTCAACGAAACTTTCTCTTCACCGATTTTTGCCTCGATTTTACCATCCAAAACAAAGATAAACTTTTCGCTGCCGGCTATATTTTGTTCGCTGTTGGTTTGGCCGCCGGGTTCAATCTTTAACAAAACAGGCATCATTTTTTTGGACATAAGCTTCTGGGTTAGGATCTCATAAGAGGCCTTTTCGTTATGGACGAACAGGTCGCTTTCGGCGTTTGCGGCCTTCACATCAATCCGCTTCTCATCCGCTACTATATTAGAGTAGAGAGCGGTGATTTCTATCCCCAAGGCCTTGGCGATCTTGAGGTGGGAGTCCAGGGATCCGGTCATTTTCTCATTTTCCATTCGGCTAAGGGTTGCGATCTGTACCCCGCTTTTTTCCGCCAGTTCTGCCAGTTTTATCCCCTGCGCCTTACGTAATTCCTGAATCCGTTTCCCTATATACATAGATAGGAATCCTTTCGTTGTATGCGTTCTTTATTATTCTGTTTCAAGTTTATCATTTTTTGACGATTTGTCAACATAATTTTACTATTTAGCAATAAATTTTTTAAAATAATTTTTTATTTATCATAACATATTGTTAAACAAATACTTATAGATTGATTTAAAATCAACTAAAATTTGACAAATAATCAAATATGTGTTATCTTTTGTTCACTTGTTTAAGATTTAACAACGAAACGGAGGAATAAGCAAATGACACCAGAAATATTATTAAAACCAAAGAATTGGATCATCATCTACACCGTTGTCTGCATATTAAACAAAATGCGAAAACAGCTCGGCTTAGAAGCTATGCTGGAATATTTGGAAAAATTTCAGGTCAGTATTGAGGCCCACAACCCTAAGTTAAAAGAAGCTGTGGCCCAGGCTCTTTTACTTATGCCGGTGGAAAAAATGTACAGGGACGCGATCAAATGAAAAGAATTCGTTTATTTATAATTGTTTTATTTAGTTTGGTAAGCCTTGGTTTTATGGAGATTTCTGCCACCTGGCAGGAATTACAGGGTAGCCCGAACGGTTCGGATATTACGGCCATAGCGCTTTCAGCAGAAAATCCGGCCAGGCTTTACATTGGGACTAAACAGGCACTTTACGCTACAAGCAATAGAGAAGATTACCAGACACTTTTCCATCTCCCGCTTAGTGCGGGGCAGGTTAACTTTATTTATGACTCTGGAAAATTCATTAATACAGTTTATGCCGCCACAGAAGATGGTTTATATAAAGGAATGAGAGATGGGAGTAATTGGGTGAAAATGTTTTCGTCATCCGATGAAAATTCAAGACGTTGCCTTTCCTTTACAATCGCTGAAGGCACACTTTATTTAGGAACTCTAAACGGGCTTTTTTATCAAAAGGCTAATTCCCTGTATTGGGAAAAGATTCCTAGTGAACTTTCGAATCGGCCGATTTTCTATTTATCCCAGGACGATAAATATGTATATGCAGCGACTGACAATGAGCTGTTTCGGTTAGATAGGCAGTTACAAAAGATAGAAAAAATATTTACTGCCAGGATTTCCAAGGAAGCCACGAGCGCAGAGGATGAAGGTTTTATCATTATTCCACATTCAATTAATTATTTAACGGTTTCGGATTCGTTGATCGTGATTGCAACTACGGAAGGAATTTTTGTGAGTAACAACTCTGGTGATACATGGACCACTGTGCCTCAAAACAGTATTCCTCTGGATGTGGTTACGTCACTTCTTCCCTTAACTAAGTTTGATACCGTTAGAAATTTTTCAATATTGATGGGGACACAACGGGGAGCATATTTACTCCGGGATGGGCGTGGGACGCCTCTTTATAAAGGGATGGAGACAAGCGACATACGTTATCTAGTGAAGGACGAGGGAAATACAGTTTATGCAGCAACGGATAAAGGTGTGTTTAGCTTACCATTGGAGGCGCTGCTCCCCGGGAATTATGGTCGAAGAAACATCACAACGTCAGTGGCAGCGGTATCGACAAAGCCAGTTGGGAATCAGGACATAAAAGTACTTAATGATTATGTCAGCTTGGAACGGCAATTTGATAATGAGCCCAACATCAACGAAGTGCATCAGTGGGCTATTGATTATGCCGAGGTCAGCCCGGATAAAATTAAAGACTGGCGCAATCTCGCCGGCAAGAAAGCGATTTTCCCGAATGTTTCCGTTGGCGTCAACAGGTCCGGCACAGAACTGTTCCACTAATGATACGGGGCTAAAAGCTTTTGCCGATATTGTCGTCAATGATGCACTTTTGATCAAAGGCTTAAAGATTTTTTCCGGTGAGTCGGGCGAATTAAATGTCCGGATGCCGGGAGAGAAAGCTAAGGACGGTAAATGGTATGACAATGTCCGTTGTTTAACAAGGGAACTTAAAGAGCAAATTGCCGAAGTTGTTTTAGAAGAATATAAAAATAATTAATTAAAGGCTATAAGGGTGTGCTCTTTCTCCTTCTTAAGAGAAGGAGCACGCAGGGGATAAACCCTAAAGGGGAAATCGTGAGAGCCAAAAGAGCACACCCTTTAATTGCCCTCGCTAGCTCGGGCAATTAAACCCCCAACGTTTTGATTCACGACCGCCGGGAGTGAATCAGTTGGGGGTAACCATAAATTAACACAGGTCAACAACTGACCTTAAGGGAGATCCAAGATGAGAAAAGTTTTTAAGGGTATTGTAAGCGCGATATGTGTCTGCTGTCTTTTCCCAGGCCCGGGCATTTCCTACGCCGCCACATCTTTCTCCAACGGCAACCAGCCGGTTGATTTTAGTTCCAGCTCAGTTAGTGTTGATTCGTTTTCCGGAAGTGCGTCAATTTCATTTACGATCGATGTTCCTCCGGGCCGCGCCGGCATTCAGCCAAATATTAGTTTAGGGTACAGTTCAACCGGAAGTAACGGAATGCTCGGCGTTGGTTGGTCATTGGAATTAGGTTCGATCCAGCGTTCAACTAAAAACGGCGTACCTAAATATAACAGCAGCGATGAATACGTCATGATTCAAAATGGCGGCAGCCAGGAATTGGTTTATGACAGCCCCGCTGGATTTTACCGCAGCAAAATCGAGGGCGCCTTTTTGAAAATTGTTCAAGTAGGCAGCCATTGGGAAGTTACGGACAAAAGCGGCACTAAATATACGTTTGGTAATACGGCTGATTCTATCGTCTATGATTCAGATAACCCTTCAAAAATTTTCCGTTGGGCGCTAAACAGAGTAGAAGATCTTAATGGTAATTTTATGGATATTGTTTATAACCGCCTAGTCCCGGCAGCTAATCAGATTTATCCCCAATATATAAGGTATACGGGCAATTCGCAGTCGCAGCCGCCTATGCCGACTTTTGCTGAAATTGAGATCCAATTAAGATCCGATTGGCTTGACAACTACGTCACTACGTATATGCCGGGCTTTGCTGTTTCCACGCAGAAATTGATAGATAAAATAATTACCAAGGCCAACGGTAACGTTCAATTTAGTTATGAATTAAATTATGCCTTGAGTAATGCATCTTACCGTAAGCTGTTGACTTCAATAACAAAAAGAGCTGCTGATGGTACAACATTGCCCGTTACCACGACTTTAAGTTATCAGGAGGGGAAAGGCTTCAGTGATCAAACCGCAAGCTGGACGATTCCTGCCGAGCCGTTTGCGTTTAATGATGGTTCTTATATGGACGCGGGCGTACGCATCGTTGATTATAACGGGGACCATTACCCGGATATCATCCGCTGGTATAACAATTGCGATCAAACAGTAAAAGTAAAAAAACTATATAAACACAACAAGGTTAACGGTTGGGTGCCGGATACAACATGGACTTTACCTCCCGTGGCTAACGATGCAGTTGTTGGTAGTTGTACCAGTTTCGAGAAAGATTATGGCGTACGGTTTACCGACATTAACGGCGACGGCTGGGTCGATATTGTACAAAACTATCGGCAAAATGAATATAGCGGGGGCATACACAATGCTGTCTATATCAACAATAAAGTAAACGGATGGACTCTTGACCCCACTTGCCAACTTCCTGGGCCATATTTTAGCCGGCAGTATCCCAACAATTACACCGGATTTGAAGGCGTGGTAATGGAA
>CAZVZR010000042.1:0-22449 GCA_964630825.1 uncultured Planctomycetales bacterium | reverse complement strand
TCGGAAAACCGCGCTGAATGTCTTTAGGCTTCTTAATTCTTATCCCATCGGAAAAAAGGCTGAGCTCGGGTTCATACGCTTTGACCAAATCTTTGGCACTTTCTGCTTTCGCCATTTGCACAAAGCGCACCGTACGATGGGAAACGATCGGCAAATCGATCGCTTCCGGGAAATATTTCTGGGCCAATTCAACCAGTCTCGGCAAACGTGCGTCTATCCATTCATTGACGCGGCGTGCTTTTTCTTGTTCATCGGTAATTTTTTCGCCAAGAATGTCACTGCTCTTAGTATAAAGGTCATACTGGTTAATCTTTTTCAAACTCAGCCATAACGACCGATCCTTGTCATTCATCGCCCACGCGTAAGGACTATACCTCAACCGGTAAACATTATGCAGCGTATAAAATGAATGATATTTGATCATAAAAATGAGACGTTCTAAATCTTCATCGGAAATGATGGCGCGACGACGGTCCTCTTTCATTCCTTTATAATATTTTTCTATAGCATCAGCTAAATAAGTATCGTGGCTAAAATTCATCACCAATTTATCCAAACTCATATTCCCGCTTTGGACTAAATCCTTATAGACGCCGTAATTATAATCAAGGTCACCTATAACTTTTGCCTGAAGAGGATACAATGTCCCCGCGTCCGTAGAATTCTCAAACCAGCGCTGATTGTAAAAAGGAAATGTTTTTATGACTGGCGTATCTTGCGGATAAACGCCGAGCGGATAAATATCGCCAACAACTTCTGTCTGCGGCCGCTCAAACGCGATTATTTTTCCTGCGTCATGTAAGAATGCAGCCAGGACGGTGATCTCGTCCTCTCCAGCGTCTAATGCTGCTTCGGCTGCCTGAATCCAGTGCACACTCTGCGGCAAATCCACATCCGGGTCGCTTTCATCTAATATATAGCGTGCCAATAATGGCAAGTCGGCCACATTGAGCGTCACTTTATTCCGTGCCCGTTGATAGCGTTCTCTCAAACGCTTTGACTTGGCATAAGTCGTCAAAAATTGACGTTTGTAAAATCTTTCTACCCTTTTCGGCGCGTTATTCCAATTCCGCTGAATGGCCGTCAGATCCTGCTCCGTCAGCATCGCTTGATCTCTGGGAACAGTAACCTCTTTGATCAGCCTTAAGACCCTTTCAAAATTTCTCGGTTTCACCATAACCATAAGATTAATATTAGGGTATTGTTTATGAATACCGCCTAATTCGCTCACAAGCTCAAGCAACTCCTGTTCACTGGTCACCCCGGCAAGAATATTTTTCTGCAGCTTCGTTTGCTTGGCTTCTGCCACTGCTGCAAGAATAGCTGCTTTCCCGCCTACGTTAACAACCTGATCTTCTCTTAAATAAGGGACGCCTTGTGCTTCCAATTTTTGAACATTTTTTTGCAGTTGAAATGGGTCATTCCCGTCTAATATAACTGCCGCGAGTTTCTCCTTATTGTCAAATCTATCCTCGACCGTTTTGCTGTCGCCCAGCATGGCAATGCCAAACGGAAATTCAAAATCATAAGTATGATCAAACATAAATTCTTTAACCAGATCGGCAAACGGTGTTTTACTTTTGTCAATTTTTGCCCGGCTTAACGGACTCAAGAAAACATACAAAATTTCCGCGATAACTTCTTGTCGCCCGGTATAACCCAATTGCACTATAGCCTGAGAAATAAGCACTTGGGCCGTGGGGTCCAAAATATCTTCAAAGATTTGATCAATAGACTTTCCTTGCAAAAAATGCCCCGCGACTGAAAAGGCTATATGCTCTAAAATATCCACTGATCTTCGAATGGCCGCCGCTTCGCTTTTCTTCTTTAAGTCTTTCATCGCTGTCGGCTTAATTAAATTAACCAACTGCTTACCAATGGGATCAAGATCCTCGTACGCGAGCATGGCCTCATCATACTGGCTGTCACTGACCTCCACGTCTTCCGCCACTTTAAAAATAGCCAAGCGTCGCAAACGAACTTTTTGATTGCCACCGCCTATATCGGCAGAAACCATAGGCCGCGTCCCATCTTCTGCGATAACCTTGGTATCGACCAATTCCTCAAATACATGGCGGGGCACGGTAATTTCGACAATCTCATCCTGTGGGCCATAAACTTTAACATAAGCAGCCGTATCTCTTGGTTCAGTAACTTCTACATACTTACTCTCTTCTTTGGTCAGAACAATTTCTAAAGGATATTCCCTGGAATCCAACTTCACTTCAACTTTATCCGGACTGACAATAAGCCAATTCCAACTATCCCCTTCGGTATCGTATCTGTACCCGCCCCACACCCATTCGCGTGTTCCCGCGAGCATGGCTTGGTCACCAAGTACTATCTTCACATTATATATTTGACCAGGAATTTCCAAAAATTCTGTAATATCACTATTGATTAACTGGTCATATAATTCCCGATTAACTTTAATGGTTACATAGCCAGACTCAATGCCAAATCCTAAGAATGGCCTTTTCTTAACCCGAAACTCCCGCTCTATATTTCGCTCAGGAACTTCTATTCGGAAAATACCCTGATCTTCAAACCAATCTAAAAAGACACGTTTGCCTGATACAGAAGAAGGATTTATTTCTAATGACCAACTGTTCACATTCTTATCGGCCATGCCTGTTCCTTTTAGGCGCATAAAAGTAACTTCCTCACCATCAACAACAGCTTTATGATACCGGTCAACTTCCGCTATAACCGTCTCGTTCCCGCCCGTAATCAATTCAACAGCATGCCCATTATCAAACAATTCTACCCTCAAATCTTGACTTAACCTTTCAAAAGCTTCAGCCATTCGAGGAGAAGCAATCATCGCCTTATCCCCGGCGACGATGCGCTTGCCAACCATTAATAAGGCATCTGCTTTAGATTCATCATTAACCGCCTCAGCATAAATTTTAACCGCCGGCTCAGTCCCCGATGGCCGTATCAAAAGCGCATCACCAGACTCTAAAACAAATTTAATTCCGTCAACCGTAATCAAATCAACCACCCGTTGATTT
This sequence comes from uncultured Planctomycetales bacterium, assembly GCA_964630825.1. Lineage (GTDB taxonomy): Bacteria > Omnitrophota > Gorgyraeia > Zapsychrales > Zapsychraceae > CAZVZR01. The sequence continues at coordinate 19,435 of CAZVZR010000042.1, read as the reverse complement.
TGTAAGGCCTGCATCTTTTTGACAATTTTTGTCTCTAATGGAGCAACACCCGCGGCGAGTTCTTCTTGAGTTTCTTTGATAAGGGCATTAATTACAGCTTTCTTGGAATCATCTTTGCCGCGATCGGTAATGGTCTTCACAAAAAATTCTTTGCCGATTTTCTCAATGATAGACCGTTTATATTTAGCCAATGGCTCGCCTGTTCTGGCAACCATCCAGAATGCCATTAGCCCAACCGCCAAGCCGTCGTCCCATGTTTTCGCAAATGGGCCAATCAAGATGTGTGCACTTTCCTCTCCGGCGACAACAAAATTCACATTTTCTTTCATCACCTTCTCAACCATCCATTTAAAACCGACGGCGGTTTCGTGTAAATCCGTTGGCCTGCCATGAGCGTTTAGATATTCCACTACCGCATTGGCAAAATTAGGAGTGGCAACGGTTTTCCCCACTGCTCCTTCTAAACCTATATCCATCTTTAGAAAGTAAGCCAACAGAGCCAGCAAATCTCCGGCGCCCATGAATTTACCGCCAAAATCAACTGTCCCAAAACGGTCGGAATCACCATCAACAGAAATGCCAAAACTATTCGATATTTGCGCAACTTTTTCTCTTAAATCCTGATTACTCGCTTCTTTATCCGGCTGCGGCGCACCTTTGACTTCTTTAAATTCCGGATCGGCATTATTAGCATGGATTACTTCGAAGAAATCTCGCCGTTCGGCAGCTTCGCCGATAGCAGAATAAATCGCTTCCATATATTTCACGCCGGTCCCCTGCATCGGATCAAGGACCAAATGAAAGTCGGAATGCCCGCGAACATAATTGACAATGTCATCCCAAGCGCCGATTTGTTTTAGTGTCGGAACAATATAGCCTTGCACATAAGTATTAACCGCTTCTTGAGGCTCCATCTCCTCAATCAATCCTTCTTCTTTAGCAATAATGTAATTCCCATAAGTATAGGTATCGGTGGCATTGGCATAATCTTGAATGGCCTTGGTCGTAGCGTCATCAGCAGCGCCGCCGTTCGCTAATGAATACTTAAAACCATCATCAGTATACGGGCTGTGGCTCGCGGTTAAATTCACAATACCGCCAATATTGTCATTATTCTGTGCCAGCAATGCTAAAACCGGCGTCGGCGTTGCTTCCGCAACAATAATCTTAACTTTGATTCCGTTGCCGGCCATGATGCGCGCGGTTTCCATGGCAAATTCTTTATTACCTTTGCGCGTATCGTAACCGATAAGAATCGTTTTACCCGGCGCCGCTTGTTTAAAGTACGTCGCTGTCCCTTGCGCTAAACGCCGAACATGATCCAGTGTAAAATCCTCGCCGATAATCCCGCGATCACCGCTCGTACCAAACTTGGCTTTACGTTTCGTCGGGCCAATCGGCAAGGTCACAGCCAGCATCGCATGATCAATATAAATCTTGTCTTTTTCAACGCGGATGTCCGCAAATTTTCTGTCTTGCTGTCCATATAAACCACGCAGGTGACTTTTAATATCCTCCACAATATCTTCCGGCCGAATTCTCTCTGTTAACGATCCTGTATTTACTTGAGTTTGGTAAGAATAAGCCCCGCCATCAAAAATAAAAGTTATGGTCTGGTTATTATTTTCAAGCGCATATTTTCCGGCTTCAATAATAGCGTTAGGTAACTTTTCAATGAGCTGGTCAAATGACAACATCGCTCGGTCTTTGCCATACTCGTCGATCGAAAGGACTTCTATGGGGCGGACGCCAACTTTATCAAATTCCTGTGTCCCGTATTCTTGATTAAAACGCGGATCATTAACGATGAGTTGCGCTTCGGCAATAAACTTGGGCCCGATATCACGGTTAACATTGGTCAGATCACGGGTTTGGCGCAGATAAAAATTAAGGCTATAAATATTATTCCCGCGATTTTGGAAATGCAGCGCAAAATCATAACCGTCAACTCCGCGCACCGGATCAGTAAAATCAACGGCAGCATGACTGGACGTTGCATTTTGCGCCATATGCGCTTTGTATCCCTTCGCTCCCATGACTTCAATCGCCCTGCGGGCTGCTTCTTTACTCAACGCATCGTCACTGTAACTGACAAAGACTCTAAACCCGGTACTTCTGACAGGCCTTATTTCTTGACGGCCCTTAAAACGATCGAAAGCCATGATATAAGCGGTCACGACGCGGCCGACATTATCTAAGGTAAACTTAACGCCATCAGCTTGATCGCTCCAGCCTTCTTCGGTAATAGTAATCGGATGAGCACTTTGTTCTGCCGGAACTCGAACTTTTGCTAATCCCTCAGCTTTTAACCGTTGGGCAATATCCGTAAGCGTAGGTGATACTGAATTTTCCTCAGCACCAAGACTCTCCTCCTCACTCACCATAGCTTGGTCCCGACGCTCGCTATCGCTCGGTCGGGATTCCGACTGAGTGGAGCGAACGTCGGAAACTTCATTGACAAAAATTCTATTTTCTTCGACCCTAACCGTGTATTGACGTTGAAATTTTGCTTTTTGTTGTTTTTGGTAATACCTTACTCTGGCTTTAATATTTTTAGTGAACGATTCCGGACTAGTCAAAATATTGTAACGGCCGAGAAGTTTATTATTAACGTTGATTACTATTGTTGTTTTTTTCTGTTCTTTGGCATTGGCGATAACTTGATTAACTTTCTGTGGTAACGCGTCTACCAATTCCTTCCAACCGTTTAACGTTACCTCACCAACCATGGCGTTGTCTCTGTGTGTCATCGAAACCGCTTTTTCGACAGCGATTGTGGCTAATTGCAGATCTTGCTGCCTGACAACTAACTCAACTCTTCCCCTGACTTGATAGGCGAGCCGCATAAGCGGGATATCAAAAGGATTAACGACCAAACGAATTTCTTGATTAATGGTTTTTGCTTGTTTAATCGATTTTATTGCTTCATAAATAAGCTGCAAAACTTCCGGCGGCGTTTGCACATACGGATCGCTGGCCCAAAGGCCTTCGTCCAGATAACGCTTTAAGAAATTCTTGCGCGTGTCGCCTTCCGAAGCTGCCCATTCGCCTTCAAACAAACGTTTCGCATTAATAAAAATTGGGCCGCCGTTTAATGCTTCTGCGATATCTCGTGCGTTCACAACCGCTGCCGGTGTCTGAATTTCAGCACCGAGAGAAACAAAATTTTCTTCTGAAGCAAAAAATTGTTTGCGTATATATTGGATTTCTTTGGCATTAACCACAAAAGGTAAAATAATATGTGCTCCCTGAAAACCTTTGTCACGCGCGCCCTGAATCAGACCTTTTGAGATTGCTGCATACAAGGGGGCATATTCACTGGAAAATAACCTTGCGCCTCTTAGCCCAAAAGCAGGGTTAGCTTCTCTAAATTTTTTAATTCTTTCCATTTGCTCTGCACTATTATCAGAGAAAACTTCAGACAGAGAAAAATCCGGCAACATAATATCAATTCTGTCAGCATATGAAATAACTGGGCCAATTGCCTTTTGCATGTAAGCACCAATATCTTCACTAATTTCAGTTAAAATATTTTCTTTAACTTTATTATCTGTCGCTAATAAATATGTTTGTACTTTTCGACGGATAGTAGCATTGCCTAAAACAAGATTCTCTGTTCGTAACAAACCGATTTGATCCACACTCAGAGGCTGCTGCCACGTGATTGGCTCTTCCACGATGGCCTTGACCGGAATATTTCTAGGAAAACTTGCCCACCTCAGAAGAGTTTCGTATAAGGGGTCGCGCCTGAATTCTGGAGTATTTATAGTTGATAAATTAAGATTAGCAAAAATAGCTGTTTTTTTCTTATCAATCTGCTTCTGGGGCAGATCAAGAACAAGAATCTGATTAATTTGATCAATTGTTTCCTGACTAGTTGAAGCCGTGGCGAGGTTAGGGAGAAGCGGATATTCTTTGGTAATTACCTCGTATTGACTTGGTGGTGCCCGCTCAAGACCAGGGCGGCCTTTTAACGCTTCCTGCGCTGCCGTAAATAGGGCAATGGGTAAACGCATCGGCGAACCGCTGACATAGTTTAAATTAAAAGGATGCAGATATTCTTGGATTGATTTTTTATCCACGCCGTGTTCTCCGCAGATACCAATTTTAATATTGGGATTTGCTTCTTTGGCAGCGTCAATCACACGCAGGATAAACGCAGCCGTCTCCGGAGAAAGCGTCACAAACGGGTCATCTTCAAACTCACCTAATTCTAATGCCTTGGTAAGATAAGCAATGCCGTCATCACGGCTGATTTTTAAAGTGCCTTGAGTCAAATCGTTGGTCCCAAAAGAAATAAAATCAACCTCTTTGGCAATTTCTGCGGCATTAACCGCCCCGGCAATGATCTCAATCATCGTTCCCAATTTAAAATCCTTACCTCTTTGCAATCCTTGATCCCGGGCAATTCTTTCCACGCGCTGTTTAATAAAATTAAATTCTTTCACGTTCCCGACCAACGGCACCATGATTTCCGGATTAACTTCAACACCTGCTTCCTTCATTGCCTTGGCCGCATTAAAAATGGCGTTAACCTGCATATCAATGATTTCCGGGAATAAAATACTTAAACGCACGCCGCGTGTGCCAAACATCGGATTCTCTTCAGCAAAACTTTCTATGCGTCTTTTAACAGCATTAATCTTTGCTACAGTTTCTTGCATCCCTAAATTAAGTATCTCTGCCATAAGCGAACTCGCTTCACTATCTTGTAAGTCTTTTATCCTGTCATTATATTCGGCAACCTTGCTCTCCAACTCACTTCCATCAACACCTAAACTAGCTAATTCCATGCTAATCGCCAGTTCAATAATTTTCTTTTCCTCTTTAGGCAAAAATTCATGTAATGGCGGATCGATAAGACGAATGGTGACCGGCCGGCCGTCGGCAAAAAAGAAAATCTGTTCAAAATCAGATTGTTGCTGGGGAAGAAGTGCGCTCAAAGCTTCTTTTCGATCCTCTTCTGTTCCCGAAAGAATCATCTTTTGAAAACGCAGTTCACGCCCTTCGCCAGCGAACATATGTTCAGTCCTGACCAAACCAAATCCTTCCGCACCGTTATTAACCGCGCTTAAAATATCAAGCGGCCGTTCCGCATTGGCACGGACACCTAAGCCTCGATTATTTTTCCTAAGTTCACCGGCCCAACTGAGAACAGTTTGATATTTTTTATAGAAGATATTTTCTTGTTCAGATAACTCCTTCGCCTGGTTTTCATCAATAAACGCTTGATAGGTGCGAATATGCTTACTGGTTTCATCAATAAGCTGGTCAACACCCGCGACAGGCGCGGCTTTCTGTTTCGCTAATAAATCAGCTGAACGCTGTTGAAATATTTTTACCGCCTCTTTTACCCTCGGCAAACTTTCCACTTTCTGCGCTGTTAAAACAACCGAAGATTCAAGCGGTATTTGGCCTAAAAACATTTGCCCTTTCCCTTTATCTCCTGTCCCGTCAACAGAGATGACATCTCCTTCTCGAAGAGTCTTTTGTTCACCAGTAGCAGGATTGACTAACGTAATTGTTCGGGCCTTAAAATCAATCTTTAAATTTTCATCGCCGACAACTGCTGGAGTGCCAAACTGTCGCGCCACGACCGCCGCATGGGAAGTCCGTCCGCCGCGGGCGGTATAAATGGCTTGAGAAACAATCATTCCGCCTAAATCATCGGGGGAAGTTTCTTCTCTCACCAAAATAACGCCCACGTCAGAAATCTTGCGTTCTTCATCGCTAACAACCTGGCCATTTCGTATACGATTCTTAATTTCCTGAATTTTCTGATATTCCTTTTTTGCCGTATCCGCATCCAACACAATACGCCCGACGCCGGCACCGGGAGATGCATTTAACCCGCCGTTGGATAACAACTGCCCGCCTTTTATCGCCGCCTTCTTTTCCTTCGCATCAAATCGTGATGCCAAAAGCTCAACTAATTTCTCCGATGAAACTCTTTTGACGGCCTCTTCTTTAGTTATCAAACCCTCTTGGACCATATCATACGCGGCGCTGATTTCGGCGGCGGAAGTTCTCTTGGCATTACGCGTCTGAAGCATATAAAGCGTCGTTTTGCCAGTCGCTTCATCATATTCAAACGTATATTCCATATCCTGAATATCCTTGAACGTTTCCTCTAAAAACTGTCCGATCAATTGGAGATTTTTTGCCACACCTGGAACAGCGCGCTGCATTTCTTCAAAAGATTGGCCTGCTTTTCTACCCGAAACAACATCTTCACCTTGCGCAAAAAAGGCAAATTCCAGATTAAATTTCTTTTCGCCCGTCTGTAGATCTCGCGTAAAGGCAACGCCCGAACCGGATTTATCATTTTTATTCCCGAAAACCATCGGTAAAACATTGACGGCGGAAAGGGTATCTTCCAATTTCAATCCATTCTGTTTACGATACACCATGGCCCGTTCATTAAAACTCGAACGCATGACCGTTTCAATCGCGCCGAGCAATTGCTTCCGCGGATCTTGCGGAACTTCCATCCCTTGCCTGTTTAACTCAGCTTTATACTGCTTAACTAATTCCTTATAATCTTCTGTTGAAAGGGCATACTCATCTTTGACACCGCGCTCTTCAATAACATTTTCTAAAATATGCTTAAAATATTTCTTATCTTCAGATTCACCTTCAACGCCTAAAACCGTACGGCCATACATTTCAATAAAACGACGGTAACTATCCCAGGCAAAACGTTCATTCGTTGCGTGGGCTAATGCTTCCACGGAACGATCATTTAAGCCGAGATTAAGAATTGTATCCATCATCCCCGGCATGGATTCTTTCGCTCCGGAACGGACAGCAACAAGTAATGGCATCCCATCTTGAGCGCCTAATTTACGGCCCATTGTTTGTTCAAGTCTTTCTAAGGCGGTCAAAATTTCTGTTTTTAATTCCGCTGACATTTGATCTTTGTCCGAATGCCAGTTGGCGGTTTGTTCGGTCGTTATTATAAATCCCGGTGGGATCGTTAATTTAATCTGCTCAGGGTCTTCACCTTTTTTAATCAACCATTGATGAAATGCCGCGGATAAATCATTGGCCATGTACGATAAATTAGCGCCCTTGCCGCCTAAGACGACGCGCATTTGAGCGTTACCTTTGGGCAACTGGCTATCAATGGAAGAATCATACTGGCCAAAATAAAAAATCGGCGCATGCTGATCGCCTTCAAATTTTTCCCCCGCCAGCATCGCAGCATCAGGCGTCCAGCCGGCTTTCTTTAAAGAATATTTCGCAATATCGTGTTTTAACGGCAATAAAATAGTGGTTGGAATTCCACCCAGCGGTAATGTTTCGGGGGATTCAATGCGCGGGACAATGTGTGTTGCTTCATCAACGAATTTCTTTAAGCTTTCAATAACAACGACTTTGGTTAAATTAATTTCATGCTCTGATTCAAGGCCTTTATTCAAACGATTTTGGGTCCGATTAATTGTTGCCGTCATCGCAAATATTTCTGTCAACATGCGCCCGAAATGTTCAAAATAACTTTGCGCGCTGCCATCCTCTTTGATCGCCTTAGACGGCGATTCATATCCTTCGTCTAAATATTGGACCACTTCATTAACATACGCGCTGGCATAATCTTTAACACGTGCCGCTAACAAATAAAGCGGGCTGTTTTCCGGAACGTTCCACTCATTCAACAATTCCTGATTCTTTGCTAATACCTGTTCGTCAAAATATTTCAATCCCAAAGAAGCAATGACTTGTGAGGCTAAGACTTGGCTTGTCCCTTCAAATATCGGCGTTATCAGCGAATCCGCTTGTAATTGTGCGACGGGATATTCCTGAGTAATACCATAGCCGCCAAATACTTGAACGGCCTGAAGCGAAGCCACATTTCGCAATCGTTCTGAATTCCACAATTTAGCCATCGCTGCTTCCATGCCCGGATCAATCCCGGCATCAAATAAGGCGCTGACCGCATACACAATCGATTCCTGTGCGTAAGTATAAGCTTCCAAATCAGCCAGGATCTCTTGCATAGCGCCGAAATTAGCAATACTACGTTTAAACTGTTTGCGCTCTTTGGCATAGTTTAAAGCTTCGTCAAAAAACCTTTGTGTCCCACCCCAGCCGGCGGCGGCAACAGCAATACGGCCATGATTTAAGATCGACATCCCAATTTTTTCACCCTGGCCAATCGCCCCAAGAATATTTTCATCCGGAACCAACACATCATGGAAAATAATTTCATTCGTGGCTGAGCCCTTTAATCCGATCGTGGCAACTTTCTTCCCTACTTCAACACCGGGTGTACTCCTTTCAACAATAAAAACAGTCTTCTCACCGTTTTCACGGTTAGTCGTCGCAAAAACGGTAAAAATTCCGGCATAATCGCCGTTGGTAATGAATTGCTTCTTGCCGTTAATTTTCCAATATGTTTTGCCGTCTACCTGGACTTTCTCTGCTGTTGTGGCATAAACAGTCTCACGGTTCAAGCTATCTGATCCATGATCATCTTCAGTTAAGGCATACGCGCCGATTAATTCGCCGGAAGCTAATTTAGGTAAATATTTTTTCTTCTGCGCTTCTGTTCCAAACTTAACAATGGGCATTGCCCCGACGCCGGTACCAACGCGCACAACGCTCGCCGTGGACGGATTGGCATACCACGCCCAATGGTCGGCAATGGACTTAACAAGTTTCGTTGAACCCGACCCATCATATTCTTCCGGAATGGTCATACCAAAAATGCCTAACTGAGCTAACTTGGGTATTAAATCCTTTGTTTTTATTTCCCCGGAATCGATCTTGGACGCGATCGGTAAAATTTCAGTTTTAAAGAATTCTTCAAACGTTTGACTGGCTATGGCTGTTTCAGAATCAGGATCAACATTTTCAGGATAAACCACCGCCCCTTCACCCAACTTCGGCTGGCCGTACAAAAGAAAATCGCCGGACTTGGCTAACATAGCTTTATCTTTTTTATTATCATTACCAGTGACCAATGACCGGTTACCAGCGATTTTACTGGGGAGCACTGCCGCTTTTGCCGTTTTTTCATCCGGAATGTTTTCCACCATCGCCACGGTTACACGCCGTGTCTTTCCTAAAGGTTGAACAGTGCCAATCTGCGCTTGCGTTAACATAGCTGGATCTTCTACCTTCTTTAAAACATTACTAACCAACATGGCAAAATCTTCCCCACCGGAAAAATATTGTCGCGGGGTGACAGTCTGTGTTTCGGCATCGTAGTCTTCCCTAATATAGTCGTACGCCCCTTTCTTAAAGGCCTCGAGATATTGCTGATAAATTTTCTCTTTAACTTTTTTATCTTCTAAATCAATCCCCTTGGTCTTGTTTTGGTCCATGTAAACTTGGCCCAACAAACTTTGGCGCAAATTCTGTTTATACCAAGCCGCGAGAATCATCGAATTGTAAATTTGGCGCAGCGGGGTAAAATTCTTGCCCCCATTGACTTCTTTTTCAATTTCGGGAATTATCACTTCACGGATAACTTCCGTCTGCACCGAAGACCTCTTTGCTTTTTCTTCAGTTGATAAATCTTTAGTCGCTATTTGTATCGTTTCGCCCTTCACCACTGCTTGAGACTCCGCATTGGCCTTCTGATTAGCCAATGCTACGTAGTCTTCCTCAAGCATCACTTTAAGATGGCTCTCCACGACAAACGCCGTATCTTCGTGCTCGAAGACCACCGCTTTATCCGGAACAATCCAGACTTTATTGAACGTATTCATCGGGACATCGTCTTTGCCATAAAGCGCTTTGGCTTTGGCGCGTACGCGTTTCCAGAATTCCTGCCCCAATTCATTTTCAGGATACATCATTGATGCCGTGAGCTGTTTTAAAATATAATCCTGGGCGAGCATGTCGCGGCCCATTTCGGTTTGGGATAATGAATCGGAAACAACCCGTTCTTTTTCATAAGGCGATAAGTTAACCCAAAGCTGATTTTCCGGAATAGTTAAAGTGGCAAGAAAGTAACGGACAAGACGGCCAGATTCCTCTTTTAATTGATCTTCGGTAAGGTCGCTATTGCCGGTATCGACAAGGAAATCAAATTGCAAAGGATTCTTGGGATTAATCGTGATGCCTTTAACGATAAGCGGTGTAAAACTTAGGGATGGCTGGACCATCGTGCCGGGAGGCGGCAGCGTCATGACACTTTCTGGAATAATCTGTGCCCGTGCATACTGCGGCGGCAAAACAAGCGTAAATGCAAAACTAAACGCAATAAAAGCGTTTAAAATGCGGTAGCTAACCGAATGGTGTGTTTTCCGAAAACCAATAATCATCGCTTTTGGGGGCTTGGTGATGCTTACTGATTAATCCAACTTACTAACGTTAAAAACTTCGTGTCCTTCAGAAATTCCCAGCTGCAGTGGCAAATTCGTAACCGGTGTAATATTGATAATGACTGGTATCAACCCTTCAATATGCAAATTCTGCGGAATCGAAACCGGCACCGCCATCGGCATCCCTTTGCCGTTATGTTTGATTTCCAAATTAATCATGTTGGGATCAAGATCGATACCACCTTTGGTATCCTCTTCGGCAAAGATGTAGCCTTTATCATTTTTATACCGAATACTTATCTCGCGATCACTACCCAATGTCTTCATTAAAATTTCTTGAGCGCTGTTGGCCTGTGTTAATTGCAATTCATAAACTTTTTGCGCAGCTAGACTTTTGGCTGTAGCTAAGCCTAAGGCAGCTTTGGCTTTCCGCGAAGCTACTTCATGAAGCTCGAATTGTTCCGTAGGACTTAACTTCTCGGCCAATCTCTCACTAATCGTTGTCGATAGCATTGCCTTATCACTAACTTCTTCAGCAAGCTGATAACTACCTTTGGCATCATCATAGCGAATCTTTATTTGATGTTTGTTTCCTATTTTTTCCATTAAATCAGCTTGGTCTTGTCGCAATGTTTTCGCAAATTCGCCGCCCTGATCATAAGGATTTTTGAATTGTACCGAAATACCGGCCTGGATGAGCGATGACTTCTCTTTCTCAGTTAATTTCCCGGCTAATTTTTCACTGATTTTCACACCTTCTTCAGCAATAAAATAAAACTCTCCATCCTCGTTGTAACGAATTGTTATATAGCCGTGGTTGGATTGTATGCGGCGCATAACATCGTATTGTCTTTGTCGCGCTTCGTACAACACGTGATCATAATAATCCTTTTTATCGGGATTCACTTTTAACCTTGCTCGCGCCCAATGTATCGTAACCGCACTCAGGCGAAGCAAATCTTCATCCTGTTGAGTTAATTCTTCGGCTAATTTTTTACTGATTCCTGCCCGAAAATCTTCCTCTGATTCTCTTGATCCAGCATTGATACCCGCAGGGGTCGCTGTAGCCGCCATCACAGCTAGTGTTGCTGCCGCCCCTTTCAAAGTTCCCTTCGACAGCATCGCCTCATCCTTTTTGGAAACAATCACTGGGCGGTTTTGAAAATACCTTTCAATGGCTGCGGCTTGTTGAAAGATCTGCTTAGCATTCTTATACCCAAGATCAGCCGCTGCAGCGGTAACAGCTTGTAACTCAATAATCCTGTCCCCATCGTGTAATCTACGCAGTTGCTTTCCGGAAATAATATTGACCAGAGGGTTTATCAGGAAGTTATTTGCAGTAAACAGGGGAACTGTTTTTTGGCTTCCCTCTAATCCATTAATCACCTTTCTCACAGAATCAAGATATTTAGTAATTTCTCGAAGGGCATTTGGATATTCGTGTAAACTGTGTATTAAGTATGCGGAGAGATCCTTTCTTCCCTGCTTTTCCAATTTCCCAATTACGTTATCTATGCTCAATTCATTCTGAATTAAAGTTTCCATTTCATCCAAAAGAGGATTTACATCTTCATCCACCAGCATCGCTTCATCTGATTGACCAGCCCTTTCCACCGCCTCAACGACTTTCTTCAGCGCGCTGCTGGCGCCGAAGCGGATATATTGAGGATTGGTAATATAATCGTAGGTAATTTCAGCCGCCGCTTTTTTACTTTGTGAAGACGATAAGGTAGGGTTCTCCATCATTCGTCTTTTTGCGACATAGGGCAGCAATTTCCGGTAAATCAAAAGCATGTACTCTTTTATCTGTGCATCTTTTGACAGACCAGGATCCGCAGAATCATCCCAATCTTTTAAACCACCGGCGATCTTAATCCCTTTAAGAATTCCTGTCTTAAGATAATATTCACCAATGGCCTCGACCATAACCTCTGTATATTTTAATGTTGCCGGGCCGGCATCTTCATTTTTTCCTGTCCCGGTTTTAAGCATGTCAGAATAAGGAAGAGCTATAAGACTGGCTTGTTTTAATTGTTCCCGCGTTTCATAGGCGCCGGCCTCAAGAATTGTCTTTATCCATACCCGATCGGTCTTGATTTGAACCCGCTCCAATACTTGGTCGATACTTGAATTTTCCACTTCTATACCTTCGTACTTCCTTACGCCGAAGGCATAGTCCATCATTTGCTGTTCAGCAAGGTCTCGGTTACCGTCAATAATGGCTTTATAATTAATCACCGGATCCAATTCTTTGGCACCATGAGCAATGGCGGATTTGGCCTGTTCAATGGATTCTTCAACACTCGTTGCCCCAAAGCCGAGAGGAAAATTTGTCACCACCGCTGGCTTTACATTTGTCCCTCTTAATTGGGCTAGGTTTTCCTCGACGAGCTGATCAAAATATGTACACGTGCCCCCGGTGCAGTTATCTCTGGCGTCGATAAAAAGCTTTTCGAGTTTTGCTGTTAATTCCGGGGTAAACGGCTCATTATTGGGCCCGCGCTCTAAGACAGTTAAATCAATCAATCCGATCGCCTGCTGCGGACGCAATCTCTGCTCAATGGAAAGCATTGCCCGGTCGCCCGTACTAGTTTTCTCAAGCGCGCTCAATCTTTTTCTTAACTTCTGCTCAAACCCAAAAAGCTGCAATTCCATATTCCGGAAAACATTTCTTGGATTAGTACCTTGATTATCAAAAGCTTCCGAGGAAAACAAAACTTCTGCATCGGTTCCCTCTTCAGGGTTAAATTGCAAATAACCTCCCTGCTTAGTCACTAATCTCTGGGCCACTGCCATAAGGTGCCGATATAAACTTGATTGGTAATCATTATTAAAATCTTTCTTGGAAACTAAAATATACTCTTGTCTTAGTGTGGCCGCCCCATGCCAATGAAAATCTCCTTCTTTAGGCAAACCTTTATCCGCATTCAGATTTTTAAGAATAATTTTAATCGCCTGCAATTCAGTTTCAACAGTCTGCCTGTCTTCCCCCAACTCCCCATGATAAGTTTTTACAGATTGCCGAAGTAATTCCAACCTCTCTTCGAGTTTTTCCTTTAGATCATAAAGCTGGGACCCCATTTCCTTGGCGACAGCCATCGCTTCAGGATGCGCATGTTGCGGCCTGATTCTTTCATCATTAAAGACGAATCCAATTTCTGCATTATCATCTGCCTCTTTATCGAAGATTATATAGCCACGGTTATCTTTTGCCAGTTGTTGTGCTATCGTTTCCAGGCGTTGGTACAAGGAAGAATCTTTCTTTTTTCCACGCACATCTTTTTTGGTCACCAAAACATATCCGTATTCTAATTCAAAGTTGCCTCTTACATTCCGGCCGGACAGCAGCTCATCTTTTGGGAATCCTCCTTGGGCATTTAGATTCTTGAGGATAATTTCAATCGCCCGTATTTCCTCTGTAATCTGCTTTGCATTCCCCAGCATCGCCGCGTCTTTACCATCTTTACGTTCCAAACTTGCCGTCCTTAAATCAGGACCCTCCGGCGTTCCTATAACACTGGCTCTTTCCTCGATCGCGGTGTCTCTTATTTTCTTCAATGCAGGCAGCACTTCTGTTAAGTTGGGAAAGATGCCAGATTCTATAAAGGCAATATCCCTACTAATTCCACGTAAAATAACAGAATAAACAAATATCTTTTTATCCTTAGAGGACTCTGCTCGAGCCGCATCCAACTGTTTCTTGTAAAGTATCACTCTGTCTTGTGCCTTCTTTAATAGAGTATTCTCTTGGGTAACCTGTTCGTTTTGTGTCTGGAGCGTTTTCTCTACCTTAGCCTTAACCTCCGTCCCAAGTACCGTACTCAATAAACCGGCCAAAATAGCCGTTTGAATTTTTCCCAGCATCGCGGCGTCTTCTGTATCTTTGACTTTCCGGAATTTTATAGTTATTGCGGAAGGATGGGCTATAACCATAGTTTCCAAATTATCTTTATCGGGAAACCTGCTTAAAATTGTTTCCAACCTTTTTTCTAATCGGTTCACATAATCATTTTGCCTGACATCGGCTAAAATAACATCCTCAACAGGTGCCGAGCGCTCAAGGACATCACGGTACTTAATAAAAACGGTTAAACGAAACGGAAGAAAATGTTCAGCATGAACTCTGGCTATTTCGATAGCTTTTCCGAAGGCTTCTTGGGACCGATCAAACGCCACCCATCTTCCCAGCATCGCGTGGTCGCTTTGCAAACGTGCGATTTCATTATTAATGCCTTCAAGTTCATTTCTTGCACTAAACAATTCTTCCTGCGTCGCATAGCCTTTATGCATGGCCGCATCTAACTCTTCTCTTCTTACTTTTAATAAAAGAAGTGTTTCTTCATTTACCAACATCGCCGCGTCCGGCCCTTGGGAAGAATTTTTAGCTAGCGGAGTTCTATCCGCATTGGCGTTATATATTTTACCACCCTTCTCTTTATATGCGTTCAGCACACGAACTGCCTCATCGCGCAATACTCCCCATTCAACACTAATATTGCGTTTTTCAAGCTGATCTTCCCATTGAGGATGGATCGGTCCTTCATCAAAACCGGTGATTGACTCAACGTCTCTTCCCGTTGCGCCAGTAATGACACTTTTTACACCTGACCAAGCAATAGCCCCAACACACATCGCACATGGCTCGGCGCTGGTTGCCAATTCAAAACCTTTGCCTTCCTGATCCACTGTAAAATTCCCAATTCGTTCTTGGGCCATGATAAGGGCCATAATTTCTCCGTGGGCAATGGAAGCTTTTTCAGGAACAACACGATTCACGCCAACCGAAACCAACTGACCGGTCTCAAGGTTAAACACCGCGGCACCAAACGGCCCTCCGGTTTCATGCTCAACATTCAAACGCGAAAGTTCAATGGCAACCTGCATGCGTTCTTCTGGTGTTCGGTAAACTCCATTTTGATGGGTACTAATAAATTCATTTGCCCACTCGGGCAAAGAAATTTCTTTTTTCGTGGGGATCTCATTTGTAAGCATCGCTGCGTCGGCTTCTAGATATTGTTCCAACAATTCCCGTTGGTGTTCTTTGCCGAACCAGAAATCCTCAACCGAAATCGGTGTGTATTGACCCTCTTGGCTGGGGTTGTCGTTCTTATAAAATCCGCCCAGATCATTTTGGTCTAACAAGGCATAGATAACACTGCGCAGCGGTGAGCTTGACTTGAACTCCATTTTTGTAAAAAGCGGATGCTGATACACTTTGATAATCTTTTCATCTTCTTGAGGCATGTGCACAAGCGGTGCAACAATTCCCGCGATACCTGCTTGCTTAAGAAATTCCACAAACCGCGCTGTTTCTTTACCATAAATCCGAATAGAGCTCTGGCCATACGGTTTGTCCAATTCCGTCTTAACCCTCTCGACGACCTCGTTATAACTCAACATCGCCTTATCATCTTTACGCGAAGGGAAATTTAATCTGGCCAGTTGATCGGAAATCCTGTTCCTGGATTTTACCAATGAGGCTAACGTTTCTTTCAATTCATCGAACTGTGATTTATCTTTATCCGGCCATCCGGCCTGGTTCGCCACCATGCTGGCATTCGGAAAACCATGGCGAGCTGCGATTTGATCGACTAACCCGGAGGCTGAGGCAATATCTTCCTGAATAGCGTTCAGGCGGGCAGTAAGTTCTGCGGTTTTTTCTTCATTCCCGGCAAGCATCGCCCGGTCGGTTTTAACCGTATTATCCGTGATAAATTGAACGGCTTTTTGATTAACTGATTCAATAACCGCTTCATTTTTTAATTGATATTTATCTCTTAAAAAGCTCTTTAGGCGGCCTTCTTCTAATATCGATTCTGAAATTTTTAAATCCTTGAAGGTGACAGCGGGAATGCCGTACTTTACGAGGCCTTCATCGCCAAGTTTTTTCCGCAACTCAGTAATAAAAGATCCCTTATCCATACCCGACAGACGTTCAGGTCTTTCCGTTTTTATCCCCTCTCTTATAATGTTGTCTAATCCCGTCAAAAAGTCTCTGGGCGATATATCCGTTTTTAATACCAGCATCGCCTTGTCATTGCCTATCTGCTCTAACAAATCATCCAGCAAACTGCTCGCGCCAATGCGGAAAGTGGTGGGATCGGTAACATAATCCTGTGCCCCTTGCTTTCCTAAATAATTTTTCATAACCAAATACGCCAAATTCATATAAGCCTTTGCTTGCTGATCAGGATAAATATCTTCTTTATTCATGGGGTTATCCCAAACTTTAACCACTCCGGATATTTCAAAGCCACGACGAACACCTATTTTTGTTTTATCTTTAGTTTCTTGATAATATTTCCCTGTCGCCAATAAAATTTCACGAGCGGCAAACAACGTTGTCCCTTTAACTTGTTCATTTTTCTCTGTCGATATTTTTAAGAAATCCGAATGACGCAAAGCAATGTGGATAGCTTCCCTTAATTTATCTAGATTGTTCTTATAAGCCCCGGTCTCAATGACAGTTTTAATCACAATCGGTTTACGGGAAGGATGGTTCTTCTCCATAAAAGCTTTTACCCCGTCAGCAAAGGCGCTCAATTCTTTTTCCGCTTGCGCGCTGTTGTTATCATCAATCGCCCAGTAATTAAGAACTACCTCTAATTCCTGAGCTCCTTCATTAATAGCGGCCTGTGCCTGGCGAATAGCTTCGGTTATGGCTACCGGCGTCCCCTCTTCTTTTACAGCCCTCAATCCTAACGGCAACGTCACCTTCACGGTTTTTTGTGCCTGCGAACCTTGCAATATCGGAATCGCCATCTCCGGCGTAAATTCCCCGAGCATGGCGGCATCAGAAGTTATTTGTTGTATATACCGACGATAATGTTCTTTGCGGTGCTCTAAATCTTTGATTTCTTGCCAAACATCCGCACTCTCTTGCCGGCCTTCCTTTATCTCTGTTATCTGGGCATCAAGTTTTGCCATGGCGCCCTTAATGGCCGCAACAGGATCGTTCGCCAAAAGAACTTGATCAATACTTGAATCTGACCCTAACGTTTCCAGCACCGAAGAAGACTCATCGCTAAGCATCGCGCGGTCCGGGGGATAAATTGTCACATCTCGAAGCGACTCGCGGTTATTAGTGGCGGCAACAATCTTATCTTCTGGTTCTTTGACCGGCGCAAAAACTTCTTTACGTGGGAAGAAATAATATTCCACTTGGGCAGGATTTCCTTGTGGATCTTTTAAATGGGCTACTTGAAGAATAATACGTGTCAGCTGTGAAACCGGAATCTTCGTCTTCCCGTCTTTAACAACGCCTAATTCAGGATATTCTCCATCAACAGTATGATCTTTGAATTCAAAATTAGGTTTGGTTTGTTTGACAAGCCTTTCCCGGACAAGGGTAGAACGCTCCTCAAAACTCATCGCGGCTAATTCTTTTTGTGAAACACCCAAGAAGCGAAGAATCTTTTTTAAATTCCAATCTTGCGTATTAGTATTAAAGAAAGGCGCGTTGACATGGTCGAAATCTTTGCGTAATTCAAAACCCTCTTTCATCGTCGGATCGCCCACCGGCTGGTTATTCTCATCAACCAACTGAACTAGTGTCCCACCTGTGTCAGGCTTAGGCGGGCTTACTCTGATATCTAATTTTTTATTCGTCTTAATATCAAAGACATCAACTTGCTTCCTCTCGTGATTGATAACAAAACGCAAACCATCCTTCTCGGCTTCCCCTTCAAATTCATCAATACCGTTAAATGAAATCACGTTATCACGGAACCGGACAATAACTTTGTCCTTCCGTAATGTATCCGGGTACTCGATGGTGTAAGTAATATTCTTTTCAGCCAAAGTAAAACTAAAATCTTTTCCTGATTCGGCAAAATGCGCCATCCGGCCGTCATTCTTTAAGACAGCCTGAAGGTTATCGATATTAAAAACAGAAATATATTCAATACCACGGGCCAAGGCTTCAGAAAACCGACCAGAAATAATAAACGAAGCTAACGCATCAAAATGCCCGGCTGGAATTTTCCGCCGTTCACCTTGAAAACGGTAAATGCCGTCGGGGTTTTCTTCGCGCATCTTCCGGGCAAAGGCTTTATACTTATCAACATCAGCGCCTTTAAAATTGGCTTCGATTTCTTCATCCGTCGGGATAAACGTATCCACCGTCCCTTGAGTAAAAAATTGATAAGCATCGGGGCTCAACCCATAGAAATTACGCTCACCCAATGCGGTTTTAAATTCATTCAAACGTTTCTCACTCGAAAGTAAATACATAGGGACATTGGTGCCGAAAGTTTGATTTTGCCAACGATTATTTGCTGCTTTAATTTCTAAAAATTCGCCGAGCTCAGGAGAAACCTCAACAAATGTCTTAGGTCCGCCAAAACGTGTGGCCTCACCGCCAATCATGACGAGCGCGGCGATCTTACCGGAACGATACATCGCTTTTTCTTTTTCTTCCAACCGTTGTTTTTCGGCATCAGGAACAGAAGTCCAATCTAATACAGCGCTTGCCGGTGCCGGTATCGCCTTTCGAGAATCTACATTATGTTGAAACCCCGCCTGACCACTAGCACGTAATGCTAAAAGCTCACGAAAATCCTCATCCGTAACCGTCGCTGCCGTCTTTTCGCCTTGCGCTATCATCGCCTGGTCCGCACCGGCTTTTGTCCCGGAAGCCAATTCTAATTTTTTAATAAAACCGTTTACTCCACGGATAAAACCCGCAACGGCTGTGGACTCTTCCAAAGATAAACGACCTATCGGCATGGCAATAGCCGAATCCCGCAAATGTATTAATTCCTCCATCAGCGGGCCGTGACGGCCTCTCCAGCCAATACTCATAGACACATTATCCTTTAATGTTGCCGGAAGGTGGTTCGACTCTTCCGCCAACGCCATAAGCTCTCCTTCAATTGCATTTTCTATAACGCTCGTTGCCGCGGAACCTGCGCCGACAACAAAATTAATGGGCTCGCCTTTGTCATTGCGGGCTTCAACACCAACGTTATGAAAATCTCTTCCTTCAGCAATTTGACGAAGTTCAGTAAACGTGCCGCTCTCGACAAGCTTATCTTTCCCATCTTTGGCGCCCAACATCGCTAAATCCGCGCCGCCGGAGAAATATTGGCGAGGAATCACCGTCTGCGTTGCCGCATCGTAATCTTCCTTGATATAGTTGTAAACGCCCTTCTTAAAAGCCTCGA
>CAZVZR010000041.1:0-23262 GCA_964630825.1 uncultured Planctomycetales bacterium | reverse complement strand
GATTAACAGCCTTTGTTTCTAGATTTTTTTCAGCGAGGCTTTCCTTTGCTAAATCCAGCCACGGGATCCCTTTTCCAAAAAAAAAACAAGGTTTTACTCTCTTAGAGCTTCTTGTCACTATTATCATTATAGGAGTTTTGACTGCTCTGGCATTACCGAATTATGCGTTTTTAATCGAAAGGGCAAGATCTGTAGAGGGGGTAACCACACTTGAGTATATCAGGGGCTTATACCTTCAATACCACGAAGCTACTGGGCATAATGTTACTTATCCCAATGGTAGCACTTGTGATCTTCCTGGTTGTCCAATAGCCGCTGTGCCGGATTTACGCTACTCACACGAGCCGTTGCATTTCTTTCAAGAACCCGTAATATTCACGGATAGAACTCAAGAGTATCCTATTGGCACGTTTCATCATCTTCTTGCTCATATCACCCGAAATGGGAGTCCACCATATGATTATCATATCCATATTGCGGAAGATGGAGATATCACATGCGCTGGTTCGACCGCAGCACCGCCTGATACTTGTTACCGGCTTGGAATGAAGTTTGGAGTGTGGTAATCAAATTAGAAATTATTGACAGATGACAGTTCTTCTCCGGAAAAAAGGATTTTTAGCTATATGTTTTTTATTGTGGCTATTGTCTCCTGCCGCCAGCCTAGCGCATGACATTGGGAAAAGCCTCACCCAGCTGGAGTTGCTACCAGAGGCTGTTTCCGGGGAATCATCAATTTGTGTTGATGACCTCAAGGCCGTAATTCCTCTGTCAAACATTAAAGACGACGCGGTTCTTTCCTCAGAAATTAATTTAAATAAACAAGAAATCCTGGTGTATTTCAAAAGTCATTTTTCTGTTAAGGTCAATGATCAAACGTTGCTTTATACTCCTCAAGCCGTAACCCTTGGCGAAAATCTTAATTGTAAGTTTGTAAAAATTTCTTTTAAAGCCCCCTTGTCTGCGACGGGTAAATTGCCGGTCATAAAAATTGAACACCGCCTTTTTGCCCGGGAAGTTCCGGGGTATTTTGGCGTGCTTAAAGTGACGGCAGGCAACCAAACAAAGACGGCGCTGGTACAATCAATTCCGGGGCAGTCCGTTGTTTACTTTGATAAGAAAAAAGAGATCGTTGATTTCGTGCTCTTCGGGATGAATCATATTTGGGGCGGGCTGGACCATATCTTTTTTATTTTGTTATTGGTCTTGGGCGCTTACGCTACGGAAAATAAATTGGGAGATAAGGGTGCGTTTTATGAACTCGTCAAATTGGCGACCGCGTTTACCATCGCCCATTCGCTGACACTTTATATTGCCGTCAAACAATATTACATGTTCCCCAGTAAATTTGTGGAAAGCATGATTGCCCTATCGATTGTTTTTCTGGGAATTGAAAATTTGTACTATTCTTCCCAAAGAAGGAGCTGGATAGTTGTTTTCATGTTTGGGCTTTTTCACGGAATGGGTTTTGCCGGAGTTTTAAAAGAACTTGGCTTGGCCAGAGGCGAACTGGTGGCGCCTTTGTTAAGTTTTAATGTCGGTATTGAAATAGGCCAGGTAGCCATTATCCTCATCGCCGTGATGGGACTGTATTTGCTTAGTCGGTTGCGATTTGAAATGCACAAAGCGATCCGTTTTTCATCGTTTATCATTACCGCTATCGCTTTCTTCTGGTTATGGCAGCGCATAACGATGTAATTAAAGGAACAGTATCTTTCCTGAACTTACCCATTAAGTTTTATCCTGGCTGCAACACAATATATCCCATTGGTGAGCATATTTACATTTTAGCGGAATTTGCTATAATCGCATTGCAATTTCAATCAATGTCGAATAAAGCGCTGGAGGAATTATGGATAATGAAATGACGGAAGCCCAAAAAGAAGAAAGATTCAAGGCGCATTTTGAGAAGGCCAGGAAAGGCGTCCTCAAACACATCGTTGAAAAAGGCGGGGCGCTTTCGATGGGCGAGATGCACGATTACAGTTTAAATAAATATCTTATTCAGCACCAAAAATTTTCTGAAATGATGGAAGCGTTGGTCGATAACAACCTCATCACGTATGATTATGAAACTCAACTCGCCACTATCACCGAGGCGGGGAAAAACTTTATCCAATCACAATAGTAAGAGGCTAATCGATGACTAAGAAGCCGCCTTCACTGGTTGTCATAAATAAAGACGGAAGCCTTAACATCCAGCGCCCGCGCGAGCGCGGCAAGTTTTTTTTTGACCTCTATCATTATTTTCTTTCCATTTCCTGGCCAAAATTCTTTATTATTTTGATAGCTGTCTTTATTTCCTTTAATGTGCTGTTCGGCTGGCTGTATTTCATAGCCGGGCCGTCGGCGCTGGAGGGAATCCGCGAAGATAGTGAATTTCACCGCCTGGTTGATTGTTTTTTTTATAGCGTGAAATCCATTGACGGCGTTTCACCGGTTGGAGTTTGGCCGAATATTTTGGCCGTGGTCGAGAATTATTCGGGAATGCTGACTTTGGTTATTATCACCGGCATACTGTACGCCCGGTTTGCCCGGCCGCAGGCACGGGTCATCTTTAGCAATAACGCGATCATCGGCCAATACAATCATAAACCGTGTTTGGTGTTTCGCGTTGCCAACGAGCGCTTAAATCAAATCATTGAGGCGCACATGACGTTGACCTTAAGCAAAAACGCGACCAGCAAGGAAGGGGAAACCTCCCGTAAATTTTACAATATGAAACTCGAATTTGATTATTCGCCGCTGTTTGCCTTGAGCTGGACAATCCGCCACTTTATCGATGAAGACAGCCCTTTGTTTGGCATGGACCAAAAGAAAATGGAAGAAGATCAGGTTGTGATTTTTGCTTCTCTTTCGGGCATTGACGAGACATTTTCTCAAACGATTACGGCGCGCAGCGTTTACCGGTACGACGAGATTGTTTATGACAAACGTTTTAAAGATATTCTGCTGCGGGAAGGCAATAAAATGCACATTAACCTCAAAGGCATCCACGATTTTCAATAAAAGGAGAACCAGCTGATGTTTGGATTATTTAAGAAAACAAAAAAAGAAAAGCCGCCCTATCTTGAACGCATTGATGAATTGGAGAAACTAAGTATTATTCGGCTGAAAGGGCTGATTACCAGAGATATGGTTCCAATCATTGAAATGCGCATCCAGGAAAACCGCAAGGAGGGCAGCGGCATTGACAAAAACGTCCTCGTGGATTTCGCTTTGGTTGAAGACGTCGACAGTTCGACAATAGCGTTTCATCTTGTTCACTTGGAAGAATATCGCGCGAGAGGTTTCAAAGTTGGCTTTATCAACATTAACAAGGAATTTAAGGATTTACTGGATATCTTCAAGAAAAATGATAAATTCAAAGTTTTTGCCAATGAAAAAGAGGCGGTCAAAGAATTAAGCCGTTAATCCGCCATTAATTGACAAAAATAAATCAAAGAAAGGCGTATCTACTTAGCAGCGACAATATAAAAATGGACAAACATATTCATTTAAAAGATTTTCGCGTGGAAGAAGATAGCAAAGTCAACCTAAAGAAATGGCCGACGGAAATAAAACCTTTTTACCACTCGAAAGATCATTACCAGGGAATTCTTGCCCAGCATATTAAGGAATTAAGCGCCCGGCAAAATATGCTTTATGCGCATGACCGCTACGCGCTTCTATTGATCTTTCAAGCGATGGATGCCGCTGGCAAAGACAGCGCCATTAAACATGTTATGTCCGGCGTTAACCCCCAGGGCTGCCAGGTTTTCAGTTTTAAACATCCCGGTGACGAAGACCTTGACCACGATTTTCTTTGGCGGACAACCCGCCACCTTCCGGAACGTGGGCAAATAGGTATTTTTAATCGTTCTTATTATGAAGAAGTGTTGATCGTCCGCGTGCGCCCGGAAATCCTTCGTGCCCAGAAAATACCCGAGGAGCTTTCGGGTACCAAGACGTTTTGGCAGGACCGCTACCGTTCCATCCGCAATTTTGAGAAACACCTTTACATAAACGGAACTAGGATTATAAAATTTTTTTTGCACATTTCCAAAGAAGAACAGCGCAAACGGTTCCTGAAACGCATTGATGAACCTGATAAAAATTGGAAGTTTGGTGCCACCGACATTGATGACCGTAAACTTTGGCCAAAATATATGAAGGCTTATGAGGATTGTTTGGCGGAGACAAGCACCGCTAATGCCCCGTGGTATGTCATTCCTTCTAATGACAAAGGAAACGCGCAACTTATTATTTCCAAGGTCATTCTCGATACTCTAAAGGAAATGAAGATGGCGTATCCCAAAATCAATCCTGGGCGCCGCAAGGAACTTTTGATTATGCGTAAACAGTTAATTAAGGAGAAAAAATGAAAGAATTCTTTGTTGGTTTGTTGGCCCTAGCGGCAATAGGGATTTTAGGCGTTGTCGCGGTTTTATTAACACCTTTTATTGTGGTTCTGGGGTTTTTCTTGCAATGGCTGATTGGCCTGGCGTTTGTTATTTTTTCGATTTGGCTCGTGGGTAAACTCACGCTTTACGCGATTGAGAAAATTAAAAGCGGAAAATAAAAATAGAGGTAAAAACGGAAGAGGTGGTGCGAAATTGGCACCACCTTTTTCTTTAAACCTTTGGAAACGGAT
Organism: uncultured Planctomycetales bacterium; assembly: GCA_964630825.1. GTDB lineage: Bacteria > Omnitrophota > Gorgyraeia > Zapsychrales > Zapsychraceae > CAZVZR01. Next base: position 18,629 of record CAZVZR010000041.1, on the reverse strand, counting down.
GGGTCTTACAAAAACATTGACACCGTAAGTCGTTGTTGTTACTATACTTGCCATTAATAGCTATGTTGTTAGTCGAACGAAGAGGAGGTAACTTGTTATGACTAAAAAGGATATAGTTTTAAAGATCACTGACATGACCGGGATTAAACAGGTTGATGTCAAGAAAGTCGTGCAAAAAACATTTGATGTGATTATCGACAGCTTGCTGCAGAATCACAAAGTAGAATTGCGTAACTTCGGTGTTTTCAAGATTAAAGAACGCCGCGCCCGTTTCGGCAGAAATCCGCGTACTGGAGAAAGCGTCCCCGTCCCCCCGAGAAAAGTTGTTATTTTCAAGCCGGGATTGGAAATGAAGCAGAAAATCAGATAGGCATAAATTACAAGCCTAAGCGAATAAACGAGTTAATACCCCGGTTGACCTTAATTAAAGCAAGGGCTAGCCGGGGTTAGATATTTTAGAGGATTAAATGGTCGAACAGATTTCCCTTCCCAGAGGGACAGAAGATATCCTACCATCAGAAGTGCATATCTGGCAATATGTTGAGAATACCGCCCGCCAGGTTCTCCACAATTATAATTATAGAGAAATACGCACGCCGCTTTTTGAGGAAACCGGCCTTTTTGCCCGCTCAATGGGACAAACCAGCGACATTGTGCAAAAACAAATGCTCAATGTGGTTACCGCTTATAAATCGCCGGATGAAAATTCAGAATCCACCGCGTTGACCTTAAGGCCCGAGGCAACGGCGTCCATCGTACGTTCGTACATCCAAAACAGTTTTAACAAAAAAGAAAGCCTTTCGAAATTATATTACATTGGTCCGATGTTCCGCGGGGAGCGGCCGCAAAAAGGCCGGCTGCGCCAGTTTCACCAAATCGGTGCCGAAGCGATTGGACCCGGAGCGGGATCTGCTTATTTGGACGCCGAGATTATCGCGTTGTGCGCTAATATACTTAACTCATTTAGTATCAAAGGATTTGAATTGAAGATTAATTCGCTCGGGTCATTGGCGGACAAGGAAAGTTTTTCGAAAATCCTTCGGGAAAAACTGAAACCACATGTTGCCAAACTTTCCAAAGATTCGCAAAGCCGCTACGAACGGAATGTCTTCCGTATTTTAGACAGTAAAGATGAGGTTGACCGTACGATCGTCAAATCTTTGCAGCTGGATTATTCTTATTTATCAAAAGAGAGCCGAGAACGGTATGAATCTGTTAAGGAATCTTTAAAAAGCCTCGGGGTTAAATTTAAAGAAGATATTTGCCTGGTTCGTGGCCTGGATTATTACAGCCACAGTGTTTTTGAATTCATCGGCACCAATTTAGGCAGCCAAGACGCACTTGCCGCCGGCGGTCGGTATAACAATCTGGTTCAATCGTTGGGCGGCGCAGAAGATGTAGAAGCGGTCGGCTTTGCTTTAGGCATGGAGCGCGCGCTGATGGCGATGGGCAGTAACGCCAATGTGAAAGAAGAAAAAGTCACTTTTTTTGTTATTCCGTTAGAAGAAAAGGCGTTCTCGGTCGCGTTTCGTTTGCTCAATGATTTGCGCGCGGAAAATATTTCCGGTGATATGAGTTTTCAGGTGGCCTCAATGAAATCCCAGATGCGCCAGGCGGATAAGGCTGGCGCGAAATTCACTTTGATTTTAGGCGGCAATGAATTACAAAACGGCTCGGTCATGGCCAAAAATATGGTAGACGGACAACAGCAGGAGATTAAGATTAAAGATAATTTAAAAGAATTAACAGAAGTTTTGAAAGGATAATCAATGTTACGTACGCACACTTGCGGGGAATTAAGGAAAGAACACTCTAATAAAGAAGTCACGCTCTGCGGCTGGGTCGCCAAACGGCGTGACCATGGTAAATTAATATTTATTGATATTCGCGACCGTTACGGAATAACACAGGTTGTTTTTATTCCTTCTGTTAACAAAGAAGCCCACGATACCGCCCAGAAATTAGGCCCTGAATTTGTTATCAAAATAAGAGGGAAGGCCAATGCCCGTCCAGAAAAAATGGTTAACAAAGAAATTCCTACCGGTGAAATTGAATTGGTGGCCGAGCATTTGGAAATTTTAAACCCGAGTTTAGTCCCGGTTTTTGAAATTGACGAGACGGTCGATGTTTCTGAAGAGCAGCGCTTGGCGTACCGGTATTTGGATTTACGCCGTGGGCCGATGTTGAGATCTTTACAAACACGCCATAAACTTTGTGCGACCGCCCGGCGTTATCTGGATCAAAAGGGATTTCTGGACGTTGAAACTCCGGTGTTGACTAAATCCACTCCGGAAGGAGCGCGGGATTTTCTGGTCCCGGCGAGATTAAATACAGGAAAGTTTTTTGCGCTGCCGCAATCGCCGCAGCTTTTTAAGCAGTTATTGATGGTTTCCGGCTGCGACCGTTATTACCAGATTGTGAAATGTTTCCGCGATGAGGATTTGCGCGCCGACCGCCAGCCCGAATTTACCCAATTGGATATGGAAATGTCTTTTGTCAGCGAAGAAGATATTTTTACGCTCTGCGAAGGTTTGTATAAAGAAATTTTCAAGGAGATTAAGGGCGTGGATATTGCGACACCTTTCCCACGGATGACGCACGCTGAGGCAATGCAGAAATACCAGTCGGATAAGCCCGATGTGCGCAAAGATAAGAATAATAAAGATGAGTTTGCTTTCCTGTGGGTCATTGATTTTCCGATGTTTAAGTACAATAAAGATGAAAAGCGCTGGGAATCCGAGCACCATCCGTTTACGTCCCTTAATGAAGAAGATTTGCCATCGTTTGAAAAAAAGGAATTTGATAAGATCCGTGCGCGTTCGTACGATTTGGTTTTAAACGGCAGCGAATTAGGCAGCGGCTCGATCCGTATTCACCGCCGGGATCTGCAGAAAAAAATATTTGAAATCATTGGATTGAGTGACCAGGAAGCAGAGAGCCGTTTCGGGTTTTTGCTTAAGGCTTTTGAATATGGTGCGCCGCCGCACGCCGGCATTGCCTTCGGGATTGACCGGTTAGTCGCTATTTTGGCTGGAATGGATTCTATCCGTGATACCATGGCTTTTCCGAAAACACAAAAAGGCAGCTGTCTTTTAACCGACGCTCCCTCGAGCGTTGATCAAAAACAATTACAAGAGCTTGGTATAATGACGTTGAAAAAAGGAGATAAATGATGAACAAGTTCATACAAAAAATATTTATTTTATCTACGGTTGTAATTATTTCAGGCTGTAGCTCGACTAAAGGTGTGGAGGTCCACCCCTATATGCGCGTTGCCGACAGGACCGACCAGGAAATTGCGGGTAAATCCGGTAATTGGCAAGGCGCTCCCAATGCGAGCAAGCCGGCAAATGCAAAGTCCACGCGGAAAGTGTACGTGCTGGAAGTTTCCAAGGAAGCGAGTTTAAAAGACGTTGAAAACGCGCCGCTGCAACCGAGCAATGCCGGTAATAATACTGCGCCAGTTGAATCAGCGCCTGTTGCGCCGGAAACTAAAGACAACGCGCCGGCCCCCAAAGTTGTTCTGCCGGATTTTAGCAAGATGGATGTCAAATCCTTCACCGACAGCAGTGGAAAAACTATTTCGTATGTGGAATATAAGGTAGAAAAAGATGATACCCTGCAGAAAGTGGCAAAGAAGTTTTATAATTCCAACGCCAAGTGGCTGGGGATTTATGACGCCAATCGTGACCTTATCCAAAACCCCAATTTTCTAAAACCAGGAATGGTCATCCGCATACCGGTGATGAAATAATGGAACGGACACTACAACTCGATAATAATAAAAATTTACAGATTCTTTTCGGCAAGTACGACCAAAACCTCCGTTTCATCGAGAAGGAATTGGACGTCACAATTATTCGGCAATCCCAAGGGATAAAGATTTCCGGCAAAAGGCCGCAGGTCGACAAGGCCATTGATTTGTTTGATTATCTTTTGGGCCTTGTGGATAAGGGCAATGAAGTTAAAGAACGGGATATTGCTTACGCGGTGAAATTGTCCAAGCCCGAAGTCGGCGTTGATTTAAAACATTTGGCCAAGGACAATATTGAAGTTTCGGTGCGCGGGCAGCTGATCGTGCCGAAAACCAAGGGCCAGATTGATTATGTCGATGCGATCAAACATAACGATATTGTTTTCGGTGTCGGCCCGGCGGGAACCGGCAAAACTTATTTGGCAATGGCGATGGCCGTTAATGCGCTTAAAAAAGAACTTGTGCGGCGGATTATTTTGACTCGCCCGGCACGCGAGGCTGGCGAGAGTTTGGGGTTTTTGCCCGGTGACATGGTCGAGAAAGTCCTGCCGTACTTGCGGCCGCTTTACGATGCTCTGTATGACATGATGACGCCGGGGAAAGTTGAAGAATATTCCGAACAAGGTGTGATTGAAGTGGCGCCGCTGGCGTTTATGCGCGGGCGTACCCTTAATGATGCGTTTGTCATTTTGGATGAAGCCCAGAATTGCACGCCATTTCAGATGAAAATGTTTCTGACCCGTTTGGGGTTTGATTCGAAAGCGGTTATCACCGGCGATACCACCCAAAGCGATTTGCCCAAAGGGTCTCCCAACGGTTTGATTGACGCGGAACGTGTTTTATCAAATATTGAGGGCATTCAGTTTGTTCATTTAACCGGCAAAGACGTTGTCCGCCACGAACTGGTGCAGAAAATTATCAAAGCTTACGACGATGACACAAAAACCTAGCCTCTATTTTCAAAGCCGCACCCAGCAAACAACCAGCATTACGCTGGCTATTTTATTTTTTGCGGCCTTTAGCTTGCTTTGTTATGCATACCAATATACTTTTTTCATCCCGCTGTTGCTTTTATTTTTAGGGGTGCATCTTTACCTGGTGGATTGGGCGGATTATAAATTGTGCTGGAATTTGGGCTTATTGCTTATCCTTATTTTTTTGTGTGCTCATGTGATTTTACAATATACCAATATTTCGCCTTTGTATGTTCCCGTCGCCGGTATTGGGCTATTGACGATGTTGTTATTTAAAGATGTTCAGCTGGCTTTTATCGTGGCGTTTATCAGCAGTGCGATGGTGAGTTTAACCATTGACCACGGCATTGGGGTTATGCTGACTTTCTTATTCGGCAGCTTGTCGGGGATATATATGGTCCGCGATGCCCGCACGCGCGGTCAATTATTGGTCGCTGGGCTTCTGATTAGTGTCGTCAATGCTTTATGCCTCGGGCTTCTTTCTCCTGACATATCTTTACTTGTCGAACCCAGGATTTCCCTTAATCCTTTGGCCGCGTTACTTTTTAACGGGCTTATTTCAGCGGCCCTGGTGGTCGCCACATTGAAAATTTTTGAAGCACTATTCGGTGTTGTTACCAACTACAGTTTGTTAGAGTTGGCGGATTTTAATCATCCGCTTTTGAAAAAAATGATCCTTGAAGCGCCGGGCACCTATCATCACAGCTTGGTGGTGAGCAATTTGGCCGAAGCTGCCGCCGACAGTATCGGGGCTGATAGTTTGCTCGCCAGGGTCGGCGCTTATTATCATGACATTGGCAAAATTGTGAAGAGCGAATATTTTACCGAGAATCAGCAAATGGGCCATAACGTCCACGACGGTATTGAGCCTTCCATGAGCCGGTTAGTTGTGCAAAACCATGTGACTGAAGGCATTGAATTGGCAAAAAAATATAAACTTACCCAGGCGATTATCGATTTTATTCCGCAGCATCATGGGACCAGTTTGATGTATTATTTTTATCAACGAGCTTTGGAAGAAGCGCACGAGGGCGAAGAGGTTAAAGAAGAGGAGTTCCGCTATCCGGGGCCCAAGCCGCAGACACGGGAGACCGCCATTACGCTGTTGGCTGATTCTGTCGAAGGGGCGACGCGTTCCTTGGAGGAACACCACCCCCAAAACATCGAAGATACCGTGAGGAAGGTTATAAATAATAAATTTATTGATGGTCAACTCGATGAATGTCCGCTAACATTAAAGGAAATAGAGAAGATTTCAGCGACCTTTACGCGCATTTTAAGCGCGATGTACCACAGCCGCGTGAAATACCCGGAAAAGAAGGAACACAAGAACGGCAAAAATGGCAAACATCGAAGTAACGGTAAAAAATCTGCAGAAAAAAATCCGCCTCAACCTGAAGGCAATAACAAAAATAATCCGGCAAGTCCTGCACCTTGAGAAGTTGACAGAAGTTTCGCTTTCCGTCGTTTTTGTCAATAACCAAAGAATCCGCGCGCTAAATCAGAAATTCCTGCGCCGTAATTATGCCACCGATGTCCTGGCTTTTGACTTAAGAGAAAAACCTCAAAGGCGCCCGGCGATGATCGGCGAAATTATTATTTCCACGGATGCCGCTATAAAACAGGCAAAAATTTACAATACCACGCTGGCGCGGGAAATTGTTTTGTATATCACGCACGGAATTTTACATTTAACAGGATATGATGATCACCGTCATTGGGATACAGTAAGAATGCGTGAACGCGAGAAAAAAGTTTTGGGTATTTTGGGTAAAGAATCCGATAATGTTATTGTGAAAAAGAAATGATTATTTCAACAGAAGCTATTGTTTTAAAATCAATGGATTTTCGCGAGACCAGCCGCATCGTTACTTTCTTTACGCGCGATGAAGGGAAGGTCAAAGGCGTTTTAAAGGGCATCCGCAAAGATTTGAAAAAATTCGGCAGCAATGTCGATAAGTTTTCCGTCAATGATATGGTTTATTACCGTTACAGCCGCAGTGACCTGCATTTAATCAGCCAATGCGACCTAAAACAATTTTTTTTCCCGATTCGCCAGGATTACCGCCGGAGTATCGCGGCTAATTATTGTATGGAATTGGTGGATATGATTATGCCGGTCGAGGAAAAAAACCTGGAGGTATATCAGCTCATCATGGATTACCTGACGGCGTTGGAAGATATTAAAGATATCGATAAACTGGTGCATATTTTCCAGATAAAAATTCTTGCCTTGTCGGGATTTCGTCCGCATATCGATGCCTGTGTGAAATGCATGCGCAAAGCCGAAGGACGGGTGCGTTTTAGTATGTCCTTAGGCGGGCTTGTTTGCCCGGAGTGTTCAGTCGCTGAAAAAAGTTTCCGCGTTATTTCCCAAGGGGCAGTTTCCTCAATGCTCCATATTGAACAGCACCATTGGCCGGGATGCTTGCGGCTTGGTTTAACGTTGAACGTCAAAAACGAATTAAAATATTTTTTAAATAATTTTCTTGTGTATCATTTGGAGAAAAAAGTTAAATCAGCTAAGTTTTTAATCGCAAGCTAATCAGGGGGACGATATGAAGAAAAAAATAGACGGTATCCCATGGGAGTCAAGAGAGGAACTTGGTTTTCCCAAAGCCATTGGCGCTACTCTGGCCATGGCGTTATTGAAACCGAAAGATTTCTGGGAACATTTACGGATAAATGATTCCTTTACGGAGCCGTATTTATTTTTCTTGGGCATGGCGATCCCGGTATTTTTTATCCAATCCGTCGTGCAAGGGCTCATCGGGCGGGCCAAGGACCCATTATTTTTTTGGGTGGCCCTTTTTTGGGTTATTGTGTCCGTTGTCATCCGCGCGCAAATAACATTTCTTTTTGTCAAAGCCTTCCGCGGCAAGAAAAGTTACCGGGAAACGTTTAATATTACGGCTTACGGGTTGGCGGCTGTATCCATTTTTCAAGTGGTCCCTTTTATCGGAACATGGATAAGTTTGGCCTGGAGTTTCTTTGTTATTCCTCCCGGATTGAAAAATTTTCATGGTTTCAGTTTGGCCCAAGCCAACCTGGTTTATGTTTTGTCGATGACTGTCTGTTTTGTTTTGGCGGCAGCCCTTGCTGCGTCTGGCCTTTTTTATTCATTCTAAAATGGATGGACAAGCCTGGAAATTAATGGGGAGGCTGATTGTTTTAAATGCCTTTCCGTTTATTGTCCTTGTGCATATGATCCGCCGCCGCAATAAGCAGCAGGTCGGCCATAAGTTCAGCGAAGTTGATTTAATGGCGTGGGAAATCTTAACTACCGGGGTGTTGGGGTATTTTATTATTCTTTCGATGTATTTTTTTTCGATCCCGGTTTTAAATTATGTTAAACCGGAAGGAAGGTATGGAATTTATTATGTCTCCCCCGAAGGGACAACGGTCTATCTCATTTCCTATATTTCCTATTGCCTGGCGGCTTGTGGGATTTATCTGAGACGAAAAAAGCGCTGGGCCTATTTCTTTACGATCTTTATCGTTATTTGTATTTTGTTTTACGCCTTCTTTTCTGTTTTGGAAATAGGTGGGATTGCGTTTGTGCCGGTCATTATTTCTTCCTATTTACTTTACCGTTTGACCAGGGCTTCTTTTAAAAAGGAATTCTTTGCACGATGACCAAAGTAGCGGTGAACCAGCGGATTTTCTTGGCGGGAGTTTTATTGGTTGTATTTTTATCCTTTTTCCCGTCACTAAACAATGGTTTTACAAATTGGGATGATGAGCCGCATTTATTGGAAAACCCGCGGGTTTTGTCACTAAGCTCGGGCAATGTCCTCAAGATTTTTAATTCCACCGTTAACCAGACGTACATTCCTCTGACCATCCTTAGTTTTGCCGTCGAGTACCATTTTGCCAAATTCAATCCTTTGATTTATCATTTAGACAACCTTATTTTGCATTTGGCCGTCGTGGGCCTGGTTTATATTTTTATCTTAAGGCTCGGCTTCTCGGCTGTGGTGGCCTTGTGGGCAGCACTTTTATTCGGCATTCATCCGATGCACGTGGAATCTGTTGCCTGGGTGACCGAAAGGAAAGATGTTTTGTACGCGGCATTTTACCTGCTTTCGTTGATAACCTATTTGGATTATGTTGGAAAAAGAGGGAAATCATTTTATTTCTTGTCGGTATTTTTCGGGCTATTAAGTATTCTGGCTAAGCCGATGGCGCTGAGCCTGCCTTTGATTCTTTTTCTTTGTGACTGGTTTATGAATCGGCGAGGCTCTTTAAAAACAATCTTGGAAAAGGTTCCGTATTTACTTTACGTTCTCCCGGTGGCGTGGGTCAGTTATTTTTTTAATGTCCGGGCCGTGCACGTTAACGGGGGAGAGGGGGTACTCACTTGGTTGTGGAGTTTAACTTTTTATTTTAAAAAATTTTTGTTTCCGAATTTGTTGCTGCCATTGTACGATTTGCCCAAGCCCATCAGCTTTGCCAACTGTGAATTTGTTCTCAGCCTCGTCTTGGTTTTGGTCATCCTTGGTTCATTAATTTATTTTAAGAAAATTAAAGTTTTGCGTTTTGCTTTTTTGTTTTATTTTTTGTTGGTATTTTTTCTTTTGCGGCTGGATCAGAAAGTAGACGTCAGCTTAGTCGCCGACCGATTTATGTACCTGCCGAGCGTCGGGATCTGCCTTCTTTTTGGGATTTGGGCCGAGCGTTTAACGCAATCCGCCAAGAAAATCAATTTTATTCTGCTTGGTCTGCTTGTTGCCGCGCTGTCTTTTGTCACTTTCCGTCAGTGCGGCGTTTGGCACGACAGCCTCACGCTGTGGAACTACGTGATTCCGTACAATCAGAAAAATCCTTTTGCGTACTTGCCGTACTACAACCGCGGCAAGGCCTACCAGTTTGCCGGGCGTTACGATTTGGCGTTGGCCGACTTTACGAATGCGCTGCTCTACCAACCGGATTACCTGGGGGCCTACAACAACCGGGCAATTGTTTACGAAAAGCTGGGCAAATTTAAAGAGGCGTTCGCTGACACGCAAAAAGCCCTCAGCATTAACCCGAATGACGAACGCAGCCAGAATAATCAGGGGAATATTTTAATGAAGCTGGGAAAATACGACGAGGCCATTGGGAGTTTTAATAAAGCCTTGAATTTGAAACCCAATTTTTTCTTGGCGTACAACAACCGCGGGCTCTGCTATTTTTACAAAGGACAGTTTGAAGAAGCTCAAAATGATTTTGATAAAGCCATCGAGCTTGTTCCCGATTACGTGGATGCTTATTACAATCGGGCTAATGTTTACAAAGTTAAGAAGGATTACGCAAAGGCCATTGAGGAATACCAGAAAGTTTTGGCAATGCAGCCAAAGTACGCACCGGCAATAAATAATTTGGCCAACGTTTACAGTTTAGAGGAAAAGTATCCTTTGGCGATTGAAAATTACACCAAGGCCATTGGTTTGGGAGTGAAGAGTGCGGAAATTTATTACAACCGTGCTGTCGCCTACAATTTAAGCGGTCGGCCGGATCTCTCCCAGAATGATTTTAAACAAGCGTTAACGTTAGATCCGGGATTTGGCCAGGTTTATATTTATTTAGGGAATATGGCGTTTGATGAAAAAAATCTGGAGCAGGCGCTTGGCTATTATGCTCAGGCCATAAAATTCAAGCCCGATGAAGCCGAGGCTTATTATCGACGGTCCGTGGTTTATGCAATGCTGGAAAAATATCCGGACGCCTTAGCGGATGCGCAAAAAGCCGAGGAGTTGGGTTATCCGGATTTACAAATTTATATTGCCAAGTTAGAAAAGTTAAATGAAAGGGCGTTACAACAGAAGGAGGCTAAATGAGTAAGAAAATAATTAAAACAGACAAAGCGCCGTTACCTATCGGCCCGTACAATCAGGCGGTTGCCACCGGAAATCTGGTTTACACCGCCGGGCAAATCGCCTTGGACCCAAAGTCGGGGGAAGTTGTTAAAGGAGACATCAAGACTCAAACCAAACAAGTGTTGGAAAATTTGAAGGCCGTCCTTGAAGGCGCCGGTTCATCACTGGAGAAAATAATCAAGACCACCGTTTTTCTAAAGGATATGAATCAATTCTCCGACATGAATTCCGTTTACAGCCAGTATTTCAAGAATGAAACCGCGCCGGCACGCTCGACGGTTGAAGTCGCCCGCTTGCCTAAAGACGTTATCGTTGAAATTGAAGCAGTCGCGGTGGTTTAAACTACCTCGATTTTTTACCCGGATAAACAGATTCTTCTGCTTGAACTCGACAAATGAGAGGGTATCGAGTATACTTTCTTCAGTCGTTAGGAGTGTTTGGAGTTGGTAAAAATATTTTATTAACCGCGAGGGAGGCACTGATGAAAAGATCTTACTTTTTAATTTTAACTCTTACCGTTTTGACTCTTTCCTTTAATTATGCGAAGGCATTTGGCGATGTCAATACATCGCAGGGCATTATCCCTGAACAGTATATTGTTGTCCTTAAAGATGATATTGGCCGATCCGTTCCGGATGTGGCCAATGAGATGGCCAAGGTGCACGGATTTCAAATAGGACATGTTTACCAACATGCCTTAAAAGGATTCTCTGCGGTAATTCCTGATGCCCGATTGGAAAGAGTAAAAAATGATCCTCGGGTTGAAAGAATTGATGCCGATAGAGAAGTTCATGCCTTGGGTAAACCCTCAGGGGGCCAACCAACCCAGGTATTGCCTACCGGTGTTAATCGTATTGATGCTGAATTAAATACAACGCCTAAGCCTGTTGATGTTGATATTGCGATTATAGACACGGGGATAGATCTTACTCATCCGGATTTAAATGTTGTTGCTAATGTAACTTTTGTTAGTACTAGAAATGGTAATGATGATAACGGCCATGGATCTCATGTCGCTGGTATCGCTGCTGCCAAAGATAATGGTATGGGTGTTGTCGGTGTTGCCCCGGGGGCACGTTTATGGGCAGTTAAAGTGTTGGATAGATCCGGAAGAGGATCGTGGTCGAGTGTCATTGCCGGCGTCGATTATGTGACCGCACATGCGGATCAAATCGAAGTAGCGAATATGAGTTTAGGCGGAAGTGGTTCGGATACGGCTTCATCACTGCGCACGGCCATAGAAAATTCTGTGGCCGCGGGGGTCACTTATGTTGTGGCTGCCGGAAATGAAAGTACGGATGCTGCACAATCTGTCCCGGCCGCATATGATTCGGTGATTACTGTTTCAGCAATTGCTGATTCTGATGGCCAACCGGGCGGGCATGGCGCTGCTACTTCTTACGGTGCTGATGATACCTTTGCTTCATTTAGTAATTTTGGACAAGACGTGGATATCGCCGCTCCTGGGGTTGATATACTTTCTTGCTACAAGGGTGGAGGATATGCTACCTTGAGCGGGACCAGCATGAGTACGCCGCATGTGACCGGAGCTGCCGCTTTATTTATTGCCAATCATCCTGGCGCAAGGCCAAGTGATGTTGCTGCGGCGCTGACTAGTTCGGGCACCACGGGAAGTTTTACCGGTGATCCGGATGTTTTTCCTGAGCCGTTGGTTAATGCTTCTAATTTATAAAAGGTAATTAAAAATTTATTGCCCCGCCGATAAAAGGCCCTTTTAACTCCAAATCAAGGGCGTTGTCATGGTATTCTGCTTTCATATTGATTATCCGATATCCGCCTAAAAGGCTGACTTCTTTGATGGGATTGTATTTGAGGCCGAATTCCGTGTCATAAAAATGCCCTAAACTTCCCAAGGTCATCCCAGAAAATTCGACAAAGGCATTTAAATCATTCTCTTTGGTAAATGAAAAATCGCCAAAGGCGCCCAGCGAAGGAAGAGGAACGGTAAGGCTCTCGGATTCGCTGACCCGAGGAGAAAGGTTGGGCGTTTCCAGAGAAACGTCCATCGAAAGAATTTTCAATTCCGCTAACCAGCCAGCGTGATAATTGTCGGCGGATAAACTCATAAGTTTTCTTAGCCAGCTAATCCGATGGTATTTTAAATCCATTTCCGATTGGACCTCTGTTCCCATACTATAAGTTTTGCCATTAAATTCTACCGTACTGTCTAACGTTTTATCCCCGCGGTACGCCATATGGGTAAAGGCGTAACGAAGATTACTTTGCGGGCTTTTTTGCCAGTTTACTCTGACCTCTGATAGATTTTTGTTGTCAAAGCCCAAATCAGATTTGCCATCCACCGATGTTCCCACGCCCGAATCAACGATTTTTACTTGGGAATCGAAATCAGCAAACCAGACGCGGCCTTCAACGGAAATATTGTGAATTAAATCGAGTGGCGACCAGGCATCGCTATTGACCGGTTCTTCAACTTTTTCTTTAACCTCAAATGTTTGGTGCGCTCTTTCAGTCTCAGTCCACGATTTTGATTCCGCCATTTTCTTGTGTTCGGCAATTGCTTTCTCCCATTCATCCATCGATTGCGCAACAACCGCATCTCTTTGTTGGCGATAGTCTTCAAACTTTGGGGAATAATCAGAAGCAAAGGCAGGGACAGTGAGAAGGGCAATGAGAAATAGTATCGAAAGCGAAGAAGTTTTCATTCATTAGTATAGTAATATCTCGAATAAGTAACTTCCATTTCAAAATAAGAAATTTTGGAAATGAGGCTGAAATTATACTAGATCAATCAACTCTTCATCAACAACTTCGACGGTGGGAAGGTGGGTGGATTTGGGTTTTTCGTTGGCTTGTTTGATGATGTCGGCGGCGAGGGCTTTGCCGATGGCCGGAAGGCCGGCGAGTTTTTCAGCAGAAGCATTTTGTAAGTCTTTTAATTTCATAAATCCATTTTTAAACAATATCCGCGAGCGAATCCTGCCAACGCCTTTAAGCTGCACAATTTCCAAAAGTTCTTCCTTAATGCCGTAACGTATTCGGGTGCGTAAATCATTAATTCGAAAAGTCAGATTTTTTTTGTGGAACAAATCTGCCAGCATGCTGGCCGCGTAGAGCAGCCATTGCGCCGCTTCCACCTGCCGGAAAATATCCCCGGGGCCGATATTAAATTGGTCGCAGATGATTTCTTCCTTTTCTTCTTCAATCCACTGATTTAAAAGCCACAACGTTTTTATCGTCGCCATGTAGGCGTAGTAATCATCGAGCGCCGGTGTATTTTGCGGCGTTAGAATGAGATCGTCAAAGGCATGGTTGGCAAAGCGCTCAACGTCTTCAATATCTTTCTTATTGATTGATAAAAGGATCGCGTCCGGCGTGCAGCTGATTAGATGCAGCATGCCCAGCGGTGTGTAATTATTTTTTTCATCGATTATCTTAAGGGCATTGCGGATAGTCATGGCCGTTAGCGGATTAATATACAGCCGGCTGGTCAAACTGCCGAAGGTGGTGGCAAAAAAACGGTAGCCGCTTTTTTCAATAAATTTTTCCTTATGAAGGAAATCAAAAATTTCGGTAATCGTCCCCAAAAGATCGGTGGTCCGGCGTTGATAATACAAGAAGGTATGCTTGAGGAATTCAAACATGCTATTGATATCGTGGACATAACCGCCGGCCACGGAAGCCAGGATGTGGGTGCGCAGCGCCGTTTCATCAGCGAGTTTTGAATAAATGGGTTCCGGGTCAGCATTAATGTAGCGCTCAAAAAGGATTTCGGATTCGGAATACGATTTAGCGATGAGAACGGCCTCACCGTATTTATCATATTGCGGTCGCCCGGCGCGGCCGGCGCATTGTTTGTATTCCGACGTCGGGATGTACACCGAGCCCAAGCCGCTTTCAAAACGTTTACAGTCGCGGATGATCGCCCGGCGTGCCGGGAGGTTGACTCCGGCGGCCAGCGTCGGCGTGCAGCAAATAACTTTAATAAAATTGCTTTTGAAATTTTCTTCGATGAGTTCTCGTTGGTCAGGCTTTAAGCCTGCGTGGTGAAAGGCCACACCGTGGGCAATGACGCCGGCTAATTCACGGGAAACTTTGGGCATATCAGATTGATTCCCGGCAATTTTTTGCGAAAGCAACGCCAGATGTTTTTTCTCTTCGGGTTTAAGAATCTGGCTGACCGTTCCGGTAAGCCGCCGGGCGACCGCCTGCGTCGAACGCCGGGAATTGACGAAGATCAAAACCTGGCCCTGGCCGCGCAGCGTATCTAACGTGAGCATGCCGACGTCATCGGGCGCTTCTTCGGTAATAATTTTGATGCCGTGGTTGGCAAAGTGAATCCGTTGATTAAAATAAACACCTTCCTTTAGAGGAATCGGCCGCCACGAACTGGAAACAACATCGGCATTGAGCCAGCCGCCGATTTCGTTGGCGTTTTTGATCGTGGCGCTTAAGGCGATCACCTGAATTTTGGGGTTGAGTTGGCGAATCCGGGCCGCCAGGATTTCGAGCGTTGGTCCGCGAGTGCCGTCATTGATAAAATGGACTTCATCGAGAATCAAAATTGATAACGAACTGACAAAATCAGCGGCGCGAAAACGCAGCAGGGAATCCATTTTTTCCGCCGTGGCGATAAGGATATGATTGCGTTTAAGCAAATGGTTGGGAGCACTTTCATCACCGACGGCCATTCCGACATTTAATCCGAGAGAGGAATATTTTTTTTTAAAGTCTTTATACTTTTCGCTGGCCAAAGCTTTAAGAGGAACAATGTATAAACAGCGGCCGTTATTATCCACAATTGATTTAATAAAACTTAACTCGGCGATTAAAGTTTTTCCCGCGGCTGTCGGCACCGCCAAGACGAGGTTCTTACCGTTAAGGATTCCTTTTTTAACGGCTTCTGCTTGCGGGGGGTAGAGGTCGATGATTCCTGACTTTGCGAAGATATCCGTAGCCTGTTGAGAGAAATTATACTGCTGTAAAACTTCAGTGAGCTTCATATGCGTGTTTTTTTGTAACATATATCGTATCTATTGTCAATCCATTCGCTCATTTAAAAGGGATAGTCCTTGACCCTTGTTTAAGTACTATTTATAATTCTAATATTAATTAAAATATTATGAAATTGGTAATTCAAAGAGTCAAAGAAGCCTCGGTGGAAGTTCAGGGGAAGGTCGCCGGTGCCATCCAAGCAGGGATGCTTATATTTTTGGGCGTCGGCAAAGACGATACGCTTGATGATGTCAATTATTTTGCCAAAAAGGCTGTTGAGTTACGAATGTTTGAAGATAAAGAGGGTAAGATGAATCTTTCCGCCCTCGATGTTGGGGCTAACATTCTCGTCGTTTCGCAATTTACACTTTACGCCGATTGCCGCAAAGGCCGCCGCCCTTCTTTTGATGAAGCCGCCGAACCTAAAAAAGCTGAAGAACTTTATGGATACTTTGTGAAGCAGTTACGTCAGCATAATCTAGCTGTTGAAACCGGCGTTTTCCGGGCAATGATGGAAGTGTCTTTAGTTAACGACGGGCCGGTGACTTTTATTCTTGAAAATGAAGATAGCCGTAAGCCATAAGTTGTAAGTTTTAAGTGGGTTTAAGGCTTACCGCTTACAGCTTAAGGCAACAGCAATGTCAATCATCGATACCCATGCGCATCTGGATCAGGTAGAGAATCTGGAAGAAGCTTTAATTCAGGCCAGTAAAGTAGGTGTCGAGGGCATTGTTGCCGTTAGTATGGATTTTCAATCCTGCCAAAATAATTTGGCGATTAAAAAGAAAGTAAAAGACCCAAAAATTTTCTTGGCGATGGGAATTCATCCGGAAAAGGCACAAGAGGATGAATTGGAAAAAACGATTCAACTTGCCCGTGAGCACGCCAAAGAATTAACAGCGATCGGTGAGGTTGGGCTGGATTTTTGGTATAAAGACGTGAAGAAGGATCCGCAAAAAAAAGAAAGGCAGCGCACAGTTCTCGCCAGTTTTTTACAGTTAGCCAAGGAATTGGATTTGCCGGCGATTATTCATTCCCGCGGGGCATGGCGTGATTGCCTGGAGCTGGCAAAAACGGTAAAAATAAAAAAGGCAAACTTCCATTGGTACAGCGGGCCGCTGGATGTCTTGGATGAAATTTTAGCCGAGGGGTATTATATTTCAGCGTCGCCGAGTTTGGCGTACAGCCCGCAGTCGCGGGAGGCCATCGCGCACGCACCGATGGAGCAGACATTAATTGAAACCGACAGCCCGGTTTATTACAAGAACCGGGAAATGGATGAGGACGGATTTCAGGCCGGGCCGAAGGATGTGTTAAAGACTTTGGATGCGTATTGCCAGTTAAAAAAATTGGGGCGAGAGGAAGCATGTGGCTGTTTAACCCACAATGCGCAGAAGTTTTTCAATTTGCAGTGAAAGGAAACAACTGATGAAGAAAATATTTATCATTTTGGCGATTCTTTTTACGGCTTTTCTTATTTGGGGGCTTGTCCTTAATTTGGTGGAAGGGCCGGAGATTACAGAAGTCCTTCCCGCGAACCCGCTGGTCGTGATTCATTTGCAGGATATTGAGAAGAATTTTACTCAAATCGCTTCGACTCCCATTTGGAAAACCGTCAGCAGCATTGATTGGGACAGTTTGAGTAAAAAATCGTCGGATAGTGAACGGACAACCTCGCTGGTGAAGTGGCTCAGCGAAGAATTTCTCAATCCATCCGGTTCCAGCGTGGTTAAACGTTTTTTTAATAAAGAAGCCGCGTTGGTTGTTTATCCGCCGAAACTTGATTATGAACAGTTATCAAAGAAATTTACTCCGCAGATGGCGGATCAGTTTACGCGGGAGGCTTTGTCGAATGTTTTATTGGTAACCCGGGTCGGGGCGGATGTGCAAATGGCTGAGCTTGCCGCACGTTTTTTAAAATTAGAGACAACAGACCTCTCCACACAAACCAGCCAATACAACGGGGAAACTATTTATACGGTAAGTTCGGCTAAGGCAAAGACGCCGGTGTCTTTCGTTCGGATTAAAAATCTTTTAGTCGCGGGGATTGATGAGGGTGCTATCAAAGCGAGTATTGATGCCTGGAGTAATCAGCAAACTTCTCTTAGAAGTGACTCACAGTATTCCGATGTTACAGGAAAATTTTTAAGAAATACGGCATTTAGTTCTTATGTTAATTTGAAAGGATTTTTTTCTTTTTTGGATAAAGAGATTGACCGATTTATTGCTACCGTTGAGCAAAAGACGGGACAAGTCGAGGAATCCAGTAAAGTGAAGGAACAGTATAATCAATTTTTTAAAGGCATTCGGGGCTTTGAATCTATCGGGGTAACGATGCGGGTAGGTTCTCCGTATGAGGGACAGATACTTTGGTCTTACAATCCAGCGGATATGGATCCAGCCTTAGCCAAAAATTTAACCGCATGCACCAATGGGGAGAATAAAACGCTTGATTTTATTCCCAAAAGCGCCATCGCTTATCAGTGGCAGAGTTGTATTGATCTTAAAAGTTATTGGCAGCAGATGCAGGACGATATCACCGCCAACCAGGGTTCGGCACGGACGCAAGGTATGCAAGCGCAGATTAATGCCGTCGAGCAATCCTGGGGATTAAGTATTGAAAACGATGTTTTGCCGGCCATCGGGCAAGAGATAGGTGGGTATTTAAAAGATATTAACGCGACAGGGATGTTTCCTTCGCCGCAGCTTGTATTTTTTATTCGTATCGCAGACCAGCTGAAGGCGGAGCATATTTTATCGCAATTGCAAAATCAGCGGATGTTTCAGATTCAGGAAGAGGAATATTCCGGTACACAAATAAAATATATCAATTTGCCGCTGGGCGCAACTTTTCAGCCCGGGTATTGTTTCTTGGGCGATTATTTCCTTTTGGCTGTTGACCGAAATTTATTGCATGAATCCATCGACGCCTATAAAAATAAAAATTCGGCGCTGGCTGTAAATAAAGATTTTCAATCCGGCCCAACGGAACTGGGTAAGAAAAGTACCGCGGGTTATTATTATAAGATTGATGAGCTTTCCGCCAAGTTGAAGGATGTGGTGAAATGG
>CAZVZR010000040.1:0-23368 GCA_964630825.1 uncultured Planctomycetales bacterium | reverse complement strand
AGACCAATATAACGACCTTTGTGTTCTAGAAAGAAGACCTTATATTGACTACCTTATTGCTTTAGTTGTACAAAGGTCAATAAGCCGCGTAAGTGGTAAGCCTTAAATTAGTGCCTGTAAAGTTTTATAATTATGTTATAATTAAAAAATCTTTCACCAATACTTACCACTTAAAACTTACGGCTTAAAACTAGATCTAAGGAAACAAAGTGTCATACCTCGTATTCGCTAGGAAATACCGCCCACAAAACTTCACTGAAGTTATCGGCCAGGAACATATCTCGGAGCTGCTGAAGAAAACCATCGAAGCCAACCGCATTGCCCAAGCCTATTTATTCTGCGGGCCGCGGGGGATAGGAAAAACTTCCTGCGCCCGGATTCTGGCCAAATGCCTGAACTGCGTCAAAGGGCCGACCGTTAAGCCGTGCGGGGAATGTTCCAACTGCAAGGAGATTACCAACGCCACAAGTTTTGATGTTCTGGAAATCGACGGTGCGTCGAACCGCGGGATCGATGACATCCGCGCCCTGAGGGAGAATGTAAAATTTGCCCCGGCTACCGGGAAATATAAAATTTATATTATCGATGAAGTGCACATGGTTACCCAAGAAGCTTTCAATGCGCTTCTAAAGACACTTGAAGAGCCGCCGCCGCACGTAAAATTTATTTTTGCCACGACCGCCCCGCAGAAAGTTCCCGCAACAATAATCTCGCGCTGCCAGCGTTTCGATTTTAAGCGCATTTCCGTCAAGACGATTGTTGAGCTTCTCGCTGACATCTGCCACAAAGAAAAGTTGCACGTCGAAGAAGACGCGTTGTTTGCCATTGCCAAAGCCGCGCAAGGAAGTTTTCGCGATGCCTTAAGTGTGTTGGATCAATTGAGCGCGTTGGGTGAAAAGAACGTCGTGGCCAAAGACGTTTACTCGATGTTGGGTTTAGTTGAGGTTGAATACCTTTTTAAGTTAGTTGATGCGCTCGGGAAAAAAGAGTGTGCGCAGGCGCTAGACGTCTTGGAAAAAATAATTGATCAGGGCAAAGACACCAAACAATTGACAATGGATGTGACGGAGCATTTTCGCAATTTGATGATTGTCAAAATCGGTGGGCCGGCGCTGGGAAAAATGGTGGAGGCTACGGCAGCAATTAAAGACAGGCTGTCGGTGCAGGCGCAACTTTTTACTGTCAAAGATATTTTACGCGCGATCGACATTTTTATGGGAGCGCAGGATACCGCCCGCATCACCGAGCAGGAAAGGCTACCTTTGGAATTGGCCTGCGCGAAGTTCAGTTACGATGAAAAGAAAATTGTTGTACCGGAAAACTCTTTGCCGGCAACACCGCCCGTGGTGGAAAAAAGTAATCCGGTGCCGGTGAAGCCCAGTGTAAAAATACAAGCAAAAATAGCAGACGACGATCGGCTGCCGGAGTCGGTTGTTGCGCCAGCAAAAATAACAACGGCTGTTACGATCAACAGTATTAAAGAGGTGTGGGAAACGTTGACGTACGCGGTGAGCAAAGAAAAAATGTCTTTGGGGCATTACCTACAAGACGCGATGCCGGTGAGTTTCACGGCACCGAAACTGGTGATCGGTTTTTCCAAAGACCACGCCTTGCAGAAAGAAACGCTGGAAAGTTCTTCCAACAGAAAGATTGTAGAGACAATATTTTCCGACAAGTTGAAAGCTCCGGTTTTGCTGCAGTACAACATTGTCGACGATTACGTGCCGGAGGACGAGCACGACCCGAAAGTCAACGCGGTTTTAAACGCGTTCAAAGGCAAAGTTGTCAGCAAGTGGCACAATGCCTAGCCTGGGCTGGTAGCTCGTTAGGCTCACAATTGGCGAAGTTACTGTTACTAAATTGTTAGCTGGAGTTTGATTCCTAAAATGGCTTACCCGAAACTGATTGAAGAAGTGATTGAAAAGCTGGTGAAACTTCCCGGCGTGGGCCGCCGCAGCGCCGAGCGGATGGTTTTTTGGCTGCTCAATCATTCCCAAGAGGAAGCAGAATCTCTGGCAGAGAGCATCTCCAAGTTAAAAGCAAACCTGATGTTTTGCCGTGTCTGCCACAATTTGAGTGACACGGAAATTTGCCTGGTCTGCTCGGATTCCAACCGTGACGAGAAAACGATTTGTGTTGTCGAGAACCCCAAAGACCTTCTGGCGATTGAACGGACCGGCCGTTACAAAGGTTTGTACCACGTGTTGTTGGGCGCGATTTCACCCGCCGAAGGCCGCGGCCCGGAACAGTTGACCATCGAGCATTTGAAAAACCGCATCCCGGCCCAAAATATCCGTGAAGTGATCATTGCCACCGATTCCGACAACGACGGCGAGATCACTGCGATGTATTTGACAAAAGAATTACGGCCTTTGGGTGTGAGGATCTCCCGGATTGGCGTGGGCATTCCGATGGGCTCGGCCGTTGAGTACGCTGATTTATCGACTTTGGGCGCTTCAATCACCGCCAGGCGGGAAATCATCGAATAAGTTTAATAAGTGGTTTGACATTTTTAGAATTATCAGTATAATTTCGTAGAAATTTATTTATCCCCTGGTCAATTTTTCTCGAAATGAGATAGATGTAGTTGAGACACGGGGAAAATTGGTAATTAGAGAAGATAATCCCCTGTAGCTCCCCGCCACACTGCGTGGCGGGTTCAACATTGAAATGTGGCGGGTGTCCGCCAAGTTTTTTGGCGGACAGCTGGAAGGATATATGCATTACGTTTATGTTTTAAGAAGTAAGAAGAATGGGAAGAAATACGTTGGCCTTACCGGTAAATCGCCAGAGGAACGGTTAGAGGAGCATAACAACGGGTCAAATCAGTATACTAAAGGTAATCGGCCATTTGAACTCGTATATTTTGAAGAGTGTAATGATAAAGAGTTTGCGTTAAAGCGAGAAAAGTTTTTGAAATCTGGTAATGGAAGAAGTGTTCTAAAACGCAAATTAGAAAAGATGTGAAATTTATTCCCCTGTAGCTCAGCTGGTAGAGCAAGTGGCTGTTAACCACTGGGTCCGAGGTTCGAGTCCTCGCGGGGGAGCATTTGAGGTACTCAGGCGCACTAGCGTCTGAGTGGTTTACAAGTAGCCCTTTTTCGACAGGTTGATCGAAAAGGGCTACTTGTATTTCTTGGGGTGTAAAGGTTATGTGATCGATGAAGCAAGGGAGGAATTTATGTTCAATTAAACAAAGAGGAAGCCAAGAATTGGATATCACAAATTGTGATTTCCAATATAAGAGATGATCGCTTTCCGATTTATTTGTCTTTCAGATTTCTTTTAATTCTTAGAATTCTTTCCCACCCAATTATTTTGTCCTACTTCAAAAAATTATTGCACATTTGGGGAATTAGTATATACTCGTTCTTAATTCTTTTCTTTTAAATGTTTCTTTTGAAATATTCTTAATGAAAAAAAGAATTATTATCCTCCTAGTCCTCATCTGGGCGTTAACATTTAGTCCCGAGGAATTGTTTGCTTCTTCACTAGATGAGGCAAAATCTATCTACCGCCAAAAGTTAGCCTCTCTTAAAAGTCAATTCCCCAATAGAGACTCCGAGTATCAAAAAGCTAAACAAGAAGCCTGGCGACAATATCAGGCCGACATGTTCAAACTGACCGGCGACACCACCTATATAGAGGAAGTCCAGGACGAAGCTATTTTGCGGATGGGCAAATGGCAGCTGCTTTTTTACAGCGGTAAAATCGATGACGCGACCTACCGCCAGAAAAGAATTGAAGACGTCGCTTTATGGTACGCCAATCAGTTAAAGAAAAACGGTTTGGCCACGGATGTTTTTTCTAGTACATGGATTCAAACAATTGCGGATGCAACGCTTCTGGCAGAGAGAAACATTGTCCCACCCAAAACTACCGGATTATCGAATAAATAGGGAATAAATAGGGGACAGAGCCCTATTAGGACAAAGTTGACAAATCTGAAACAAAATATACGAATTAGGGCTCTGTCCCCTATTTATTAAGTAAGTGGTGGATTTTTTATAAATCCAGGGATTGGTTCTTCCCATACTGACTTTGGAGTATTCGGCTATGGTGGGGTTGGTTCTGGATTGAACATTTCAACAGATGTTTTCCTTGGTTTTGTAAAAGGGGATACAGCGAAAATCTCGGGGATTACTTCCAATATAAATCTTATTACTAAAGTATTCAGCGTAACAACATTTAACGATGTAAATACTGGTGAATTTTTAGGCTTTTCGTTTGGGATAGGACCTGGAGTGTCAGAAGGATTTTCTTTAACTACTGGTGCAACTAAGATATTTTCTATGCGAAATTTTTTAGAGGATTTATTTGATAAAATTAAGAAGAAGGAGTCTTGTGAATGAATCTTTCATCTTTAAAATTAAAGACTCAATTTAAGTTTATGATTATATTTTCCATGTTGTTAGTAATTTTTGTTGGATTTTTAATTGAATATGTAAGTAATTATTTCGTGTTATTACTGTTCATCTATGCGATTATTGTTGGACAATACTTTGCATCGAAAAAGTGTTCTAAATGTGGACAACGAATAATTTATAGATACCCGAGTATCTTGGGACAAAAAATCCCATTTTGTGTCCCTTGGATTTCTGAAAAATGTTCTAAGTGTGGCGCGCTGATTGAATAAGCTTTGCCCCCATAACCCTATCGCATCCAGAGCCAACCGAGCAAATGTCTATCCCAACGCTGTCCATAAAAAAAGAAAAACCTAAACTGTCTGTACACAAATTCACTCAAAAATTTTTAAATAAATAGGGGACAGAGCCCTATTAGGACAAAGGTGACAAATCCGAAACAAAATATACGGAGTTCTCAGATGAAGGTTCAAGAAAAATACGATAAAAGCTCCGCATTATTAAAGGTCTTCGACGATGGAATCCATCTTGCTTTAAGCCCTTTTATGTCTTCGTACAATGCAAAAGAATCAATCGGTAAGTCTATTTTTAGTCAATATCCTGGCCCATCAGATATTCAGCTTGTTGAATATCTGACTATGGATCGAATATTTTTTTGGTGGATTCATAGATTTGAACTTAAAAATACTATCCTTGATATAGGTTTTGGCGACAAAGAGTTTATCGTAGAACCAATGCTCTATTACAAAGGTATTAAAGATCGCTTTGCTCCATGGGAGATTCTTTCAGCGGCTAGTGTTACGAATCCGCATGTTGCATCTGGAGAGATGTGGGTCGGAAAAATTAATTTTATGCGAGATGTAATAAAAAATATGACGACTGGACTTAAAGAGCATTGGGTGGTCTTGGCTAATCCAAGTTCTCAAATAATAGATCGTGCGTTAGTTTTAAGAGGAAAGCGGATGATTTTTGCCCAGGAGGAACAACGAAAAATTGACAGAGAGAAGGCTTGTATAAAAGCGATGGAATTCTTTCATGCCGGGAAATATGCCGAAGCAATCAAATTGATAGAGCCATTTAAGAATGACGCTGATCTTTCGCGTTCAGCTTCTATGATGTATGGAATGGCTCAAAAGAAAAACAAGGGGCATAAATAGGGGACAGAGCCCTATTAGGACAAAGTTGACAAATCTGAAACAAAATATACGAATTAGGGCTCTGTCCCCTATTTATTAAAATGGTAGAAATCCTCAAAGATAATGCGCGACCAGAGGCCGGTGCGGTTTATGGGGCAATGGATATGGACTGGGCCAAACTCGTGGGGCAGGTTTCCCAGGCGTACGGAAAGTAATCGCAAAAAAAGGAGGTTGTTATGAAGCTCTATTATTCACCCGGTGCCTGTTCTATGGCATCACATATTCTTTTTAACGAGTGGAACATTCCTTACACCATCGAATCTGTTGATTTAAGAACGCACAAGACAGAAAAAGGAGAAGACTTTTACAAAATTAATCCTAAAGGTTACGTGCCGGCTATTGTATTGGATAATGGTCATACGCTTACTGAAAATATTGCTATTTTGTCCTATTTAAGCGATACCAAGGGGGCTGTGAAAGGAGACCGTTATCAGTTTTTAGAATGGCTGGCGTTTATTTCAACCGAATTGCATAAAGGCATCGGTTCCTTGTTTGGTTATCCGAATGGACCAGAAGAGGTGGTGAACGGTATTAAAGATAAAGTCTCCAAACGACTCAAACTGGTCAATGATCATTTAGCGGGAAAAGAGTTTGTGTTTGGCGGTGCTTTTTCCGCGTTGGATGCTTATTTAGTGACAATTTTGAACTGGTGTCCTAAGCTCAAGATTGATTTAAGTTCATATAAAAATATTAACGACTATTTGAAGCGCATGATGGTTCGACCTTCTATTCAAAAAACTTTACAGCAGGAAGGGTTGATCAAATAAATTTAGTAATGATTTTTTGAAATTTATCATATTGTTTTTCTTTGGGCATAATAGTAAGTTTTCGCAAACGATGCTCCCGCCAATAGTTAATTTGTTTAGGATCAGTCAGATTGAGTAAATATTCAATAATGCGTTGATCCAATCTTAATAAATTTAACATTTGATGTACTCTGACCCGAGAAATTCCAAATTCCCTCGCTATTCTTTCCATTGAACTATAGAGGCATAGATTTTCTGATATTTTATAGCTATTGTGATTGGATTTAGTTTATAAACAACTGGCGTATGTTGCTTCAAAAGCCGTCTGGGGACGCGTTTATCAGTGCTGATACCATAAGGCGCTTTGCCTCCTCGAATTTCTAAACGTTTGTTTTTGTTGAAGATAAAGTAGATCGGTACGTGAATGGTTAGTACTAAGGGAGTTCGTTTGGTTGTTGGAGTGAGGAGTGGCTTCGTTATTTATAAGTGCGGCGAACCATCCTTTTACAAGTTGTAATCCAGGGAAAAATATTTTATTTGCAGAAATTTTTAATCTATTTTTAACCCTAATTTAACCTTTCTTTTTGTAGATTATGAAAAAAAAGGAGGTGTATGATGAAAAATATTTTAATGATGATAGTTTTTAGTTTTGCCGTCGTTGCGCAGGGCTATTCTCAAGAAGGTCCGGGTAAGCCGATTCCTTCCCTCAGTCAGCCGCAGACCATACCCCCAACAGCGGGGGTACCTCAACCCGTTCAATTGCAGCAGGCCGTGGGAACCGCCGCACCGCAGGTAGAGGCACAGCAGTTCGTCGTCTATACCGTTAAAGGAGCAAAAGAAAACCATTTTATTCCATCCGGTTGGATGGGAGATGATGGCGACGTTAAGATGAATGATCAAGTTACCAAAGACTGTCATTCGAAAGATGGCTGCGTACAGTTTGTCTATAATGCCCAAAAAAGTAAAGGCGCGGGGTGGGCCGGCGTCTACTGGCAAAATCCCGCCAATAATTGGGGAGAACAGAAAGGCGGTTACAAACTTGCCGGTATGAAAAAATTGACATTCTGGGCCCGCGGTGAAAAAGGCACAGAACAGATCGAAAAGTTTATTGTCGGAGGAATCACCGGCACTTATCCCGATTCGGCTAAAGTGGAAATGGGGCCAGTCAAGCTGACTAATACATGGCAGCAATACACCATCGATCTTTCCGATAAAGATCTTTCCTCTATTAGCGGTGGCTTCGGTTGGGCGACCTCTGCGGTTTTAAACCCGGAAGGGTGCACATTCTATTTGGATACGATTCAATTTGAAAAAACCCCTGTGGCGAAACAGGAAAAGCAACAGGACAATATTGCCAAGTGACGGCTGTTTCTCTTTCAAAAGTATCGATGGATCTTCTAAAACCTTAATATTTTTTTTGCTTTAAATTAATCTTCATTTAATCATCTTTTAATCTGTACTTTGTTAATATTACGGCGAAAAAGATAATCTAAAGGAAAACTTCTAAGGATTCTTTAAAAGGAGGTTAAATATGAAGACAGTTTATGTATCTTTTATATCATTAACGATCATTTCTTTATGTTGTTTGGTAGTGCTTTTATCTGGTTGTGGGTCATTTTGGAATGGGGCAGGAGCCGGTGTTGTTGGCGCAGGCGCCGGGTATGAGATAAATGCAAAACGTCAGTTGGACCAATTGGAGCACGATTATAATGCCGGAAAGATGACTAAGCAAGAGTACGAAGCGCGTAAAGACCAAATAAAGAAAGGGTCGCTCATTTATTGAAATGGTTTTCTGGAATCCTTTGACCCTTGAGCATTAACCAGTTGCAAAACTCCTCTAGGAGTGAGAGTTTAATTTAAAAGGGACGCCAAAAGCGTCCCTTTTAAATTTATAATCGTCCCTAAGGGATATTTATCGGATATAAATTGTAATTGCTTTAGCTTTTAAGTAAAATATGGCTCAAGTTAATTTGAAAAAGAGGAACATTAAGTGGATAAACGAGCGACATGCCTTAATTGCATGGACGGCCGGGTGCAATTACCCGTGATTACTTGGATTAAAAATAATTACCCGGTCGACTTCGTTGATGTGATCACTGAAGCGGGGATGGATGGTGTTTTGGCGAAACAAGAAGACATTTCAGAAATCTTACGCAGTATCAAAGTTTCCGTTAATATCAATAAATCCACAAGCCTTTTTATCGTTGGCCATTACGACTGCCGCGGCAACCCTGTTGAAGAAGAGGGGCACCGTGACGAGATCGTCGATGCTGTTAAGCGGTTAAGGCCGCTTTGGCCGGATCAGAAAGTTTTCGGGCTTTGGGTCAATAAATCCTGGCAGGTGGAAGTTGTTTCTACGGCGCAATAATTTATTATGAATCATCTGAAGCACGTTTTAATATTAATATGTTTGGGAATTTTCTTTTTTGTTCTGGGGAATAATTTCGTTAGTTTAACTAATCCTGATGAGGTTTTTTATGCGCTTTCGGCCAAGGAAATGGCACAACATCATACTTGGCTTGTCCCCTACATTTTCAATCAGCCACAATTTGAAAAACCGATTTTCTTTTTCTGGCTTCTCAAGATTGGATTCCAAATGTTTGGCAGTGGCAGTTTTGCCGCCAGATTTTTCCCTTCCTTGTTCGCTATCGTAGGATGCATTGGCACTTATTTATTTTGCAAGTTAAGCTTTAAGGATGAGAATAAGGCGTTTTTTTGCGCCGTGATACTTCTTTCATCTGTCCTGTATGTCGCCATGGCCCGGGTTGTCATGACGGACATGGTTTTTTCCATCTTTGTCGTACTGTCTTTATTTTCATTCTATGCAGGCTATGTTGTTCCCAGCCAAAAGACTTGCGGTGTCATATTTTTATTTATACTCATGGCACTGGCCGTACTGACAAAAGGTTTGTTGGGCTGCGTATTCCCGCTAACGGTTATTTTTTTGTTTTTAATCATGCGGCGGGACTTGCGGTTCATTTTTTCAAAGGCGGTATTAATCGGATCAGTGCTTTTTCTGGCGCTCGCACTTCCATGGTACGTATATATGTTGAAACATTACGGGCCGGGTTTTATTAGCGAATTTTTTTATAATGACCACATCCGAAGAATCCTTGAAGCCGAACATGCCAAGAATGACAAATGGTATTTTTACCCGGTAGTCATAATATTGGGGATGCTGCCTTGGAGTATCGCTGTGGTATTTGCTGCAGTAAGTTTAATCAAGCGCCTTAGAGAAAATGAAAAAAATCCGGTATATATTTTCTTGGTGAGTTGGATTGTTTGTATCTTTGTGGTATGTCAGGTTGCCCACTCCAAATTGGCGAGCTACATTTTGCCGTTGTTCCCAGCCGTTGCCATTATTACCGCAGACTATTTGTGGGAACTCATCAAAAAGAACAAGAGGATGTTTCTTTTTATGGTTGGGCTTTCGATTCTTCCATTTATCTGCATATCGACAGGGCTTCTGTTGTTATCAACGGGGAAGAGTGCTGTCCCTTTAGAGTATCGTGATTATATTCCCGGAAAAATCATGGCAATCAGTTATTTCTGTTTTTCGTCCATTCTTTTGTTGGTCGCAGTTATTTTTGCTTTGAAAGAGAGGCAGAAGCAAAGTGTTTATGTTTTGGCGATGCATATTCCGCTGGTTTTGATTTTAATGTTTTTGCTGCGGAAGGATTATGAGCCCTATGTATCCAGTCAGGACGTAAGTGAGTTTTTATTGAAACAACCAGATGAAGTAAATATTGTTTTGTGCTCTAAAATGTTTGCTCGAGGCGTCCGATACTACACCAATAAAGATATTGCGGTAATCGGAGGAAGTTATTTTAGCCCGCACCCAATACCTATGCTTGATACAAAGACGAGCATATTGGAGTTTCTTTTGAATAAAAAAGTTGTGTATGCCATTGTGAAGAAATCGGATTTGAGGAGAATCAAAGAAGCGGTAAAAACGCAATTCAATATAGAAGAAATCAAACAAATCGGAGATGCGTATTTAGTAAAGATAGGTTAGTATGTTTAACATTGGGAGGAATTCAAATCATGTTTGAAAAGAAGCATCAAAAGTTAGTGCCGGTTGAAGTTTTTTTAAAAAGAATGGCCGCTCATATTACGCTCGTTATTCTATTGATTTTTGGGGCTTTATCAATTGGTGTTGTGGGATATCATTGGCTAGCTGGCCTGAGTTGGGTCGATTCGTTACTAAATGCATCGATGATTTTGGGCGGGATGGGTGAAATTGATCCGCTAACAAACACAACTGCAAAGATCTTCGCGTCCGTGTATGCTCTCTTTAGCGGGCTTGTATTTATTGTAATTTTGGGAATTTTTCTTGCGCCAATAATGCATCGAATTCTTCATTCGTTTCATATGGATGAGAGGAATTTTAAGGAATGATGCCGGCAGCTCTAGGCCACGCCTAAGCAATTTTTTAGCCCACCTTTTCAGCTGAAAAATAAGAAAATTTTAATCTTATTTTAATGTTATTCTTATGTTGCCTCTAGTATATTTCATTAGAAATTTGGGTTATTTCTTTCTTTTTAGAGAAAGGAGGCAATTAAGGCCAAAGGTGCACAGCAAAGGCGAGCATTTATTGGGATATCGAAGTTATAAAGAGGTATAAATTTTTTTTTATCAAAATCAAGGAGAGCAGAATGAAAAAAGCAACTTTAGTTATCGTGGGTTTAGTTTTTGTGGCCGGACTCTGTTTTGGCGCTGAGCAAGGGGCGTCGCCTGCAAAGCCTAAGCCGGCAGCGGCTGTTAAGACAGAAACGGCGCAAGGAACGATTGATTCCATTACGCCTTATGATCCGGTGAAAAAAACAAGGACAAGTTTCTCTGTTAAAGATGATAAGGGGAATGCAACAACATTTATCTTGTCTTCCGTCACTGTTTATAACGCAGATGCAAAAGCGATAAAGTTTACTGATTTAAAAGTGGGTGATAAGGTAACACTTGAATACTTTAAAACCAAAGCCGGGGCTAACAAAGTACGGAAGATCACAATTCTCAAGTAATCGAATATTTTTAGAATTCTGTTGAATAAGGAAAGGGTCAATTCTCATTTGCCGGATTAAGGTGGGCTAAGGGAGTTGGCCCTTTTTTGAATATTTTTTGCGTACTGGGCAAGTTGCACCAAGGATGTCCGCAGCTAAACTTTTCCTTGTAATTATCTATATCTGCTTTAGAATCTAATCATTAATAAACAAGGATTGTCCTTGTTTATTGTGAATAACACGATGAAAAATAATAATACACAACAGAACTCAATACCTGAAGCGGCTGCAAGTTTTTTTGGGTTAGGCATTGCTCCGAAAATTTTGGAAATATTGGACCGCATTAAATTCAAGACACCAACACCAATCCAACGCAAAGCGATACCGCTGGCTATTGATGGCAAGGACGTAATCGGAATCGCGCAGACCGGCACCGGCAAAACACACGCCTTTGCTATTCCGATGATTCAGCATCTTGCCAAGAAGGAAGGCGCTGCCATTGTGCTCGCCCCAACGCGCGAACTGGCTATTCAGATTGATGATGCCGTACGTATGTTGGCAAATCCTTTTGGGATAAAGACTGCCTGCCTTATTGGTGGCGCGCCCATGCGCCCGCAAATAGATGCTCTGCGCCGGCGCCCGGAAATAATTATTGCCACACCGGGGCGGTTTATTGACCATATGGAGAATCGGAACATGGTACTTACCAAAGTCAGTATGTTGGTCATAGATGAAGCCGACCGCATGCTTGACATGGGTTTTGCTCCGCAGGTTGAAAGGATTCTCAAATCTTTGACGCACGAACGGCAAACAATGCTTTTTTCCGCAACCATGCCGGCCGCAATTATGCAGATGGTCAACAGGCATATGAAACTTCCCGTTCACGTGGAGATGGCGCCATCAGGCACGACCGCTGAACATGTAACGCAGGAACTTTATATTGTCAAACGTGAGGCCAAGATGGGCCTTTTAAGCAGGGTGCTGGCACAGTATCACGGGCCAGTACTTTTATTTATTCGCACCAAACATAGCGCCCATCGGATCACCAAGACAATCCGTGAAATGGGGCACCGGGCGGCAGAGATTCACTCGGAGAGGTCACTTGGCCAGCGCCGCGAAGCTTTGGAGGGTTTTAAATCCGGCCGTTACCGTATTCTGGTAGCAACCGATATCGCTTCCCGCGGCATTGATGTCACACGCATTGAACTCGTTGTTAATTTTGACCTACCGGAAGATGTTGAGAATTATGTTCATCGTATCGGCCGCACAGGAAGAGCCGGGTGCAAGGGCCATGCGATTTCTTTTGCCACGCCGGACCAACGCAATGATGTTAAAAATATTGAACGGCTTATCCGCACGCAACTGCCCATCGTCAAGCATCCGGAAATTCCGACGGAAGAATTTGACCAGCCTAGGCCGATTGGCCAATTTAGATCGCGCGATCCACGTGCGGGTTACCGGCATCGCCATAATCCCCGCCGCGGCCGTTTTTCCCGTAGATAATTAAAAATCAAGATCGGGAAGTTTTTTAAACAAATATTCATGTGAGTATTTGTTTTTTTATTTGTTGGGGTATAATGTGTCCATGAAATTTATTCCTAAAAGTTTTGTAACACCGGAAAAAACGAAACACCACGCAGAAATTCTCGCCAACCGCGTCAGAAACCGATTTAGTCATTTATCCAAACGTTTTAAAAAACAAAATATTGACTGCTTCCGATTGTATGATTGGGATATTCCCGAAGTCCGCGCCGTGGTGGATTGGTATGCCGGCCACGTGGTCATCGCCGAATATGTGCGCGATCAAACAGGGCCGGACTGGCTTCCTCAGATGGCGAAGGCCGTTGCTGAGGCTTTAAAAATTCCGGTGCGGCAAACACATATGAAACGCCGACGCACAAACACAAAACAAGGTGCACGGTATAAAAAGATGAATTCAAAAGGCGAACGTTTTATTGTAAATGAACGTAATCTGCGCTTTTGGGTGAATATGGATGATTTTTTGGATACAGGATTATATTCTGACCACCGGGACACGCGCGTTATTGTGGCAAAGGCCGCGGCGGGAAAAGATTTTTTAAATTTATACGGATACACCGGCGCGTTTACTTGCGCCGCCGCCGGCGGTGCTAAAACGACAGTCACGGTGGACAGGTCATCCACCTATTTAAAATGGGCACGGGAAAATTTAGAGTTAAACGGGCTTTGGGGGCCCAAACATACTTTGGCGCAATCCGACGTCGATAAGTATTTAAC
The DNA here is from genome assembly GCA_964630825.1 of uncultured Planctomycetales bacterium. GTDB lineage: Bacteria > Omnitrophota > Gorgyraeia > Zapsychrales > Zapsychraceae > CAZVZR01. The sequence continues at coordinate 9,809 of CAZVZR010000040.1, read as the reverse complement.
ACGAACATATACGGAAGGCCGCCGGTTTACGTTAGCGTTTATTGACCCGCCGTCATTTTTTAAAGATAACCGTACAGGAACATCTTTTGATATTAACCAACAGCACCCGGAGCTCATTCGAAATGTGCTTAAGGTAATGAAACCGGGTTCAACGGTGTTTTTTTCAACGAATCATCAGCGTTTTGAACCCCGCCTGGAAGGCCTCCCGGTTAGTGATTTAACTGAAATTACACCGGAAACGATTCCCGAAGATTACCGTAACCCGCAAATCCACCGTTGCTGGCGGATGACGGCGATATAATGGCACGGAGTCTTTTTCTATTCCCCTTTTATTTTTTAGTATCACTAATTTTATATTCCGGCAGTTTGCATAATAATTTTGCAATGGATGATTATTCTCTGCTCGTGGAAGATACGTCCATGCATGATTTAAGTTTAATGCCGCAAAATATTTTTCATCCTTCCACGGCACCCAACCAAATCGCACATTACAGGCCTGTTTATATAATTTCCCGGATGCTTTTGTATCATTTTTTTGGTACCAACCCATTTTATTATCATCTCACCAACATAATACTATTCTCTATTTATGTTTTTTTGTTGTTTGTTGTTTTTCAGCAAATAACCAAAAGCAATTCCGTCGCTTTACTGGCATCGCTTTTAGCTTGTTTTCATCCCGTTAATTCCGCCATTGTAAATTTTATTGCGGCTCATCACATTATTTTAGGCGCCATTTTATCGGAATTAACGCTGATTTTCTTTTTGAAATTTTCTTTAGATAGGAAGAAGGCGCTATTTCAATGGCTAGGGGTAGGATGTTTGCTTTTTTCAATCTTAACTCATGAAATTGCTTTGGCTGTGCCTCTTGTTCTTTTTGCCATAGGTTGTTTTGTTTTACGGCAGTCGTGGAAGGAGGCATTGTCGCTATGCCTTCCGTATATATTGGTAGATGCCGTATTCGTTGGGCTACGTTTTATTGTTCCCTCAGAATCGATGAATATTTTTTACGGTAACCTAGTCAATAACCCCATCAAATTTTCCAATTATCTTGTTTCTGTATTTCAATTGTGGGGCTGGTACATTGCCAAATTGTTATACCCTAAAGATGTTGTCTTTATTTGGAATGTTTTAAGCGGGGGAAGGGAATTAGTATTTTTAGGGTTGGTTGGTTTTCTTTTTCTTGCAGGCGCAGTTACGTTTGTCAGTCTTAGGAAGAGAGGCCCGGTACCTTTTATTTTTGCCTGGGCGCTCATTGGTTTTCTTCCATTGACAGTTCTTTGTTTTGTTTATTATTCCCTTATGGGAATGTGCATTGAAATCCACTGGGTTTTCTTTTCTTCAGCGTGGTTTTTCTTACTTGTTGCACTTGGGTTGGAATATGTGAAAGATAAAGTATCTAAGTATGCACTAGTGATAATTTTATTTTTTACGTTCTATTCATGGGGACAACAGGTGAAGTTAAACAACGCCTTGTGGAAAGGCACAGAAACTTATGCGAACTATTTAATCAGGGTTGCGCCGCACAATCCTTACGCTTTGCGGGTCCTGGCCAAACAGTACTTACGCGAAGGAAAAACGCAGCAAGCGATTTATTGTTTTGAACAAACACTAGCCTTTGGCGCTCATTATTCAATTTATGAAGACCTTGCATTTGCTTATGAAAAGCGAGGAGAGCTTGATAAAGCGAAACAGTTTATGCAAAAGGCGATCAGTCTTTACCCCGGATCACCATATCTGCATAATAACTTGGGGATCATTTTGTTTGAAGAAAATAAATTTTTGGAAGCCCGGAAAGAATATCTAAAGGCTACGGGGATAAAAAAAGATTTTTTTCCCGCTTTACGCAATTTGGCCGATGTGGAGATTCAATTAAATGAGCTTGATGCGGCAAGTAGGGTGCTGACGGATTGCTTGGCGCTCAGGGCTTCTCCGGAGGAACTTAAAGTCATTTATGCGAAGTTAGCCATAATTTATCATAAGCAGAAACGGGTAAAGGAATTTTTAGCGGTATTTGAAAAATATCTTTTGTTGAATCCGACCCAAGATGATTTATTAAGTTTTAGCCGATTTTGTGTTGATTTGGGGGCCGCTGATTTAGCGGCAAAGGTGCTTGATGTGGCATTGGAAAAATATCCCGGCTCTGTTGAAGCACTTGCGCTGTATGGCATGATTTTAGCTAATCGTGGGTATTATCGAGAAGCTTTGGATAAATGGGAGAAAGCGGTGGCGATTGATCCGCAAAATACGCAGCAAGTGAGGGGGAACATAAATAAATTAAAAATATTAATGGCCAATTAAAGGCGGTTTAACTAGAAAGGATAGACCACTGTGCAAACAATCATTCTGCTGACGATTTCCAATGTTTTTATGACCTTTGCCTGGTACGGGCATCTTAAATTTAAGAGTTCGCCATTATGGATAGTAATTCTCGTCAGTTGGTTTATTGCTTTCTTTGAATATTGCTTTCAAGTGCCGGCCAACCGCTTTGGCCACGGCACATTCACCGCTGCGCAATTAAAAACCATTCAGGAAATTATTACCCTCATCGTTTTTTCTGTCTTTTCAATTTTTTATCTTAAAGAAGAAGTGCGCTGGAATTATTTGGTGGGATTTTTCTTTATCGTCCTAGCCGCTTATTTCATTTTTAAGAAATAACACAGGCCTTAAGACTTTTTATTCTTAACGGACATAAAAAAGAAATAGCCGATAACGATAAAAGTGATGCAGGGCGCAACGTATTCGGGTATTTTGATGCCAAAGCTGTCTAAGAGCATAATGACGCCCAAGCAGAGGATAGAGTACATTGCTCCGTTTTTTAAGAGAGGGTAGTGCTTGATTTTATCAACGCCCCTAACCGTTAATTCCCTAACAACGAAAGCGCCGAGCCCGTTACCCAAAAGGATAAGCGGAACAGACATGGTGAAGGCAAATGATCCAATGACGCCATCAATGGAGAACGTTGCATCCAGTACTTCTAAATAGATGAGTTTACTTATATCAGAGAGTTTCTTGTTGTCTTTAAGCGTTAACTCAACGTTGGTGGCATTTTCCTTCAGTCCATGGGTTATGAAAAAGGCCGTTGCACCAATCGAAGCGGCAAAGGCCATTGCAGAGTTTCTTTGAAGAGCCCAAAAAATGATTGCGGAAAGGAGAATGGAGGATGCGGCAAAAAACCAAACGGCATGACGGTTAAAAAAACGTTCTACGGGCAAACCGAATTCTTTAGGCTCGACAAATAACCAATGAAAAAATAAGAATATTAAAAATACGCCCCCACCCATTAAAAGTGAGGGAGCGGATTTTTCCAGAGATTCCTTGACATGCGGGTCGTTACTGAAAGTAGCGGTTAACGCGCCCAGGGCCCCTAATGTTGGATTCGCCATCCATACAATAAGCCAAGGCAGGAGTCCCCGAACGAGAAAGACAGCCAGAAACATTCCCCAAAACAGAAACCATCTCCGCCATTTTTTATCCATAGTGGCCAGAACATCGGCATTGACGACAGCGTTATCTAGGCTGGAGACAACTTCGAAAACGCATAAGCCTAAAACAGTGAGTATTAAATTGCCCATAATTTTTATTAATTGTAATTATTAATTTCTGATATTTTGTTTACTTTGAATATTTGCTATTATACGTTTACTGTCGGTACAATAAAAGAGTAATTCATTTTTTGTGGAAAGGTCTTAAAGATGCCTGGGCATAATAAACCAAAAAGGAACAGACGGCCTCAGCCACGGCCATTTCGGCCAAGGCCAAGGTCATCTGGCAATTACTGGAGTGCGCTTTCAGCACAGTATAGTTTGCCTGTTGTTTTGTTTGGTTTTTTTATCGTCTTGTTCGGGGTTGTTATCATTACCTCGATTCAAAATCATGCAAAGAAATTTGACCGTGACATTGTGGTTGATATGCATGAGACAATGCAGAGGATGATAGAGAAAAATACCGACATGTGGAATCTGCGCTACAGCGAAGGTTACCGTTTGGTTACAATTGATGGGAAAGGGGCAGTTTTTTCTGGATTTAACAGCCTGCCGCGGGAATTAACAATGAATTGGCAGGAAGTTTCATTCGTGCCGGTTGATCCTAAAGAAGCGCATGAGAATCCAGGTGTTGTCAAAGTGAATTTTCCTAAGGTGACATATTTACCAGCGAAAATTTTTTCAAGGGCGATTATGGTGCAGATACTGCCGCGGGAGGGGGAGCGTACGGTGCTCTTTGATACAGGGCAAGAAAGGCTTGTCTTTGACGTTCTTGAAGCATCTCAAAATAAAGTGATTGGAATCTTAGGCCTCTGGTAATAATAGCGATAATAAACAAATGACTTTTAGCTCTTTAAGTATATTTTTCCCTAAACACTAAATTAAAAATGGTTTTTATTTAAAGGACTCAATAGATTTGTTATAATTTTGTTGCTACGAAAGGAGTTTATATGAAAATCGGGAAAAACAGCATAAAGATTTTTAAAATCAAGAATCGGCGCGGGTTTGCTGCTGTCTGCAGTAATTGTTTGACGGAAGGAAACTCCTCCAAGGAAGCATTGGCGCGTATGGCCAAAGCCCTTCGGCGTGTCACGAGAAAGGCAAAGTAGGTAGAATTTAAATAAATATCTGATGAAACTTTGTCAATATTGTCAAAAAGAAGTGTTTGATTCAGCGGTGAAGTGTCGGCATTGCGGCGGGTGGTTTACCAATGATGCCGAAGCGACGCAGGCAAAGATTGACCGTGATGAGCAACTTGAGAAAGTAATTGAGAATAAGAAGGACATTGCCGCGCAAGATTTTAACGTTGCCACACAGTATTTCTCTCTTCCTAATAAAAAATTCATTATTTTGTCTTTATTGACGGCCGGGTTTTATGAATTTGTCTGGTTTTATAAGAATTGGAAAGCGGTAAAAATTCAGGAGAACAAAAAGATTTTGCCTTTTTGGCGGGCTGTGTTTTCCGTTTTCTTTTGCTACAGTTTGTTAAAACGGATTTTCTTATCGGCACAGCAACATGGGTATAAGCCTACGCAGAGTTATCAGACATTGACAGTTTTTTATATTGCGATTACTATGCTTCATAAGGCTCCGGATCCTTTCGGCTGGCTGACCATCCTTACTTTTATACCGCTTTTGACGGTCATGGATGCGATACGGTTTCAAAACCGCTCTGTAAATTCTGAATTTCAGGAAGTGGCGGCTTGGACAAAAGGGGAATGGTTTATGGTTTTTGGGGGATTAATATTATGGGGACTTGTGGCCGTGGGATATTTTTTCCCCGGAGGAGAATAATATGGGCGGCAAGAAAATCCTTATTGTAGATGATGAGAAAGAAATGCTGGAGCTTGTAGCCAAGCGGTTGGTGCGCGAGGGCTATCAAATTTTTGCATTATCACGGGGCCAAGAGATTGTGGCCAAGGCCAAAGAGTTTCAACCGCAATTGATTTTGATGGACATCATATTGCCGGACATTGATGGGGCAGAGGCCGTAAAATTATTGCAGGAAGACAACGCCACATCCGGGATCCCCGTTGTTTTTCTTTCCGGCATTGTTTCCCGTGATGAGAAAAAGGAAGGCTCGGTCAGAGTCGGATCGGTGGATTATGCTGCTTTGCCCAAGCCTTTTAGCGTTGAGCAGCTCCTTGCCAGCATCAGAAGACATATCGGTTAAGTACACCTTCAGGATGAGTTCTCACACACTTAAAATTATTTCATGGAATGTCAACGGCATTCGCTCGGTTATTAAAAAGGGATTTGCTGATTTCGTTAAGAAGCATGACCCGGATATTCTTTGCCTTCAAGAAACAAAAACCCCTAAAGATAAGATCGATATTTTGTTCCCAGCGGGGTACCATCAATATTGGAGCCACGCGTATAAACCGGGTTATTCCGGAACCGCTGTTTTTACAAAAATGAAACCGCTTAAGGTTGTTGATGGCATTGGTCAGGACAAACATGACCGGGAAGGCCGTGCCATTACCTGTGAATTTGATGATTTTTTTCTCGTCAATGTTTATGTGCCCAATTCCAAGCGCGAACTCGAGCGGTTGCCTTACCGAACTAAAGAGTGGGATGTTGATTTTTTAAAGTATCTTAAAAAACTGGAATTAAAAAAACCGGTCATTTTTTGTGGGGATTTGAATGTGGCCCACACGGAAATTGATTTAGCAAACCCTAAAGGCAACGAACATAATCACGGTTTTACACCGCAGGAACGTGCTGGGTTTGACAACATCATTAAGGCCGGGTTCATCGATACCTTTCGTGAGTTTGAAAAAGGCCCCGGGCATTATACTTGGTGGAGCCCGATGGGTGATTGCCGGGCAAGGAATATCGGCTGGCGCATCGATTATTTTTGTGTTTCTCCACTGTTGCGCAAGCGATTAAAGAAAAGCAGCATTCTAAACGAAGTCTTGGGTTCAGACCATTGCCCCATCGTTACTGAACTCAGCTTAAATTAACATGAGGAAATTTATTTTAATTCCAATGTTGATTTTTTCTTTTGCTTCCGGTGTTTGTGCGGATACAGTTTATTTGAAATCCGGAAAGGCAGTAGAAGGCGTTGTTATCGAGGAGAATGATGAGTTTATTAAAGTTGATACAGGCAACGCCATTGTTATAAAATATTATCGGGATGAAGTCGCCAGGATTGTTAAACCGGATAATCCGGAATTTATGGCGCAAGGGGTTATTCACGGGATGAATTTTATATGTGACCACGCCGAATATGATTCCAAGAAACAGATCCTTTCATTGCGCCAGGGCGAGGGGGTTTTTCTTAACTTGGGAGTAAGTATTTTTTTGGTATTGGGGGAAGGGGTTCTCCCAGAAAATCAAGTGTTTGACATTAAAGAAACGTCGAGACAGGAAACCATGCCACGGATTCAGCTGCAATGGCTTTTTGCGGGAAAAAACATTCCGCAGATGCAATCAGTATCAAATGGGTATATAATGAAATTGGATTTTGAGAAACGAACGGAAAACCTTCTTGCGGGCAGGATACATTTAAAATTGCCGGATAATTATCAGACTGAAATTGAGGGAAAGTTTGAAGCTGTGATAAAATAAGAATATGAAAAAAATTCCATTCTTAATGTTGATTTTCATTTGGACAGGCATTGCTTGGGCTAGCCAAGAGTATTACTTGGATGTGGAGTACGACGCGACGGGTGCATTTTTAAGGGTTTCGGTTAAAAATCTTTCCGGGAAAGAGAAAAAAGACGACCTGCAGAAAATCGTTGTTTACTACAAAGGCAAGGAAAGCACTGAAGAAGATTTAAAAAATGAAGACTCAACAAGTGAAATCACTAAATATATTCCACTTCAGGCAAAAACAGGGGATTTGATCAAAGTGGATTTGCTTTATGGTAAGGATAGAGTTATTACTCAAAAAGTCACAGTTCAAGAACCAGATTCCATTTATAAAAGCCGTAATATTCAGGGAGTATCCGAAGACAGTGTTTTGATCGGTGATGATGATGTGCAAGTTACAGATATAAAAGAGAAGCCACAGGTCAATTCACATTCATCGCAATTGATTTTATCCAATGAAACAAATGCTGAATATGGTTATAAAGATTTAGGTTATAAGAGCAAGGATCTGCCGTATGGGTATAAAATACCCGATCCAACGGAAAAAAAGAAAGTCGGCGTAGAACAATCTAAGGAGGAGTACGGGTATACAAGTAAAGATTTACCTTACGGGTACATTAAAAAGAGTGACGACAATGGGGCTAAATCAGGTTATGGCTACCCGGCTGAGAAAAATGTTTATGGGCGTAAAACGTATGAGGAAACCCCCACGACACCTTAAGAAAGATGAGTGATCAGGATTTAAAATATTTACAGAACAGTTTTAAACCAGTCTGAAGTAGAAAGGCAATGCTGATAAGGTATAACGGACCTAAAGCGTAGCTGTACCGCGGATCAATATAAAATATAGAGTGGGCACAAATATAAATAATAATAAGCAGGAATAAGAAGAATAGTAGATTTGTTGATGAGGCCGCAGGGGAAAAGATTTCTCTGCGGCTTTTCCATAAATAGAGCGCCAGGTTTAAGAGGGCAATCAATGTTAACGGCGCGACTAAGTAGTAAACCACTCTTTTAAGAAAGTCGGACTGATAAATATTCATGACCGGTTGAGGAAAGATTGTCAGGCCCGTATCCAAGGAATCCCAAAACAACATTTTTAACCCTTCGACGAAAGTTAATAGTAAATATTGTGGAGGGTTTTCAAGGACTTTTTGAAATGAAAGGTTAACGAATGCTTTATTTAAGGCATCTTTTGATAACCCTTGCGCTTCAAGGCGCTGGCGCATTTTAAACCCCAAGTCATCCGATTCTCGGTAAGACCAGAACGCACAAGCCTGCGGCCCAAACAAAGAATTGCAAGTCCCCCATCCGGGGACGTATGCTAAGGCAGTGAGAAATCTCTCCCAAGTAAGTTTTTCCATCCGTCGGGCGGTATTGCCATAAAGTGCCCAGGCGCCACGGTTGGTAAAAGTATAATTCCCGTTATATTTTTGATTAAGAAATTTAACAGTGTTGATCGGGGTGCTGAAAACGATAAAAAAAGAACAGAGAAAGGCCAGCCCGTTTAAAAATATTTCCCTGTCTTTTTTAAATCCGGATTTAGCGACGTAAATGATAGTTGGGAGCAAAAAGAGCGGCGCAATCACTTCAAAGATTCCTTTGCTAAAGGCCATCAGAACAAAGCTTAAAGCTAAAAGAACCCCGCCTAAAACGGCAGATTTTATTGATTTATGCAATCCCGCCCACGCCATTGGCGCGGCCAAGACAATAAGAAGCATTAACGGGAAAGTGATAATTTCAGAATAGACGCGAAAAGCAGAGGTAAACAATGCCGGAGAGAACCCTTCGTATAAAATGATGACCGCCATGATCGCAGGTTGAATATTAAGTTTGCGTAAAATTTTTATGGTCAAGCATTGTGTTATAAATAAAATGCCCAGTTGAAAGAAAAAAAGTATTGTTTGATAAGATGCGGCGGTTACTGCGCCAATTTTCATCGCTAACGCAACGAGCAGTGGATACAGCAGCTCTCGGTTAGGCCCAGTTTTAAAATATTCGAGGAGGCCTTTTTGAGCGAGCATGTTGCCAAGGTATTCATAGCTCATCGAATCGTAGACAACGGCTGTTTGAGCAATGAAGAGGCAAAATATCCAATAGAGTGCACAAATAATTAAAGATGCTTGGATAAGAAACGCTTCTGAAAGGGTTTGTTTTATTCTTTCTTTTACTTTGGCAAACATAAGGGCATGAGTTAAAATGTAACGCAGATTCGAAATTTAAAGATTATTATAACATTAAAGCGTTTTTTCACTATGAAATCTAATGAGTATTTTATGCCTTCTGTTAGCCTTTGGATGCGGCCGTTACGCTGGGCGATTTTGATCGTTTTTGTTTTTAGCGTTTTTATTTTTATTGCCGCCATCCGCGGCGAATACCCCAGTGTACGTGCTAAGTTAAAAAAAATACCCGGCATTACCTACTTAGTTAAACAGCGCGAGATGGCAATGATGCAGTCAAAGCTGTTGACCTTGGGATTTAATACCCCGGGATTAGGCGGTTTGGCGGATTATATCCGTGATGGCAAGGATTTATCCGTTGAGGAACTGAAACGTTATCAAAAATATTATTTGCAGGTGGTCAACGCTAATCCGTTGATTCCGGAAGCCCATGGGTTGTTGGGGTTGATACATACGCTTCTCAAGCAGCCGCAGGTTGCCATTGTTTATTATAAAAATGCGGTGTATTTGAAGCCGGATTTTTTTTGGTTCAATTATAATCTGGGATTAATAT
>CAZVZR010000039.1:0-24504 GCA_964630825.1 uncultured Planctomycetales bacterium | reverse complement strand
CGCGGGGTGGCATATATGGATAAGCAAATGTACAAAGAAGCGTTTGCGGATTTTAAGAAGGTAACAGAGTTGAAACCGCGTTATGCGAACGCGTATTATAATCGGGGTATTATTTATAAAATAGGGAAGGATTATGACCGGGCGCTTACGGAATTTAACCGGGCGATTGCCCTCAAACCTGACGAGGCGGAGTTTTATAATAATCGTGGGGCGATTTATAAATTAAAAGAACAATACGGTTTGGCTCTGGAGGATTTCGCCAAAGCGTTGGCGTTAAATCCCGAGCTTGTGGAAACTTATGTTAACCGCGGGGCGGTATTTGTGCTGCAAAAGGATTATGATTCGGCGGTCAAAGATTTTACCTCCGCCATTTTACTTCAACCGGGCGCGTCAGATTTTTATTTCCAGAGGGGATTGATTTATCAGATGATGGGAAAAGCTGAATTGGCCGGGAGTGATTTTCAAAAGGCAAAGTCAATGAGCGGAAAGAATCAGGAGCTTTTTTGAAATTTTTGACAATGACAGGCTCTTTTAGTAAAATATTTTTCAATCCGCAGGGATGAAAAGTCCAATGAAGAAAATTATCTTTTATACAACTCTGCTTTTTATGTGCGTTACCTGGGCACAAGCCGACAGCAGTAATCCCCGGGAAACGCCGGCCGTCAAGGTGGTGCGGGATAATGCCGATGCCGTTGTTAATATCAGCACGGAACAGATTGTTTATTTGCGCAATCAGCCTTATTGGGGCGGGTACGGCAGCGAGTTTGACTATTTCTTTGACCAGTTTTTCGGCTTGGACCGCTCGGCCCAGGCTTTGAAATTGCACAGCGTTGGCTCAGGCGTGATTGTGGATAATAGCGGCCTGGTTGTCACCAACGCGCACGTCATTCACATGGCGACGAATGTTTTTGTTATTCTCAAAGATAAAACAAAACTCAAGGGCGAGGTGGTTTATGAAGACCCGGAAAAAGATTTGGCCATTGTGAAGGTTGAGTCGGCGAAACCGCTCACGCAGGTTACGCTCGGGCAGACACAGGATATTATGATTGGTGAGTCGGTGGTGGCCATCGGAAATCCGTTGGGGTTTGAGAATTCCGTTACCGTCGGTGTCGTGAGCGGTAAAGACAGAGAGATTAGTTCTCCCGAAGGGGATGTAGTTTTCGGTGGGCTTCTGCAAATTGACGCGCCGATTAATCCGGGAAATAGCGGCGGGGCGCTGTTGAATTTAAACGGAGAATTGGTCGGGGTCAACGTGGCGGTGGTCCAGAATTCGCAAAGTATTGGCTTTGCCATTCCGGTGGAGAAAGTCAAGGAGGCGATTGCCGCGCACCAGCACAACAAAGATTTTGCTATTAAACACAGAGAGCCAAGGGCGTTGTCCACGCCACCGTCGGCCGGTTTCACGCAAAATCAGCCAGTACAACCTTCGGTGCCTTCTCAAGGCGAACAGTGGGACCCTTTTACTGAAATGGACCAGATGATGGAGCAAATGGACCAGCTTTTTGAAAATTCATTGAGCCACCGCGGCGGCCAAAAAAGTTGGGGAATGTTTAACACGGATTTGTCGTTTGACCAGGATCTTCAGGTCGAAGAAACGGACAAAGCTTACGTCGTCAAACTGGATATTCCGGGGTTAAATAAAAACAAGCTCAACATTGAAATCACCCAGCACGCGCTGACGGTTTCCGGGGAAAGTTCTCTGGAAAAAAAGGAAAGCGGGGCTGGTAGAACAGCGCATTCGCAAAGTTACAGTTCGTTTTTGAAGACCATTCCTCTTCCCGAAGACGCTGATGCCGACAAAATGACCACGGAAACAAAAGGCGAGACACTGGTCATCACTCTTCCCAAGAAAACCTAGTCCTTCGATAAATTAGTTTTTTATGTTATTTTAGGACTAGTGGTGAGCGGATTAACTCAACGCTGGATGGAAGAATTAATCTGCCGAACCACGAGGAATCTTCCGATTAATTTTCTTTCCAAACATTCGTTTCGCGTTATAATAGGCAATCTGAGTTTTAAAATTTAAATTTCAGGACGGGTAAATTGGAAATTTGGCAGGCAATGACATTGGGCGTGGTGGAGGGGATTACGGAGTTTTTGCCGGTCTCTTCGACGGGGCACTTAATTCTTTTCAGCCGCCTGCTTAACATTCCCGCCAACGATTTTTCCTCCAGCTTTAATATTGCGATCCAAACCGGGGCCATTGGGGCGGTCATTTTTTTGTACTGGCAGGTTTTGCTAGTCTCACGGAAAATAGTCGGGAAAGTTTTAGCAGCCTTTCTCCCAACGGCGGTGATTGGCTTGGTCCTCTACAAACTGATTAAGCATTTTCTTTTAAATAATGCGCTCATTGTTGTCTGGATGCTGTTCTTGGGAGGTATTTTTATTGTTCTTTTTGAGAAATTTTACAAAGAGAAAAACCAAACCGAAAACAGCCTTGAAACGATCACTTACTCCCAAGCCATCTTAATCGGGTTCTGTCAATCTCTTGCCGTCGTCCCGGGCGTCTCGCGTGCGGCCGCGACCATCATTGGCGGGTTGTTTTTGGGCCTTAAAAGAAAAACCATTGTCGAGTTTTCATTTTTGTTAGCAGTGCCAACGATGTTGGCGGCGACGGGGCTGGACTTATTAAAGACAGCGGTAAATTTTTCCGGCCAGCAATTTATGGTACTGGCTGTTGGTTTTATCGTTTCATTTCTCGTGGCGGTGTTGAGTATTAAATTTCTGCTTAATTACATTAAAAATCACAATTTTACCGCCTTTGGTATTTACCGTATCCTGGTAGCGGTTGTATTTTATTTTCTTCTAAGGGAGACACGATGAGAAAATTTATTTTGATAATTTTTATTTCATTGTTAGCGGCGGGTTGTGTTTCGGTGGTCTCGGTTGAGAAAAAAGATGTGCCTTTGGCCGGTCAAAAAATATTTTTAACGTTGGATCAAATTAAACCCGGCATGCTTTTGTCCGAAATAAAAGCCTTGTTACCCGATAAAGTGACTGTTGGGTACAAAAAAAATCCACAAATTAAAGGGGGCGCAGAGCCCATCGAAATCAAAGAACCTTACAAAGTTGAAACCGTAAAATCCGGTGATAAAACCTACGATATTTTATATTATTTTACGTCTATCCGCAGCGCTGATGGATTGATTGCGGACGATGAACTGACCCCGCTGGTGTTTGACGGCAATAAACTTGTCGGCAAAGGGCAGGATTATCTTTTTAAGATCAAACAAAAAAAGTGACGCCCAAGGATTATTTTTTTAGGCCCCTTGTTCATTATTACCAACGTCAGCGCCCGATTGATTGGGTAGAAGAGTTTGGCCGCCAGGCCCCGCTGGAAGTGGAAATCGGTTTTGGCACCGGGGAAGCGCTGATCCGCTTAGCCCAAAATCATCCGGAAAGAAATTTTATCGGTATTGAACAGCATTGGCCCGTCACTTACCGGGCGCTGCAAACAATAGAAAAATTCAATCAACAGCAAACGACTCCTATTGAAAATGTCCGCATTCTCGACGGCGATGCCCGCGCTATCTTTGAACGGCTTTTTGATAAAACAACCATCGCGCGTATTTACAGCCTTTTCCCTTGTCCTTGGCCCAAAAAAAAACATACTAAACACCGGTTATTCGCGCAGCCGTTTTTGCAGCTGTTGAATAATCGTCTTGTATCTGGCGGGCAGGTGGATATTGTGACGGATTTTCATCCATTTCAGAAATGGATTTTAGAGGAGGCGCGCGGCAGCGGCTTTACAGTAACCACACGGAATATCGAGGCACAATTTGATACCAAATATGAACGCAAGTGGCAGGCCCACGGGCAGCAGGAGTTCTTTGAAATCACGATGCGTAAAAGTGCGCATCAAAAAATTCCTGTTAAGAAAGATGTGGCAATGAAAGTTTATAAATTAAAGAATTTTTATCCCGAAAAATTTGAGTTAGAAAATTGCAAAGAAAAAGTTTCCGTTGTTTTCAAAGAATGGTTGTATGATACGAAAGAAAAAAATGGCTGTGTTTATGTGATTGTGGCGGAGGAAAATTTGACGCAGCATTTTCGGGTGACGATTAAAAATAAGAATGGGGCATGGTTGGTGAAAAAAGCGGATGGGCAGGATTTTTTCCCGACGCCCGGCGTCAACTTGGCAGTGCAATTGGTTTATGAAGCAGCCCAAAATACAGCCCGATAATCCTATGAAACAGCTTGTTGAACCAGAAAAAATATTCTTTTTTTTTAAAAGACAGAGATGGCTTCTTCTATTACTGGTTGTTTTAACTATTATTATTCCCCGAGATGTTTTTGCCCGGTGGCACGGAGTCAGTTGCCGAGCCATGATTTTAACCGACGCCACAAAATACCGCCGTCTTTACAGCAAAAACGTGAATCTTCGGGTTGTGCCGGCGAGCACCGTTAAAATAATGACCGCACTGCTTGTTTTGGAGAAATTACCGTTAGAAGGTTATGTCACAGTCAGTGCTAAAGCGACCGGAGTTCCGCCATCAAAACTTTTTCTCAGGGCCGGCGAGCGGTATAAAGTCAAAGACCTTTTATACGGAATGCTTTTAAAATCAGGCAATGATGCCGCGATTGTTTTGGCCGAAGCTGTTGCCGGGAGTGAGTGGCAGTTTGTCCAAATGATGAATAACCGGGCCAAACAGCTCGGTGCGAATAACACTAAATTTGCTAATGCCAGCGGCTTGCCAGCCCATCGGGTTTCTCAATATACAACGGCGTATGATATGTATTTAATGTTTGCTAAGGCGCTTCAATATCCTTTTTTTAGGGAAATTATCAAGCGGCGGTACGGGATTTTTTACAGCCAAGAAGGCCGCCGAATTACTTTTAAAAATCATAATAAAATTCTTTTTATGGGTTGGAAAAATAAAGTTTATGGCAAAACGGGTTATACGAGATCAGCCGGCCCATGTTTTGTCGGAACCATAAAAAAAGGCAATAGCGACTTGATTGTCGCGGCTTTTAATTGCCATGACCGGTGGGATGACATCAAATATGTGGTATCTGCTTTTGGCGGGGTCAATTTGTAAAGGCTAATTTGGTTCTAGAAATTCTTAAAGAATTGTGATATTCTGGGTAATACTTTTTAAACGAATTAACTATTAACATATTTATAGAAAGGATAAAGCTATGGGCGAGGGAACAACTAAATCATTTGCTTCAGCAATGTTTGTGCTTGTTGGTATTTTGTTGGGGGTGGCTTTTGTTGTTAATCAAACAAATAATCCTAAATTAGATTCGATTTTAAGTACTCAAACTAAGATCCTGCAAAATCAACAATCTGGTGGAGCAGGACAGCAGGCAGGAGGCAAGATTGAAGCGCTTGAGAATCGGATAGCTGCTTTGGAAAATCAGCTTAAGGGCCTGCAAGGTTTGCAAGGTTTGGCGCAGGCTTTACAAGCACAACAGGCCGGAGGCCAGGGCGCAGCTGCTGCGCGTCCTCAGCAAGCCCCACCAGCTCCGGATATGAATACCGTTTATACAATTCCAGTTGACCAAACACCAATTATAGGAAAGAAAGATGCCCCGGTAACAATCACCGAGTTTATGGATTTTCAATGCCCGTTCTGCGGGCGTTTTCATCCGGATGCTGCCTCAATGGTAAAGCAATACCCCGGGAAAGTAAGGATGTTGGTTAAGAATTTTCCTTTGTCCTTTCACCCGAATGCTGATCCGGCTGCCAAAGCCGCTTTAGCTGCCAATGAACAAGGAAAATATGATGAAATGGTGGAAAAACTTATTGCGAATCAACAGAATTTAAGCGAAGACATGTATAAAAAAATTGCTAAAGAAATAGGGCTTAATGAGAAAAAATTCTGGGATGATTACACAAATAAAGCTGCTGATTACGATAAAATTATTCAAAAAGATCAGCAATTAGGCCAGCAGGTAGGCGTACGCGGGACACCGACCTATTATATTAATGGCCGGCAAACAAATGCCCGGGATGCTAACAGCTGGAAACAGGAAATCGAAGCTGAATTAAATAAGAAAAAATAGTTTTTTTAATTTAGTTTGTTTTTATATAAAGCCGTACCTTGCATAAAGGTACGGCTTTTTCTTTCATAACCAAAAAATCGTGGCTTGGAGCGAGGGTGGATAAAAGAGGTTGAAATTTTAAGAAAAAAAGCTACAATAAAGACCTTCAAATATATAATTGAAATCCTTTAAGGAGGTTTATTTTCATGACAAAAGTAGGCGGTACAACACATAAGTATTACACAGAAACACGGGGCATGAAGGTTTCCGGAGGCCAAACGGTCAAGTCGGGAACGATGCTGACGCGCCAAGGGCATCGATGGCATCCTGGCAAAAATGTGATTGGTTTAACGCATTTGACCGCAGGCTGCGACGGCGAGGTTTATTTTACCCGGAAAAAAGGCAGCTATAAAAAAGTTAATACCTATATTAACATTCGTCCTCTGCCACAACAAAAACCTAAAAAGTAACGTAGGGTTTTAACTATGTGCGGCATTATCGGCTATGTGGGTCACAAAGAGGCCGCTCCTATTTTGCTTGAAGGCCTCAAACGTTTAGAGTACCGCGGGTATGATTCCAGCGGTATCGGCGTTATCCCTGTGTCTAATCACGGGGTTGAATTGCGCAAAACCCCGGGTAAGATTAAAAACCTGCAAGACTTAATTCAGGAAAAACCATTTCAAAAGAGTTATATTGGGATTTCACATACGCGTTGGGCCACGCATGGCGCGCCCAACCGCGTTAACGCTCACCCGCACGCCGATGGTTCAGGCAAAATCCTCGTCGTTCATAACGGCATTATTGAAAATTACGAGACTCTCAGAGAACAACTAGAGAAGCAAGGCCACCGGTTTCTTTCCGAAACAGACACTGAAAGTGTTTCGCATTTATTAGAGAAGTATTATAAAAAAGGGAATTTGCTCGAAGCGGTTTTACGAATGGTTAAAGAGCTTCAAGGTTCCTTTGCCCTGGGGATTCTCTGCGCGGATGATCCCGATACTTTAATTGCGGTGCGCGTCGGTTCGCCTTTGATCATTGGCGTCGGTAAAGGGGAAAATTTTATCGCCTCGGACGTCCCGGCCATTTTGGAACATACACGCCGGGTTATTTATTTAAAAGATGGGCAGATCGCGCGCATCACAAAGGATAAAGTTGAGTTGTTTGATTTTAAAGGAAAGCCGGCTAAGGTAAAAATTGATACGGTCACTTTTGAAATTGATGCGGTTAAAAAACAGGGTTTTGCCCATTTTATGCTTAAGGAAATTTATGAGCAGCCGGACGTCCTGCGCCAAATGGTGCAAAGGCGGTTGAAAGGCGACAGTGTTTATTTAGAGGGTTTAGGGTTAACGGATAAACAGCTTAAGGGCATTAAGCAAATTTTTATCGTTGGCTGCGGGACTGCCTATCACGCCGGTATGGTGGGTAAATATATCATTGAGGCGTTATCCGGGATCCCGGTGAATATTGATGTGTCCAGCGAATTTCGTTATCGCCAACCGATTATCGGTAAAAATGCTTTGATCTTGGCCATTAGCCAATCGGGAGAGACAGCCGATACATTAGCGGCGGTCCGTGAAGCAAAAGCAAAAGGCGCAAAGTTAGTTTCAATTTGTAATGTTGTTGGTTCTTCGTTGGCGCGTGAATCCGACGGAGTTTTATATACTTACGCCGGGCCGGAGATTGGCGTGGCTTCCACCAAAGCGTACACCGCGCAACTTTGTATGCTCTATCTGGTAGCTGTTAAATTAGCGGCAGCGCATAATTTTCTTTCCAAAAAAGAAATCCACACGCTTGTTAAAAATTTAAAAGAGATCCCTGATCTGTACGCTGAATTGTTAAAGTTCCCCAGCCCGGTTGCCGATATTGCGCAACAGAATTCGCATTACGGCTGTTTCCTTTATTTGGGGCGAAACATTAATTTTCCCTCGGCGTTGGAAGGGGCGCTAAAATTAAAAGAAATTTCTTATATCCCGGCGGAAGGCTATGCCGCCGGCGAGATGAAGCATGGGCCAATTGCCTTAATTGATGAATACCGCGCCGTTGTTTGTATCGCGCCGGAGTCGGATACTTATGAGAAAATGGTTTCTAATATACAGGAAATCCGCGCGCGCAAAGGGAAAGTCATCGCTATTGCCACCAAAGGCGACAAGCATATTAAGCATCATGCGGAATCGGTGATTTATATTCCTAAAACAAATAAATTATTAACGCCTCTTTTGGTTGCCCTGCCTTTACAACTCATTGCCTATTATATTTCCGTCAAGCGTGGCTGCGACGTCGACCAGCCCCGCAATTTGGCGAAATCCGTAACCGTGGAATAGAAATAGTGCTCTATATTGTTTCCACCCCCATCGGTAACCTCAAAGATATAACATTACGCGCTATCGAAACTCTTAAGACGGTTGCCCTTATTGCCGCTGAAGATACCCGCCATACCGGAAACCTTCTGAAACATTACGATATCAAAACACCGTTAACAAGTTATTTTGAGCACAACCAATTTAAAAAAGGTGAATACATTTTAGGGTTTTTAAAGGAAGACAAAGATGTTGCTTTGGTTACCGATGCCGGGACTCCGGGAATAAGCGATCCTGGATTCGCCTTAATTCGGTTAGCAAAAGAAAATGATATTCCCGTGACGGTGATTCCCGGAGCAACGGCTTTGATTGCCGCGTTATCATTGTCGGGGCTTCCCAGCGACCGCTTTATTTTTGAAGGCTTTTTACCGGTAAAATCCGGCGCCCGTCGTAAGAAACTCGAAGCGTTGAAAACCGAAGAGAGAACAATTATTTTCTATGAGTCACCTCACCGGCTGATCAAAGCTTTAAATGATATTTGTGATGTGCTAGGGGATCCCTATATCGTCGTTGCGCGTGAGATCACCAAAAAATTTGAAGAAGCTCAAAAGGGTTTGTGCTCTGAGTTGATAAAAGTTTTTGAGCAAAAGAATCCTAAAGGTGAATTTGTTTTGTTGTTAAATCTTTTTAAAGGTAGCGCAAAAAGTGAAGCTTGACAATATTGGGGTCAGGTGTTATATTTTGAACAGCATTTGAAGCTTTAACCCTTTAAATTCGGTCCCGAGAGGCCGATAAGGAATTTATGAAAATAAAGAGAGTTAGAATGTCAGCTCACATCCCAGACGGGGCGTGGGCTTTTTTATTGAGCCCCAAACTTACGGAAGCGAAAGCGACGTAAGTTTGATGGGCGAAATAACCCCACCGTTTGCTTTCGAAGAAAGCAGGCGGGGTGAATAATCAGGCGCGAAATATTATGACCCAACCCACCCAAATTATGGATCAAGACAACGTCCGCCGGGCGATTATGCGTATTGCCCACGAAATTCTCGAGAAGAATAAGGGTGTGGCTGAGTTGTGCTTAATTGGTATCCGCAGCCGCGGGGACATTTTGGCTAAACGCATCCGTGATTGCATTAAAAATATTGAAGGCCACGACGTGCCGGTGGGGATTTTGGATATTACCCTTTACCGTGATGATTTGACGATGGTTTCCGCTCATCCGGTTGTGCATGAAACATTGATTGATTTTGATATCAGCGGCAAGAAGGTTGTCTTGGTTGATGACGTCCTTTTTTCCGGGCGGACAATTCGCGCGGCGTTAAATGCTTTAAATGATTTTGGCCGGCCGGCCGGTATTCAGTTAGCGGTCTTGATTGACCGTGGGCACAGGGAACTTCCTATTCGCGCTGATTACGTGGGGAAAAATATGCCGACCGCTTTAGATGAGAATGTGAATGTTATTTTAACCGAAACGGATAAAAAAGAAGACAGCGTCACGTTAGAAAAAAGGAAAAATCAATGAGCGAATGGACAAAGCGCCATTTGATTGATTTAGACGAATTAAGCAAAGAAGAAATAAATTTAATATTAGAAACCGCAAAGTCATTTAAAGAGATTTCAACCCGCGAAGTTAAGAAGGTCCCGACGCTGCGCGGCCGTACGATCGCGATGCTTTTTTTTGAGCCTTCCACGCGCACCCGCACTTCGTTTGAATTAGCCGCCAAACGGCTCTCCGCTGATACCGTTAATATTGCTTCCAATGTTAGTTCGATGACCAAAGGCGAAACTATTTTGGATACCGCCAGGAATATTGAAGCGATGAGCATTGATTTGATCGTCGTGCGGCATAATTGTGCCGGCATTCCGAATATTTTGGCGCAGAATTTAAAATCGGCCGTTATCAATGCCGGCGACGGCTGCCGGGCGCATCCGACACAGGCGTTACTAGATATGTTTACGATCAAAGAAAAATTGGGGAAAATTGAAGGTTTAAAGGTGGGGATTATCGGCGATATACTGCATTCCCGCGTGGCGCGTTCCAATATTTGGGGATTAACGAAAATGGGAGCCCAGGTAACAGTTTGTGGCCCGTCGACATTAATGCCCATGGGCATTGAGAAAAGGGGCGTTGAGGTAACGTATGATCTGGATAAACTTATCAAGCAAAGCGATGTTTTGATCGTCTTGCGGCTTCAATTGGAGCGCCAGCAAAAAGAGAAATTTTTGCCGTCAATCCGTGAGTATGCGAAGAAATTCGGCCTTAATAAAGAGAAGCTGAAGAAAGCTTCCAAAGACATCCTGATTATGCATCCCGGGCCGACTAATCGCGGCGTTGAGCTTTCAGCGGAAGTTGCCGACGGAGAACATTCGGTTATTTTAGATCAAGTCACCAATGGAGTTGCAGTACGTATGGCGGTTTTGTATCTTTTATTGGGGACAAAACAGCCTGTTCATGCAGAGTAGAAGGAAACAGCGATGTCATTATTAATTAAAAACGCCATAATCGTTAATGCGGATAAGATGCATAAAGAGCCGCAGGATATTTTGATCGAAAAAGGCGTTATTGCGAAAATTTCTCCATCAATTAAAGCTGATGGCATTAAAGTTGTCGATGCTAAAGGTAAATTAGTTATGCCGGGTTTGATTGACTTACACGTGCACCTGCGTGAACCTGGGCGGGAAGATAAAGAAACCATTGAAACCGGTTCGCGCTCAGCGGCGAAGGGCGGGTTTACGACTATTATGTGTATGCCCAACACCACACCGGTGATTGATAACTGTATGATCGTTGAATCGATTATTGAAGAAGCGAAGCGCGTTGGCTTGGTTAATGTTTTCCCCGTCGGAGCAATTACCAGAGGGCAGAAAAATGAGGAGCTAGTGGATATTTTTGAATTAAAAGAAGCCGGATGCTTGGCGTTATCGGATGATGGCCGGGCGGTTGTTAACAGCCAGTTGATGCGCCTGGCGATGGCCTATGCCAAGATGGCGGGAATTTTGCTCATTGAGCATTGCGAAGACCCCTTACTTGCTCAGGGTGGCGTAATGAATGAAGGGGACGTCTCGACATTGATAGGGTTAAAAGGAATTCCTGATGTTGCCGAAACGGTGATTGTTTCCAGGGATATTGAATTGGCCAGGTTTCTTGATGCCCGGATACATTTTGCGCATATGAGTTCAAAGCGGTCGGTGGAGCTTATCCGACAGGCCAAGGCGCAAGGTTTTAAGGTTACCGGTGAGGTTACCCCGCATCATTTTACTTTAACGGATGAAGAAGTTAAGAGTTTTGATACTAACACCAAGATGAATCCACCTTTAAGAACCAAGGAAGATATAGAAGTGATGAAACAGGCACTTAAAGACGGGACCATAGATTGCATTGCTACAGACCATGCCCCGCATACCCAGGAAGATAAGGAAGTCGACTTTGACCATGCTCCTTTTGGCATTATCGGAATGGAAACGGCGGTGGGGTTGACCATTACGGAGCTGGTTAAAACAAAAGTGCTTTCCTGGCCGCAAATGGTTGAGCGGATGTCAAAACGCCCGGCTGAGATTGTTGGATTGACCCAAAAAGGTGATATTAAAGAAGGTTTGGATGGGGATATAACCATTATAGACCCTGAAAGAAAATGGGAATTACATAAGGGAGATATAGTCTCAAAGTCTAAAAATACCCCTTTTGTTGGCCGAAAACTTACTGGAGCCGTGCAAACGACCATTTTAGGGGGTAAAATTACTTACGAAAGTGCAAAATAAGACTATATTTTAAAAGTGGAGTATTTTGCCCATAACAATAATTAATATTGTTATAAAATGGAGTATATAAACCATAAATTAAGTAAAAATACCTTTAATTAATATGAATGTTTTTAATGTGTTTTAGAATTTAAAAAGAATAAATATATGCATAAACAGAAAATTACCATATCGGTTATTGGCGGTAGTGAAATAAACAATGAAGTGGAGCAATTAGCCCACAATGTAGGAGAATTAGTAGCAAAAGTGGGTGCAATTTTAGTATGTGGCGGCTTAAAAGGTGCTATGGAGGCGGCTTGTAAAGGGGCTAAAAAGGCTGACGGAACCACTATTGGGCTACTTCCAGGAAAAAACAAGGCGGATGCCAATCCGTATATCGATATTGCCTTACCAACAACGATTGGTTTTGCCCGCAATGCTATGGTAGCTGCGAGCGGGGATATCATTGTCGCACTGCCAGGTAGTCATGGAACACGGTCAGAGATTTCTTATGCGCTAGTTTATAAGCGGCCGGTTATTGACATCGGCAACTGGAACATTGAAGGCATGATTAAGGTACGCACCGTAAAGGAGGTTGAAAGCAAATTACGAGAACTGATCAAACAACTTCAGCCAGAATAAATTCTCATATGCAGCGTTTAACACGACTTTCTGCAATCCTTCCGTTTATATCCTTTTTTATTGTCGGTTTTCTTATCTACGCCAACATCCTTCAGGGGGAATTTGTTTTTGATGACTACCGGTTCATTGTTTATAACCCTGCCGTTCATTCTCCGCTTAATTTGGTCAATATCTGGCAATCTTTTAACACCCGCTTTCTTGTCGGCCTGTCTTTTGCTTTAAATTATGTCTTGGGAGGGTTAACGGTGACCGGGTACCATGCTGTTAACATCCTATTTCATATATTTAATGCCATTTTGGTATTTTATTTGGTGCTATTAACGTTTCAAACTCCTTGGGGAGAGAAACATTTTTTAAAGCCGCACGTTTCCTTTATCAGTTTTTTTACCGCACTCATATTTTTGGCGCACCCTTTGCAAATCCAGGCAGTTTCTTTTATCACCCAGCGTTTTACCACGATGGGGGCATTTTTCTACCTACTGACGATTGTTTTCTATCTGCGCGGAAGAATTTCAGGTAAGCGAAAGTTTTTGATATGGGCATTTTGGGCAATGGTAGCAGGCTGTTTTGCCAAGGAATTTATCGTGAGCGTCCCATTTATATTGCTCCTTTATGAATTGTATTTTTTACGCGTAGACAAAAATAATTTCAGGCAACAGTTAAAACACCTTGCCCCATTTAGCATAATCTTTATGCTGATGCCGCTTGCCAAATTTTTTGATCGGCAGGAAGCTGTTATCGGGTATAAATATATTTTAAATACCACGAGGTTTGATTGGCATTATTTGCTAACTGAATTAAATGTCCTCAAGACGTATTTACGGATATTGGTATTGCCGGTTAACCTTAATGCGGATTATGATTTTCCCATCGCGCAGAATTTTTGGGAGCCCGCAACCTTTACGTCGATTTGTTTGTTGTCAATTTTGGCGGCGGCAGCCATTTATTTATATAACCACCAAAAACGGGAATGGAGTTTTTTTATTGCCTGGTTTTTTGTGGCTACTTCTGTTGAAGCAGCTTCCGTTGTTTTTGGGAACCGGGAAGTCATTTATGAGCATTGGGCATATTTGGCGACGGTGAGTTATGCTTTTGCGGTGAGTTTCTTAGTCTATTCAATCTTTAAAACGCGCCTGTCATACGCACG
Source organism: uncultured Planctomycetales bacterium (assembly GCA_964630825.1). Taxonomy (GTDB): domain Bacteria; phylum Omnitrophota; class Gorgyraeia; order Zapsychrales; family Zapsychraceae; genus CAZVZR01. The sequence goes on along the minus strand of CAZVZR010000039.1, from coordinate 10,692 downwards.
GATTATATTAACGCTGATTGTATGTTTATATTCCCTTGTGTCATATGAACGTAATAAGGTTTGGCAAACGGAGGTTTCGCTGTGGCAGGATGTTATCCGGCAGTCGCCGCATAAGCCGCAAGGCTATGGGGCACTCGGCAAGGCTTACTGGCGCAAAGGTAAAAACGATTTGGCTTTTCAGTATTATATGGAATCATTAAGAATTAATCCGCGTTTCCACAAGGTCATGAATGATATTGCGCTTTATTATTTTTCTTATGGAAAAGATTCCCTTGCCGCCAGTTATTTGTTGAGAATGATTGAGTTAGACCCCCAAGATAGTAAAGGGTATAGTAACCTTGCGTACATCTTTTATTTGCATCAACAGTACAAAAAAGCAGTGGAATACTATCAAAAGGCGCTCCAATTACAAAAACACAATCCCGACGTTTATTTTTATTTAGCAAAATGTTACACGGGGTTAAAGGACTTTCAGTCCGCCCGGAGTTCTTTTGAGAAAGCATTGCCGCTGTATGAAAAATTTGGAAAAGCTGAGCGGGTTAAAGAAATCAGGCAGGCCATGGAAAGCCTGGGCCCATAGCAGGTAGGGAAAATTATGCCTGAATTGCCGGAAGTCGAAACGATGAAACGGGATTTGCAAAAGAAAATCCTGGGGCTTTCTATTGAGGATGTCTTTGTCTACGATGACCGGGTGATCAAAGATTTAAAAGCACAAAAATTTAAGGAAAAAATGAAAGGCAAACGCATTGAGGCTATCGAACGGCGTGGGAAATCTATTATTTTTACGCTTTACCCTAGCAGTTTTTTGGTCATTCAGGTTAAAATGACCGGTTATTTTGTCTACGGGGAGCATCTTAAGGAAAGTCAAAATCTCAAAGAGACAAAAGTTGTTTTTAAGCTTTCTAACGACAAATATTTAAATTACAATGACCAGAGATTGTTTGGCTGGCTGATTTATACGGATAAACTGGACGATGTGCCGTATCTGTGCAGTTTGGGCCCGGAACCGTTAAACGGTGATTTTCGCCTGGATGACTTTAAGGGGCGCAAGACGCCCATCAAACCTCTTTTGATGAATCAGGAGTTTGTCGCCGGAATAGGGAACATTTACGCTTCGGAAATCCTTTTCGCGGCCGGTATTAATCCGCGCAAGCAAGCCAAACGATTGACCGAAAAAGAAATCAAGCTGTTGCATAAATACACGGTGGGGATATTGACCGAAGCCATCCGCTGCCGCGGGACGTCGATGCGCAATTACCGCGATGCCGACGGCAATAAAGGGAATTTTATGAACCGCATTAAGGTTTATGGCCGAGAAAACGAGAAATGTGTTTCATGCCGATCGCTCATTAAGCGTATTGTTCAGTCCGGGCGCAGTACCTTCTTTTGCGGAGTTTGCCAACGATGAAACAACGGATTAAAATCGATGGTGCGCTTTTAGGGGTGATTGTTATTTTTACGGTTATCTTGTATTTGTCCAAGGATTTTTATATTGCCAACAAAGTCGGGAATATTATTTTTGATTGTTTGGGGTACGCGGCGATCATCAAAGGCAGCCTTTTACGCATGGCGGCGCGCGGGCATAAGAAATCAAATTCTCGGGAGGGTGGGGCTTTGGTAACAACCGGGCCTTACTCCATTTCCCGCAACCCGATGTATTTGGGAAGCTTTATGATTGGCTCCGGCTTTATTCTTTTGATGTGGCCGTGGTGGATGTTCCCTTTTTTTGCGGTTTTATTTTATGCCCGGTTTAACCATCAAATCAAAATAGAGGAAACCCTTTTGACCAATGCTTTTCGAGAAGAATTCGCACAGTATTGTTATAAGGTCCCTCGAATATTTCCTTCTATAAGCACAGCGATGAGAATTAAAACAAAAGAAGTTTTTAATATCAAAGAGGCTTTCTCGACTAAAGAAAAGCGCGATCTATATTTTTTACCGCCGTTGGCATTGCTATTGGCATTGTTGAGGGAGGCGTTTGTTTTCGGCCGGGCAGATGTGGTTAAGACGGTTGAAATCTTCATCGGTACGTGTATTGTTTTTGCCATTTTGTTTGGGATGTTTTATAAATTTAAATAAACCATGGCCAAGATTCAGAATATTTTTAAAGTCGTTGCCAATGAAAAACTTTCCGAGCGATTTTATCTTTTAAAGATAGACGCTAAACCGATTTTAAAGTCAATTTTGCCCGGCCAATTTGTGCATATCCGCACGACGGATGGGCTCGAACCGTTTTTTCGCCGGCCGTTTAGCGTGTATCGGGCGCAAAAGAATGTCGAAGTTTTTTATGAACCGGTTGGCCCGGGAACGCGTTTGATGACGCAGATGAAAAAAGGCGATAAGGTTGATATTCTTGGCCCACTGGGAACGCCGTTTCAATTGCCACCCAAAGGCACAAAGCAGGTTGTCATGATCGGCGGCGGGATCGGCGTGGCGCCGTTTCTGATTTTATCGGATTATATTGTAGGGGCACGGCATGCCGTGCCCCTACCAGAAATGATTTTATTATACGGCGGACGGACCAAAGGGCACACGTATGATTTTAAGGAATTCAAAAGAAACGGTTGTCAGGTTTATGTCACGACGGACGATGGCAGCGTTGGGGTCAAAGGGCGCGTTGACCGATTGTTTCCTAAGATTAAATGGGATCCCAAGACGACATTTGTTTATACCTGCGGGCCGCACGCGATGATGGCGGCGGTGCAAAAATTTGCCAAAGAGAAAAAAATTCGAGGCCAAGCTGCTTGTGAAGAAATCATGGCCTGCGCGCTCGGCGCGTGCCTGGGTTGCTCAATTAAGACGACGAAAGGGTATAAGACGGTCTGTTACGACGGGCCATGTTTTGATTTGCAAGAAGTAATCTTCCACTAACGCAGAAGTGGTAACAACTGAAAAGAGAAGTAAGTGGTATTGAGGTACAGAGGTAAAGTTTTAAGAAATAAAATTAATTTACTATACCTCTTTAGCACTTTACCTCTCTACCTCTAACGCAAGGAGTTGGACATGTTAATCTTTCTTTATATTCTCATTGGATTTTTAGGAGGAGTGGCCGGCGGGGCGCTGGGCTTGGGCGGCGGGGCCATTATGGTTCCACTTTTGGTTTATTGGATTGGCTTGACCCAGCATCAGGCGCAAGGGACAGTGATTGCTTTATTAACGTTGCCGGTTTTTTTAATGGCGGCACTGCGTTATCACGCCGCCGGGAATGTCAAATTACAAATTGCCTTGTTTATGATCATCGGTTTTGTCGTTGGGTCATCTTTGGGAGCTAACCTAGTGCAAGGGATACCCAGTGACCAGCTTAAGAGAATATTCGGCATATTTGTCATGTTAATTGGATTAAAGATGGCGTTTCTTAAATAAGTGGTAGTGGTTGAAAAATAAAGATAAATAATTATTTGAATCGCACTATGAATATCATAAAAATTCTTTTAACAGTATATATTCTTAATATCGCAACAGTTGGCTTCTGTATGTGTGCTGGAGAGGGGCTTGTTAATGAGCGTATTCCTGTCGAGAGGGGTTATCATTATGCGGATGTGATATTTTGGGGAAAACTGAAAAATTTTGAATCTTATCACAAACCAATGCTTGATTTTGAGGTTCTAAAACAATATAAAGGAAAGCAAAAAGAGGAAATTTTTATCAATTTCTGGGCCGCTGGTTATGAGTTCGACCCGGAGAAAACTTATTTAATCTATGCCTATATGCACGAAGATGGACTTTGGGCGACTCCTTGTTCACGGATCAAGGATGACAACAACCCCTATATGAAAACAGAATTAGCTATTTTAGATGAAATCAGCTCAGACCCTAACTGGAAATATAGCGAACTCAAATTTCAGCATTGGAAGAACAAATATTTTCATTTAAAACCTTGGTCGGGATTTTTTAATTTAATGGGAGTTCTTACACGCCATTTTTCAGGATATCCGACGAGCATTTTTCTTGTTTTACTGAGCCTCGGGATTTATCTTTATAAAAAAATAATTAGCCATTAAACCGAACATGAACCTTTCCGTTCAAATAGGCAAGACAAAATTTAAAAATCCCGTCACCGTTGCCAGCGGCACGTTCGGCCACGCCGAGAAGTATTATGATTTGGAAGAAGTCAAAAAACTCGGTGCGATTGTTCCTAAAACCGTAACGTTGTTTGCGCAAGAGGGAAACCCGCCGGTTCGAATTGTGGAAACACCCTCGGGGATGCTTAATGCCATCGGCATTGAAAATCCCGGGGCCGATGGATTTATTAAGCACAAGCTCCCAACTTTTAAGAAAATCGGCGTTCCTCTGATTATCAGTGTTTTGGGACACAACGACCAGCAGTTTGAAACGTTGGCAAGGAAATTTAACGTTGCTACCGGCATCAGTGCTCTGGAATTAAATTTATCCTGCCCGAATTTAGGCCACAAGGTTTTAGTCGCTCAGGATCCGCAAGCCACGTACCGTGTCGTCAGTAAAATTAAAAAAATATCCAAGTACCCTGTTCTGGCGAAACTTTCGCCGGATGTGACCGACATTACAGCCACTGCCAAAGCGGCGGAAGATGCTGGTGCCGACGGAATCAGCATGATCAATACTTTTACGGCAATGGTGATTGACGTTAAAAAACGACGGTCGGTGTTGGGGAATTTTACCGGCGGGCTTAGCGGCCCGGCGATCCGGCCGATTGCAGTCAGGATGGTTTATCAGGTGGCGCAGGTAGTTAAGATTCCGATTGTCGCAATGGGTGGGATAATGACGGCTGACGATGCGTTGCAATTTATTTTAGCTGGTGCAACAATGGTTGCCGTCGGCACCGCTAACTTCGTTAACCCCCGTGCCTCGCTGGAAGTGTTGGAGGGTATTAAGAAATATATGTTGGATAAAAGAATCAATAATTATAGAGAAATTGTCGGCAGTTTGGAAAGAACATAGCACAAAAAAACACTTAGGAGGGCAATGAGTATGGTAAGACTGTCAGTGTTTGCAATAATATTTTTATTTTGTTGTGATGTCGCCATTGCTGAGACTATCCAGTTAAAATCTGGGAGAGAAGTAAAAGGTAAAATTATCGATAGGACAAAAGAATATATTAAGGCTGAGTTAGAGGGAGCAGGAATGACTGTAACCTATTATTTAGATGAGATTGAAAGCATTAATGGACAAAAGATTTTATTAGAGCCGGAGCCAATTCCTCAGCCCCAAGTGACTGATCAACGACAGGACGATTCTACATCTTTGGGGACAGGAGCCTCAGATGCTGTTAGTAAAGGCGATGTTGTTAAAGAAAAAGATGAGAGGAAAGAGATTGCCGATTATTTTTCTTCAATGGGCACTATTTTAATATCGCATGCAAATAAAGAAGAAGAAACATCGGGAATAATGGAAAATGCCAAGTCTAAAGAACAAAAACAACAGGCAATTCTTCAATCGATAAATGATATAAAAGAAACGGTTACGGGGATAGAGGCGTTGGCCACCCCTTTAAATTGCCAACATTATAAGGAATTAAATTTAAAGGCAATGCAGAATCAGCTGGAAGCACAAAATTTATATTTTAAGATGGCAGAAGTCTCTGTAATTGATGAAGTTAAAATGAGGGTTCAAGCTGAAAAATTATGGGAAGAATCCGATAGTTGGTTTGCACAGGCTAGAGAAGAATTTAATCAAATAATTCAAAAATATAATATATCTGTACGAAAGCAGAATTGAGAATTATAAACAGTTGATTGGAACAATGAAGAAATAATTCTAAGGTCAAAGGTCACGGGCCAAGTAGCAAGGAAAATCCCGAGTTTGATTTCTTGACTCGTGCTAGTTGACTCATGACCCAAACGTAGGAATCTTTGTTATGAATTCTAAGTCGCAGTTAATCGTTGCTCTCGACGTGCCGACCTTCGAAGAGGCCAGGGGGTTGGTAGAGCAGCTCGTTGGTAAAGTTGACATTTTCAAAGTTGGCAGCCAGCTTTTTACCGCCTGCGGGCCGGTGGTGGTCAGGTACATTCAGGCGCAAGGGAAAAAAGTTTTCCTTGATTTAAAATACCACGACATTCCCAACACCGTGGCGAATGCCGTTAAAGCCGCGGTTAATTTAAGCGTCCCCGGGCACGACATTCAAGGATCACAGAAAAAAAATTATCAGCCGCTTTTGATGCTGACGGTGCACACGATTGGCGGTGCAGAAATGCTGAAGGCTGCTGCTGAAGCTGCTCGAGCCCAAGCAAAAATTCTAAATGTTCCCAGCCCAAGAGTTGTCGGCATTACTGTTTTAACAAGTGAAGATAAAGCCGACAACATTAAAAATATTGTTTTACAGCGGGCAAGGTTAGCCAAAGATTGCGGTTTAGACGGTGTAGTGGCTTCGAGTGAAGAGGCGAGCAGCATTCGAAAAGAATTGGGCAAAGATTTTACGATTGTCACCCCGGGGATTCGCCCGTCAGGCGCGGCTCATGGCGATCAAAAAAGAGTGTCCACGCCTGCCGAGGCAATAAAAAATGGTAGTAATTTTCTCGTTGTTGGGCGGCCGATTGTCGAAGCCAAAAACCCTTTGTTAGCTGCTGAAGAAATCTTGAGAGAGATAAATTAGGTTAGAATTTAGAAATTGGTTGACGGGAGGGATGAAACCAATAACTGGTTACTCGACGGGTCCTGACCTGTTAAATGGCCAATAGATTTTGTAAACTTTCCCTATAACATTTTCTTCTGGAACAAATCCCCAAAACCTGCTGTCGGGACTGTCGGCGCTATTATCACCTAAGACATAATAATGGCCTTCTGGAACATTCAGTGGTTTACCAGCTTCCCCAAATTTTTCTTTATTGTAATAATATCTATCTTTAATTTTAGGATCGGTGACTGGTAGGTTATTAATATAAATATGCCCCTCTTTTATCTCGACTGTTTCCCCACCCAAGGCAATTAATCTATAGACGAAATGCCGCAGAGGATCGCGAGGATATTTGAGGACAATCACATCTCCTCTTTGGGGCTTAAATTTTCTATATCTTACTTTATCGGCTAAAACCCGATCACCTTTCATTAGTGTAGGTTCCATGGAGTCAGCAGCTATTCGAAAAGGTTCTATATACTCTTTGTATTGCTCAATGTTATTAGTTTTTTCTTTGATGTCTTGAGGAATTGTGGCGTTAAATATCAGTCTGGTTGGATTAAACACAAAGTGAATGATAAGGATACATCCGATAAGGAAAGTTCTCTTGGCAGCACTTATTTTTCTGTGAAGATTATGGCTAAGGTTCCATGCTTTGGCACAGTAATATGCATTGATGACTGTGAACCAGTAAAAAATGGCACTTAGAAAAAAGAATAAAGCAAAAAGCAATATTGGTAACGGATAGAGTTTGACTGCGGGGTTAAAGCATATTTTTTGGATAAATTGTGGGAGTTGTATTGTAAGAATCCATGACACAACAGCCAAAATCAAATAAGTCGATGTGAACAAGATTCCACGGATTTTAGATTCTGCGTAAATTTGTCCCAGGCCCGGGAATACTAATCCAAGCAATATAGCCAATAAAGGTTCTTTGGGTTTGATAAACCATTTCCTTTATTAAAGGGTCCTAATCTCGACGAGAATAGGGCTAGGTTTTAAAACGGGGTTGACGGGATTCGAACCCGCGGCCTTCGCCGTGACAGGGCGACGTTCTAACCAACTGAACTACAACCCCAAATTTCCTTTCTATCTTATCCAGAATTTTCGAAAAATCAATTCAATTTTTTAGATGGTGGGCGATGGGGGGATCGAACCTCCGACCTTCTGAATGTAAATCAGACGCTCTAACCAGGCTGAGCTAATCGCCCATAAACATTTGTTTTGGAAAAAACGTATTTTAGTATGTGAAAGCGAATTTATCAACAATTAAGAAGTTTAAAGCATCTTTCTTAGATAGGAATTTTCCGCTTTAAAATCGCCGTCCCGTGATTCCAAGCCCAGCCCGGAGGATGCATCCAATCACCGAACTGAACCACCGCTTCAAAATTTTCCTTAATATATTTTCCGATCAAAGGGCAGTAGGTTAGCCCCAACGTCCCCAGCCCTGGTTCGGCAGAGTTCATCCGGCTAGATAAGACAATCCAGTTGACTTGTTTTTTCTCCAGATCCGCGATAATTTCTTTTTCCTGTTCTGATGGGATATTGATGTGTTCAAAAAAGATCAGCTGCCGCGTCGGGCTATCTTTGCCGGTTAGAAAATAATACAACGGGTCGTAAGGCGCAGCGAAGAAAAGTTCGTCCTTTGCAAGGTTATGCTTTAGAAAATTTATTGTTTGATTAACCGTGTTCTGCCAGTCCAAATCATTGCCGATATAAATTTTTCCTTTGTCTTGAGAAAAATATTGATTGGGATTTTTTGTTTGCCGGAAAGAAGTTGTCATGTTTAATAAGCTTACCGCGATAAGAAATATAAGCATGCTGTAAATTAACAGGCGGACAATTTTGTTTAAACTCTCAATAGCCTTTCCGATAATAATAAAGATAAGCAGAATGCTAAATGGCGTTGCCCACCAGTAGCGGTAAATAACTCCGCTTAAAAGGAATTCATGAAGGTTAGCAGTATAAAAAATGCTTAAGATAATAACCGAGAGAAGAAAAAGGTCGCGTGTTTTCCCAGCGAGCTGTTTAGTTTTTATCGCGACCGCAGTTTGTACCAAACAAGCCAGGATAATAACAGCGAAAGAGAAATTTGAAATATCAGAAAAAATATTTTTAAATATCGATGCTAATAGCGAGCTGAGAGAGTCTATTGGAGAAATATTGTAAGGCTGGTCGGCGCTTAGATAGGGGAGGCATTGTCTGATGGCATATAAGGGAAGGCCGCGCAGCAGAAAATAATATATAAGAAATGTCAGCAAAAGAATGGAAAGAATCAGAGATATTTGTATTTTTTTATTCTGGGCAGACCAGCTATGAGAGAGTGTACGATTAATAAGGTGGCTAGAAAATAAAAAGACAATCAAGGCCACTAAGCCGAAGTTGATCTTAATTAAACAAAGCAACCCAATTAAAATGTAACCGCTGATTTGATATTTAAATTTTTGTTCTTTAAGGTAAAGGAATAAACAATAAGTAATGGCTAATAATACCGTTACCCCACCGATGTGGTTGTAAGTAATAATAATGTTGTTATAAAAAATCAGAAACCAAATTGAGGCTAAAAATGCCAGGGCGGGTGCAATGGTGAGGCTTAAGGTAAGATAAACCATTAGTTGGCAGATAAACAAGAGAACACATTGGCCGATACCGGCGCTTAAGAAGCTTATCCCAAAAAATTTAAGAAACAAACTGTAGTAATAAGGCATTAGCGGGCCGTAAACCCACCAATAGTCTTTGTAGGCGACGGCACCATCAAGAGTTTTTTTAAAGACGTAAAGGTCCCGTCCGTGGTCACCTTGGGCGATGATACGTTGATAATCGTGAACTTGATATAAGAGAACAATGGCAGTCAGCGAGGTCAGGATGAGTAAAATACGGCGGTTATGGAAGGCAGTCTTAAAGATAAATAATTCTCCTTAATGTTTATGTTTGATTGTATTAAAATGCTGTAAGATTGTCAAAATGAATAAGAATTTAAAACAGGGTAAGATATAAAAGAAAGGGATATTGATGGCAACCATTGAAGATTTTCAAAAGATCGAATTAATCGTCGCCCAGATTAAAGAAGTGAAAGAACATCCCAATGCGGACAGGCTTTATGTTCTTAAGGTTGATACGGGCGCTGGGGAAAAGCAGCTGGTGGCGGGGATCCGCCTGTCGTACACTAAAGAACAGTTGGTTAACCGCCGGATCATCATGGTTAATAATCTTCAGCCGGCGGTTATCCGCGGCGAAGAATCGCAGGGAATGTTATTAGCATCGCACGATGAAAACGGGATATCTATCCTGCAGCCCGACCGGGATGTGGCTTTAGGCAGTAAAGTTAAATAGAAATTCGATATTAATAGAAGAAAAAGCATGGGGTATAATTCTCGAAACTTGAAAGAGCTATTTTTTTTCAAGCAGGTCAATCATTATAACATACTTGTTGCGGGTATTATTATTGCGTAGAAAATCAAGGAGGCGTGGGTCCGTTTCCTGTCCCCAAATGATTTTTTGTTTGACATCACCGGGCAAGACATACTGTGCGAAATAGGATATCGGTCTGAAACCATAGCGCCAAATATTCGGAAAAAATTTGCGGTGTGTCTCCATTGAAGGTGGATAAATAGAGTTGAGCAATGCATTTTTAACTTTAACTTGTTTTTGATCAGGGTAAGTTTGAAAATAATCCTGAAACGATTTCTTGAATTGGATGAAAAATACTTGGGCTGTCGAGAAAGTTTCTTGAGAAACCTTCTCGGCATGGAGATAACGATTGCTGCCGCCAAGCGCCGTCAAAAGCAAGCAAGATAATACAACAACAGTTTCCCACCGAGGCTTGTCCTTCGCAATTTTATCTTTAAGGATCTTGTCGAGCATTAATGCATACAGTATGGCCATCATAATGGCAGTGAGCACGTAGTAACGCGGTTCGCTTAAATACGGGGTGCCCCAGGCAATGCGCAGAGAAAACATCGCTAAGGTAAGGGAATTGCTTAAAATTAGAAGAAAAATAATTCTTTTAAAATTATCAACCTGTTTAATGGAAAATAAACAATAAAAGAATAATCCCATGGAGATATAAAGACAGGGGAGAAATCGTGGGATGAGGTCATACC
>CAZVZR010000038.1:0-24888 GCA_964630825.1 uncultured Planctomycetales bacterium | reverse complement strand
CCTCTGCAACTTTTCTAGTTACAGAGGCTTAAAGTTTATAAAAAACTGGGGTGGCTGACGGGACTCGAACCCGCGACCGCAAGAGCCACATTCTTGTGCGCTACCAACTGCGCTACAGCCACCACTACATTTAAACAATCAAAATTTATATCCAGAAAAGTGGTGGCGTGTACTGACTTCAACTAAATATTTAGAAAAGTCAGTGCAGCCACCATTTAATTATTTTAACTTTAGTCCCCGTTTGCTTTAAATCAAAAAATTACAAACGGGGATAAATTCGCACTTATAAATTATGTTCGCTATCGCTCCATAATTTATGTGCTCATTTAAAAATTTGGTTGATAGTCCCGCCTACCATAAATTTATTTTAGATTGGCGGGACAGCCACCATCACCACACTCAAAGCTTGCATTGCGCTACCCCGTGTGACCTCTGTCACACGGGACTCCCTCGGCATCCGCCTCGGTCGCAGCCACCATTTACTTTTCAAAGAATGGCCATTCTAACATAAATCCTTACAGTAATAAATTAATTCTTCCCCGCCCCCGGAATACCAGAGACTGTCCCTGAAAACGCAATATTATCCAGTTTAAAATGATCCATTTTAGTCTCAAAAGAATACTTTGCCTCAACCGTTACACCAAAAGAAGAAAGGGAATCAAAAAGCATTTTGTTAAAGGCCTCTGTTTTTTCCGATTGCTTGAGCACTAATTTTTCAATAAGATTGCCCGCGCTGATCGTCCCCGCCACCGTCATGTCATTATTTTTTGAAATTACGTTAGCGGTTAAACCAGCCTTGCCGCTTGCTTCGCCAATCTTAAAATTAGCTTCCATATCCCTTTTGGAAAGGTTAATCCAACCTTTGCCTTCAACACGGCTTCCGGTTAATGGGCTTTTCTCTTTTACAAATTTAGCCATAATATCAAATTGCGAAATATTATCCGACAAAGGAATCACCAAGTTCCCCAATTTAACCTGAGCGTCTTTTAGCATAAAATCATATGCCGTATTATCCGGATGGTAGGAGAATTCTCCATTGTGAATAACCAAATGATCGATAAAAATTTTTGGGGTGGAAATTTTTTGTGCCTTCTCCACAGCCCGTCCCGGAACAGTTTGTGCCGCGAGATCCGTTTCTTCCCGCGAACTCTCCTTTCCCTTCCCAATAACTTTATCCAGCGGGACACTGGGCCTTACTAAAACAATTTCTTGAAAATGGATTTGCCGTTTTCGAATTCCTTCGGGGCTAAATTGGGCGCTTAAGCCATCCGTCCCAAAAATGCCGTTCACTACTATCCGTGACGCCGAGAACCCCAAGGGGAATTGATAACAAATGGTACCGATACGTACGTCAGTGTTCAGCTTTTGGCTTAAGGTATCCTCCAAAACCTTTTTGCCGTAAAATTGGAGAAAGATGGAAGCACCGACAAAAATGAGCAAACATAAAACCACCAGCCAAAGAATAAGTCGTCTGATAAAAACCATCATCATTTCGAAAATCTTAGCCATAATCCCTTTGCTTAAAATTTAATTATAAGGAAAACGTCCCTGGCACGAATCGAACGTGCGACCCTCAGCTTAGAAGGCTGATGCTCTATCCAACTGAGCTACAGGGACAAATTACAATCAGTTATCAAGTACACCATTTAGAACAATTTTGTCCAGTACTTTCGCCGTCAGCGAAAGTGCAGGGACAAATTACCATCTTATATTTTTAATAAGAGCAAAAGCGCCCCTATTCTATACAATTAAAAATAAATTGGCAAGCGGGTTTATCCCCATAACTTCTTATAGCTCTAAAACTCTCCAGGCGGCAAAATCCAAAGGCATTTCTCCTAAATTGATTTGGGCGTTAGTCAGGATACGTTGAGGATTTCCTAATAACGCCAAAGGTACCTTCAATTTTACCAACCGTTCACTCCACTCGACTTGAACAGCCTGCACATTCAGAGGTTTACTTTGATCAAAAACTTCATACCGTAAAAGGCCGACTTTAACATGAATCTTGGGCATTTCACCAAAAGGCTTGTCAAACCGGTAACCAAACACATAAACAGATAATCCAATAGATTCAGCAAACGGCTTGGATAATTTTATCGAAAAAACTAAATTGTCTCCCTCCCGCGCAACGTTCCTTTCTTCAAACCCGACAAAAAACACACGTTCTTTATCGGTCAACTGGTCTGGGGCTTCTTTAAGATAATTCGCCGCATTATTTATTGTCTTAGCCGACAAAGTATTATTATTGAGTTTTATAGACGGAAAATCACCGAAAAGCTCATTCTGTTTTATAAAAGAACTTAAATAAGCCATGCTTGAGTTATACTGTGACCGGTGTTTTTGCAGAGCCAGTGATTTTATCCCAATTTGATGGCTACTTAATATATTATTCTTCCACTGAATATCTTTTGTAATTAATGGTGGTGGAATTAGAAATTTTTCTGGCCTATAGCCACGAGGTTTAGGCCAATTCTTAAAATGAATTAAAAATGGGTAAATTTCCGGTTGCATTTCACTTTCCAAATCCCAAAGGGCTACACGGGCAAACAGATATGTCGATTGATGGTCAAGATTATGGTCTGCTGCGTGTCCAAGAAAGACTTTGGTTGGTTTAAACTGCCGGAAAACTGCTTCCATATCTTTTAAAATTTCTTCGCCTTTATATAAAGCCCCGGGCCGGAAAGCATTATCGTAAGGGACACTTTTTACTTTTGTTAAAAAACTGGTATAAGGTTCTTCTTTCGCCCAATGATTCCTCCAAATGTTTTGAGTACCGAAATCGGGATAACCTAAAAATACCAAATTTTCCGGCAATAAGCCAAGAACGCCTACTGCTTTAACAGCTTCATCATGACGAACTTCTCCCATCCGCCGAACAGCGAAAGGCAAAAAGACAGGATGTTTTCGATAAAGGAAAAATGACCATTCATTGTTGTCCCCAAAAGTCAAAAACATAACCTTGACCGGAATGTTCATCGATTTTGCTTGCTGGATAATCCCCGCACAACCTAGAATTTCGTCGTCCGGATGCGGAGCAAAAATAAGCACCCGGTCTTGCGGACCCAATTGGATTTGATTGTCCCGGGAATTATTCCCTTCGTCCTGAGAAGAATATGCCCCGTCACCAGGGCAAATTATCAATAAAAAAAGAAAAAAAACAGTTATTATTTTTTTCATGATATTAAACGTTTCCCTAGAATATAATAATGCGCTTCCCTGCCCAAACAATATTTTAAATATGAACGCTTTGTTTCAAACAGCACTTCAAAACCGAATTTCATAAAGAATCCTTTAGCCTTCTCGGAAAAAGTCCCTAAATGCACGCCTTCGATTGAATTCGTTTTTAAATAATCCATGAAGTGCCCCATTAATTTTGAACCCAGCCCGGACGCCCTAAAATCTTCATTGATATTGATATGTAATATAGCCGGATATTTCGCGGTAAAATCGGGAATGCACATTTCACCTTTCAACAAACTCTTCAAAGTTTCACAAAGAAGTTTTATATTTTTTCCTTCTTTAAACACACCGCGATAAAAGATTTTTAGAGCTAATTTTGGCCAAATTTTAAAAACGAGAATGCGATTCATCTTATGCACATCTTTCGTACCCAAAATATACCCGACTACTTTATCTTTGAACAAAGCCACAAAACAAGATTCAGGCTCACAATCTGTAAAATAAATAGTCAAGATATCGGCCAGAACTTCATCGTCCGTCAGGATATTCTCTCGGTTAATATCTAAAAATGCTGTCGCGCACGCAATCTCTCTGACTGCTGCCCTGTGAGCTAAGCGAAACCTGTCAATAACAATTTCACCGCTCATCACTACTTTTGTTTCTCCTGGATTAATTTTCATAACAATAGAATCCCACCAAACCTTGCGGATAAAAAAAATACGTACCGAAGCATCGTACGTACTCTTTAAATTAACCTAAAATTTTTTACTTTCCTTCGATATCCCAGACGTCTTCTTCCGGTCTTTCTAGAATTTCTTTAACTAACTGCGGATTTTGCTTGATAGCGAAATAGCACCCGGCACATATGGGCTTGATTGTTTTATACGACATAATGAGCAAATCATCCAACTCCAAATCTTCCATCCCTTCCGGCGGATTTTTCATATATTCGAAAAATTGCTGACGGATTTCATCGGGGGTTTTGTTGCAGAACCAACAGTGATCCTGGTCGGGGTCTTTGACCTTATTTAAATAATCTTTAAACCGGTTAAATGATCCACCATCTGCCATTTCTTATCCTCAAACAAAAGTATAACATTGAACCCGGATTTTGCACTAAAATATTAAAACAAAATCCGCCCGAAGGGCCGACTGGTCAAATCTCGCCGAGATTTGACCACGCTTGTCCTGTGAAATGTAAAACATTTCACAGGATTAAATCCCCGCAATCTTTCAGATTGCAGGGGATCGGGGTTAAACCCACCTTTTGCATGCATCATTCTTTTCGGGAATAGAACGGTACCTCGTATCCAATGCAAAATTTGGGTTTAAAAGATTAAATCCAATAAAAAACCTCACATGTTTCTTGTGAGGTTTTTTAGAAAAACAGGCCCCGTGCCGAAATTCTTTTTATTTAGCGAAAATCCCACTGATAACTGCGTTAAGACCGGTAGCACCGGTGTTGGTAACAACAATACGGACATGCCCGCTTAAATTCCATGACAAATATATACCATTGTCAAAATTTGTTACGGTCTGGGTGTTAAGCAAAGCGTTGGTCACGGCATCATAAATATCAATTCTTTGCTGTCGCCCTTTTCTGTCCCAATCAAGATTATATAAAGAAATCTTATGTATCTGGCCATCCGTAACATTCATGTCCATCGTCATGCTTGTTGTTGTATTTCTACTGGCAGCAATACGCCCTGCAGACTGCCTTTGCAATGCCCGCACATCTGTGGTTGCTGTCGCCCAAATAGATTCTGTGCCCGTAACAGTTACCTGCAAATAACTTGCGGGTACCACTGAATCACTGATAATTTCATAACCGTCTGCTCCATAAACACCTTTCCAATTGCCTTGGGTCGTTGTATCTGTCCCAACATAGTTGGCGCTTGTGCCAATTACAGAACCTAGCACATTAGCTACTACCGTTGCCCCCGCACTATAAAGCGATGTGTCCACCATTAAATTCCCACTGCTTGAAACTGTGCTTGTATAAAATGTCGTGTACGTTGCTCCATTATCCGTTGATTTCTTATAAGTAATTGTACTTCCCGTCCTCTCTACCCGAAACTTATTACCGGCAGCATAAGCACCAAAAGTCCCTCGGCTTACCCCAGACTCATAGACCATTACAGTTGCATTGTTAACCAAATAAACAGCATAATCTATAGTGCTATAATTTGCATCCGTGTTTACCTTGGATAATCCCATCATACGATAGGTATTCGTTTCCTGCGCCGTGAATTCGACGCTACCATTCGCTGGTATATATTGAACTGATGCTGCCCCGCCATTGCCCCAAGCGGTACCAGCTGTTTTGGTAATCGTGTTTCCACTGGCACTAACTCCCACTAAATCCTTCCAAATAACCGGTTGTGGCGGTGGTGGTGGCGCTGTTACTGTGATTGATACTGTTGCTACATTACTATTATTCGTTCCATCGCTTGCCTGAAACGTAAAACTATCCGAGCCCACATAGCCAGTCGTCGGTGTATAAGTTAAATTCGGAGGTGTCGTTGAACCAAAACTCCCATGCGCGGGGCTGCTCACAATAGAATACGTCAAAGATCCTCCTTCTGGGTCTGTTGCCACTAATACAATATTCGTCGGTGTGTTTTGGACAACGTTAACGCTCTGGCTTTGCGCCACAGGCGGATTATTAACCGGAAGAGCTCCTCCCGTTATATTAGCATCAGCAACCGTTGATCCAGTATTATAAAGAGATGTGTCGGCTATCAAATTTCCGCTACTGGAAATTGTGCTCGTGTAAAATGTTGTATATGTTGCCCCGTTGTCTGTTGATTTTTCATAGGTTACTACACTTCCCGTTCTTCTTACTTTAAATCTATCCCCTACGGCATAACTACCAAAAGTTCCCCGTGAAAACCCACTTTCATATACTTCGACAACCCCATCAGCCCGTAAATATACAGCATAATCAATAGTATTCCAATTAGCGTCCGTATTAACTTTTGACAGACCCGCCAAGCGATAAGTGTTAGTTTCATTCGCTCGAAAATCCATACTACCATCGCCGGAAATGGACTGTGAAGAAACTGCTCCTCCATTTCCCCAAGTCGTACTAGCTGTTTTTGTAATTGTATTGGCACTAGTACCAACTCCCACCAAACTTGTCCACTGTATAGGTGTGGGAGGCGGTGGGGGTGCAACAACAGAAATAGTTACCGTGGCCAAGGCACTATCAACTGCGCCATCATTGACGACAAATGTAAATTGATCCGACCCTAAATAGCCATTGTTCGGAGTATATATTTTGTTTGGCTCTGCGCCGCTTAAACTTCCGTGTGTCGGAAAACTAACAATTCTGTAACTAAAAGGCCCCGGGTATCCATCAGGGTCGCTGCCAACTAAGGTAATATTCTTCGCTATATTTTGCGTAACTGTAACATTTTGGCTTTGTGCCGTCGGAGTTTGATTCGGCGGTATTACCGCACCCCGAACATTGGCTGTTATGATTGTGCCATTATTATATGGAGTGGTGTCCACAATCAAATTTCCACTACTAGGAACGGTGCTGGTATAAAACGTTGTGCCATTCTTTTTATATTCTATAGTAGTACCCGTTCTTTCAACCATAAAACAATCTGTGCCAACATAACTACCAAAACTACCCCGACCGGTTCCATCTTCATAAACACTAATTGTCCCACCAGCTTCTAGATAAAGAGCATAGTCAAGAGTTTGGTAATTATTATCTACATTAACATCGGACAATCCAATCATCCGATAGGTGTCTGTGTGATTACTTGCACAAAATTCAACTCTGCCGTCTGCAGGAATCTGTTGCTTGGAAGCTGCGCCGCCATTTCCCCAACCAGTAGGTGCAGTTTTGGTAATAGTATTACCGCTGGCACTTACCCCAACTAAATCTGCCCAAATAACTGGATCCGGGGGTACTTGTACGTTGATACTTACCGTAGCAACATTGCTGTTATTAACACCGTCGCTGACTTTAAATGTAAAACTGTCTGCTCCTATATAACTGGCGGCCGGCGTATAAGTTAGACTTGGTGGTGTTCCACCAAGACTTCCATGCGAAGGATTACTTACAACAGTATATGTTAACGATGTCCCTTCCGGATCAGACCCTGTTAACGCAATACTATTCTGCGATGAATTTTGCATGACCAAAACATTCTGGTTATTAGCCACCGGTGGGTTATTCGGTGGTAAAATCCCTCCCACAATATTTGCATCCGCCACCGTTGCTCCACTAGTATAAAGGGAAGTATCCACAATTAAATTCCCGTTACTAGGAACTGTACTTGTATAAAACGTCGTATATGATGCTCCCTTATCGGTTGACTTCATATACTCAACAATGTTACCTGTTCTCTCCACGCTAAACCTATCCCCATTGGCATAAGTCCCAAAAGTCCCCATGTAATTACCCGATTCATAAACCATTACTGTCCCGTTATTTACCAAGAAAATATCATAGTCGATCGTATTCCAATTTGCATCCGTATTAATATCCGATAACCCTACCATCCGATAGGTCCCAGTTTCATCAGCACGCATATTCACTCCACCATCCCCTGGGATAATTTGAAAAGATGTTGCGCCACCATTGCCCCATCCTGTACCAGCAGTTTTTGTAATGGTATTCCCACTGACACTAACACCCACTAAATTTGTCCATTGAACAGGAACCGGTGGCGGAGGTGGTAATTTTACCGAAATACTGACCGTCGCCGTATTACTTAAATTATTGCTCGCCTGCCCATCATTTACCTGAAACGAAAAACTATCCGTACCTAAATAATTATTTTGAGGAACATAAGTTAAATTTGGAGGAGTACCCAGAAGATTTCCGTGCGCTGGTAAAAGCATTATACTATACGTTAGCGGCGCCCCTTCAAGGTCGGTTGCCACCAATGTAATATTTTTGGGGGTATTTTGAATTATCGTAACACTCTGGTTTTGTGCTACCGGTGGATTGTTCGGGGGCTTTGCACCACCGCGCACATACGCATTAGCGACTGTTGCCCCATTATTATAAAGCGCTGTGTCGACTATCAAATTCCCGCTGCTAGGAACAGTACTTGTATAAAAGGTAGTATACGTTGTTCCTCCATCTGATGACTTCCTATATATGATTGTACTACCCGTCCTCCTTATCCTAAATCTGTCTCCGGTAACATAACTGCCAAAAGTTCCCTTGGAAGTCCCACTTTCATAAACCTCGATAACTCCATCTGCGCGTAAATATATATCATAATCGATTGTATTCCAATTGGCATCCGTATTCACATCCGATAAGCCCATCATACGATAAGTATTGGCCTCCTGTACCCAAAATTCCACACTGCCGTCGGCGGGTATAAATTGTACAGACGCTGCTCCACCATTGCCCCAAGTTGTCCCTGCTGTTTTTGTTATAGTATTGCCATTGGCACTAACACCAACTAAATCTGTCCATATAACAGGATCTGGAGGAATGCCATTTAAAACATCAATCGTTACTGTCGCGATGTTACTATCCACCTGGCCGTCATTTACAACAAATGTAAAACTGTCCGATCCAACGTAATTAGAATTTGGAGTATAAGTAACATTCGGAGCTAAACCACTCAGGCTCCCATTAGTAGGCCCGCTTATAATAGAGAAGGTTAGCGGTACCCGCTCAGGATCACTCCCAGTTAAAGTAATAGCTGTTGGGTTATTAATAAAAGCAGTCACGCTTTGATTATCCGCCACCGGCGGCTGATTAGGCGGCATAACTCCACCGATGATATTGGCATCAGCAATAAGAGAACCGGTTGAATATAAGGAAGTATCGACTATTAAATTCCCGCTGCTGGGAACGGTACTGGTATAAAATACTGTCCCGTTCTTCCTATACTGGACCACACTGCCCGTCCTTATGACACTAAAACGATCGCTTCCAATGTAGCTGCCGTAACTTCCTCGCGAAGTACCATTCTCATAAACATAAACAAGTGCATCACTCCCCAAAAGAACAGAATAATCAAGAGAAGCATAATTACTGTCCGGATTAGAATCTGATAATCCGCACATCCGATAAGTATTAGTTTGTTGCGCCAGAAAATCTACGCCGCCATCACCAGGAATATGCTGCAATGAGATTGCGTCGGCATTCCATCCGTTACTGCTCGTTTTGGTTATAGTATTGCCGTTTGCCGAAACACCGACTAAATCCGTCCAAAATACTGTTGCCGGGCGTGTGGTCACAACGATATTAACTTGCCCATTGTCAGTCAATTTTCCGTCACTTGCTTGCAAACCCACTGTATAATTACCTTGCTGAGCTGCGGTTGGTACCCAATTCAAAATTCCCTCTATATGCCCCGGCTGATTAATAGAAATACTGAAAGTTGCTCCCGCCGGCAAATTCGACGCCGATAACGTTAAATTATCATTATTCGCATCCGTTGCTATAACAGAAAACCTAAGAACTTCATTCACATAAACAGTTTGTGTGGGAAGAAATTGAATGCTGGGAGGAACATTTGACGGTATGTAATTGTATGTTTGTTGGGCAGTCGCGCCAAAACGGTCCTTGACCTCACAGACAATGGTATTCGAACCATGGGTAAATAAATCACTGGGAAATGTTGCGGTTGAAAGACCCGCGTCATATTCTGTATCCCAAACGCCGTCATTCTCAAAATCCCAACGATATTCTAATATCCCATCCCAGGTTGTACCGCTGTCAGGATCTGTTGCCCCAATGCACTGAACTAACCGATTCGTCTCATCAGTCACTTGAACAGCCGCAACAGTTGGCGGATGGTTATACGGTACCGCCCATATTTCTCTTTGAGTTGAACTCACATGGCCAGCTGTATCTTTTACCTGCATATTAACATGCCAAAGGTTTGTTTTAGGAGGAGTCACCGTATAAGTATATTGAAGCTGCTTAACCGTTAACCAATTGGTATCCCACGTACCATCATTTTGAAAATCCCAACGAACTTGTAAAGAAGCAGGGTCATCTTCACCATCAGAAGAAGAACTTGCATCCAAATTTACAGGAAAGCTGGTTGCGCTGCTGTGAAGGCTTTCCGGAGTTACCGTAAATGAAGCTGTCGGAAAACCATTACTAGCCTGAACATTAATTTGTTTTGTTGCCGTATCCGTAGCCACAGGAGAAACTGCTGTGTCCTGAACCCCGAGGCGTACGGTATACACGCCTGCAGTGCTATAAACATGGCTCACCGTTTTGCTTGATGTATATCCCGTATCCCATATACCATCATTTTCGAAATCCCAACGGACCAACAATGAACCTGTGCTTTCTTCCGCATCCCCGCTTGAAGACGCATCAAAAACAAATGTTGTGCCCACGCTACCAGAGGTGTGATTGACGGTAAATGCCGCCACGGGAGGATTATTTGTTACCGAACTACCTGACACAAAAACCACTTCTTTCGCATAAGATTTCTCAACATTATTAATGGAGTTGGTTGCTCTGGTTTCTAACACATAGCTTCCATTTTTTAAAGAAGGTAAAATAAAATTGAAATCTTCGCTTCCGCTGTCAAAAGCACCGTCGACGGCATCACTCTGCTGCAGCTCTTTCCAAGCACCCGCATTAAGCCGATATTCAACTTTCTGGATTCTGTTGATTGATACGCTATTAAACGAAGCTGTGGACAATTCTGTTGGCAAAGGTTTATCTTCGGCGTGGCCGGATATTGTTAAAGGGTTAGTTCCTGTAATAGATAAAATTTGGGTTTCTGGAAAAGTATCTAACGGGTCAAAAATACCGTTACCGTCTTTATCCCGCCAGCCGATTTGCCCTCGGGTATAAGCGCCCAATACGGCACTAACAGGGTTATCGGTTGTAGGAGTCGCCACCATGATGTCATTAAGCCCTTCACCGGCGCCACCAAAATACCCTCTACCGTCATTGTATTGAGAATTAGCATTGACCACATTTAAATACCCCCAACGATCAATGGGACTGCGGGCAGCATCAGGATGATATTGATCCATGGCACCAAAAATATGCATACTCTCATGCCATATGGTTCCGGCAATACTACTGGCTCGATATATCCTGGCTTCAGGCCCATTTAAGTAAGCATAAGCACGGCCTGTCCCATTAGCAACAGTGATCATATACGCCCAATCAGTATTATTGGCAGCTCTTAAATTATTAAGATAGGTACGGCAGGCTGAAGGATTGAGACTACAATCACCCCCCGCTGGATGCGCACCAGTTTCTTTAACATAAGTAAAAGCTGCTTTGGCTTTAGAATCAAACAACGTCAAAGAGTCCAAAGAAACAGTCACAAAAGAAAAATAATTATCAATATCAGCTTGTGTCCATGCCCCGTTGGTGCCTGAAACAAAGAATACGCCGACTGCTACTTTCCCGGCAAGGTAAAGGCTTGTATCATAAAAACCTGCACCTACCGGTGCGCCTAAAGCTCCTGATCCCGGTGCGCCGGCAACCAAACTGGTATTTGCCGCTGTTGTTTCGTTATAAGACGGCTGTTCGCCAGTAATCATATTAAAAAGATAATTCTCAGACCCTTCGTCTTTGCCTTCAGATTGTAAGCGATGACGCCGTTTATTGTGCTCAGCGTGATTTAATTCACGGCTCTTTTGCTCCCATGTATGCCTATATTCTTTTTCTCTGGTTAATTTCTCATCTTTGGTTTTTGGTAAATCGGCAGGAATTTTTAAGCATTCTCCCGGTTGTTCATTAACAACCGTTTGCTGCGCATTCAAAGAATTTTCTTGTTGGTAATTTTGTATTACTTCTTCACGATGAAATTGATTATTCCAGTATAAGCCCGCGTCCCGCACAGAATTCTCAGAATGGCCGGCCAAATCACTCTCACTAACCGGATCCTGGGTAATAAGCCAAATAACATCTAACGATTCTAAATCGGCAACAACCGATGAAGGAATCTGGCCGATTAAAGCACTCGGCGGAAAAACAGTCCTTACTTTCCCACCATTATCTTCGATATGTTTGCGGACCACCTCTAGTTCAGATAGAGTTGTGCTTTTAAGAACAAGGAATGATTCATTATTATCCTGCGGTTGGTAAGTAAGGGTTGCTTTTATCCCTTCATCTGAATTTTTATTAGTAATTGCAGAAGAGTTACCCTGTGGCTGACTATCATCACTCTTAACAAATTGTTTTAATTCAACTTGCTGATTGGTTGAAGCATCGTTCGTTGTCTGAGAAGACGCAACAGAAACTGCTGAAGTACTACTTTGGACAACTTCTTTTACTACAGCGGGAGCTTGTTTCTGGGAAATAACTTGCTCCACTCTGCCTATGTTCCCCATAGCATAGGCTTCGGAAGAAAGCATGGAAGCAAGACTTAAATAGCCGGCACTTAACCCTATGATCAAAAACGCCCAATAAAAAATGCCTACTTTGTAAAAGTAGGCAAGTTTAGAGAGGATGGCTTCTCTATTATTCTTCTTATAAAAATAAAAATTCCATACAACAGACTTTTTCACTTTAGAACCCCCCGTGGCTAAGGCCCTAAAAACATTGTGTAACAGCTTGAAATTTAAGCTATTACCATTTACTTCTTAAGACTTATTTAAAGTATAAGATATTATATATAGAAATGCAAAAAATAGTTCCCTCATCAAAACTCAAGTAAACGCTTTCTTTTAAATACTATAACTATCTGATATGTATATAATTAAAATATTAAAAACTTAACATTGACCACCCAAATGTTTATAACTATTTGATTTTACTGAAGATATGATAGATTGGGCGAACCTACCAATCCTGGCTATCCTTGATTCCTTTAATTTGATAAATACACTCTGAGTCATGTTTTTCCTTAAATTCTAAATCCATAACTTGCGCAAAATGGCCATAATTAGAGCAGCCGGCTTGCAATAAAACACAACCGGAACGTTTCTGCAGTGCCGGATAAACCTGTTTCACGGGCCCTTTTTGTGCAAAATCATGTATTTCTCTTTCCCACAAATCATAAAATAATGCCCCTGGGTATTTTTCTTTTAATAAATTACCGAATTTCATGTAAGTATGCCAATGGTCCCCCCAATTTAATGCCCACAACGGATGCGAGCAGCCAGAAGCATAAATAAGATAGCACTGAGAATATTTATACGTAATATGGTTATGGAAAGCCAATTTTTCCTGGATGGCTATTTGTGTTCCCTTTTTCATGTCTAAATACCCTTTGTATCTTGGCCCCATTTCAGGAACAACAACAGATATTAAAAAAAATGCAATAACCAGACTCCTTAATTTCGAAAAAGCAAAAAGTTCAAACGCAAAGAATATCAAAACTCCCGTCAAACCGTATGTCGGAATCAAATAGTGCCGAGCCGGATACTTGGCCACCATGCTAACCTGTAAAGCCATCACCACAATCAAAACAATAAGAAACCAGCCCGCCTTTTTTACTCGAGTCAATTGTTCTTCTCGATGAGAAATCATGAGGAATAAATATCGAATCATTAATGCCGCAATAACCCAAGCTGCCCACCTAAAAAGAACATCATTAGCAGGAATAAGTGCCTTTAAATTGCCGATAAAATCTTGTCCGGAAAATATTGGCTTTGTCATACTGCGTGCGTGTCCCGACTGAAAAAGAATTTTATGCATCCAATCATACATGTCCTTATATCTCGGAAGAATCGGAAGCGTGGCCAGAAAAAATGAAAAACAGGCAGAGGTAACATAAATTAATTTTTCTCGCCAACGAGGGAGTAAGATTAACGGCGCCAAAAACAAAGGCAACATCGTCACTTTTGTTGCCACACCGAGCCCATAAACAATGCCAGAAAAAATAGCCGTTTTGTACAATTTGCTCATTGCGTCGTCGTAATACAACTTAACCAAACAAACAACGTAAAGGTTCAAAATGGTGTAATGAAAAATTTCCGGTTGCATGAAAGTCATTTCATAAACACCGCCTAAAAACCTTAACGAAGGGATGGCCTGCAGGAGAACCGCCAAAAAAATGTCGCCGGACTTTTTGTATACAAAAAATCCCAAAAATATAAGGACAATCACATGACAAAAAACAAAAAAACTGTTCATAACATATAAATGATATTCCGGATCATTAATAACATGTTGTACAATTTGTTGACCACTGGAAAAAGGATGCATTAATTTAAGCACCAGCGCCCCGAGAACCTGCACCGTGGTCCCCGGATGATCCGTATGGCTCGGCGTGATCCCGTTTAAAATATGTAACGAGCAAAATAAATATTGATATGTCGGGTCGGGGTTTCCCCAATATGGATCGCGTGAATTTTTTGCCAAAAAAGAAAGGATTAAAACCAGGGCTGGAACAATCAGTAAAATTAGAAATTTAAATCCTGCGAGAAAACGTTTGGTCATTGATAAACCAAGAAATGGATAATCATGGTGGGGCGGGAGAACCCACGTAAAAATCGGGGCGGGGGGATTCGAACCCACGACCCCTTGCTCCCAAAGCAAGTGCGCTAGCCAACTGCGCTACGCCCCGAAAAATCTCTAAAAAATAGTGACTCATAATATCACGGGGTCTTTTTGAATGCAAATAGTTCCCTCCGCCTTTTATTGAAGCATCTATCGAAAGCTTGTATAATACCCTGCCATGAGAAAAAGACTTATCATTACGCTCCTTCTGATTGTTGTCCTGGGAGCCGCTGCTTATTTTTATACAAATAATATTTTTCTTCCTGTCAAACTTAAAGGGCTTATCCTAAATAAAGGGCAGGAGTTTCTTCACCGGAAAATTTCGTTTCGTAACATCGAATATGATTTCCCCCAAGGAATTGTCGTCACAGGCATCAAAATTTATGACAAAGACGAACAAAAACCGCCGCTTCTGGAAGTTGACACCATCACCTTCAACATCCTTTTTAGCGCATTGTTAACCAACCGACAAATTGTTATTCCGTCTTTTACTATTTATAAACCCATCGTCCGGTTGGAGCGTTGGCAAGATAATTTATGGAACTTTTCTGACATCTTAAACCGCCCAAAAACCTCCTCTTCTGCCAAAGCCCCTAATGTTATTCTTGGCGCAATAAATATTTCCGGTGGAGAATTTCATTTCCTGGATAAAAGCCGGGAAAATGAATTTACCGAATCCATTACCGACATCGACCTCTCGGGAAAAATATCCATGGATAGGAACATTGATCTAAGCCTAACTGCTCTCATTCCTGGAAATAAATCCTACATCGATATCCGCGGCAAATACCATATTAAAGATAAAAAATTCACCGGCAATGCCTCACTGGGTAACCTGCCTCTAGAAAAATATTTCCTGCAATTTAACACTGACCCCAACACCAAGTTAAAAACTGGATTCCTCACGCAAGCCAATCTTACCAGCATTGAATATCGTTCCGACGGCATCAATCTCAGCGGTAATCTGAATCTTAAAAATATTAACTATACATCAGAGGGTAAAATCTATACTGCAGAAAATATTGACATCCACAATGCCGACATCGCATGGAAAGATCAACTATTCACCGCTAGCGGGGCATTGAATCTTACGAATGTGGACCTGAATTTCGCCAACAATAAAACGCTTAAGGGAAACATTCATGGCAATATAAGTAAATTCAATCTAAGTCCTGATACAGCCGCTAATTCACTGCCTCTTGCCGCCACCGGCTCTAACCTTCAACTCGAGGGCGATATGGATATCCAAAACGGCTATCTTGCCCTTGGTGATAAAAAAAACATCCGGGGGAATATATCTGCTGAGAAATTTGCCCTTTCCAAAAAAGGCCAAACAATTCATTTCACTGGAAATTTAACTGGCAATAAGATTATCGTCTTTGAAAATGATCAAACGCACTTGGAGAGCGACCTCGCAACCATCAATAACTTGAATTTAACTTTTATGGATGAAGCCCTTAAAATAGATGGCTTGCTTGCGCTTGAGAAAATCAACCTGGCTATGCCACCTTTGACAATGACAGCCGAAAAAATCAATTCATCGAAACTATCATTAACCTTCGCTCAACAAAAACTTTCTGTTGTTGCCGAGGGAGATCTTCTAAGCGGACTCGCGCAATTTGACTCAAAACAGTTGAGTTTAAAGCAACCTTCTTTTGCGGTTTCATTTTCTTTTGACCCCAATTCCGAGGCTAAATATCAATACGACGGCACCGTTACGTTAGCCGGTGATTCCGCGAAAGGACTTCCCAATGTTGATCAAATCACCAACGCGACCGGCACAATCCAGTTTAAAACAAATCAGTTTAAGACAGACGCTCTGTTTTTTCATACCAAAAATACGGATATCACCCTCTCCGGCTCAATCAATAACCCTGCCCAACCGATACTTGACATCAAAGCATCATCTGACAATGTTGATTTAAAAGAAATTACCACTTTGTTTGCTGGCCAGCTTGCCAAGTTAAATCTCAATCTAAGCGGTGAAGCGTCTGCCAAAATACAGTTTAAAGGGCCCCTGGCTTCGCCAGAATTCGCAGACTATCAATTGGAAGGGCAGCTCAATAATGCAACTGTTTCACAAAAAAATTTACCAGCAGACATTGTCAATACTGTGGGAAATTTAAAATTAACAAAAAACCAATTAACATGGCGTAACTTTAAAGGGATGTTGCAAAATAAAGAATATTCCTTCTCTGGAAAACTGGTTGACTTTAGCCGCCCGGTTCTGGAGGCAACCCTCTCGGGTCCCGACGTGTCCCTATCAACCAATATCAACATCCTGCACAGCGCTTTCCAGGTTACTTCCCTCGCGGGAAAATACTATAATTCCGCCCTTGATATAAAAGGCGACGTCCATTTAAATCCTGACGGGCCCAAGCTGGACTTGCGGGGCAATCTAAATCTAAATTTAAAAGACCTTCCATTTTTTATGCCCGCCTTTAAAGAAAAAATAGACCAATATAACCCTACAGGTGAAGTAGCCCTCGAGGTATTGCTTCAGGGAAATCCCAACAAATGGCGCGAGATGGCTTTGTCAATAAATGCCAAGTCCCCGGAAATATCTATTCTGGGCAACCCGTTTAACGATCTTGCCCTCAAATACGAACAAAGGGACAGCTATGTTAGCCGGTTTGAGATAACAAGCAAACTTTATGACGGCGAATTGGCCATGTCTTCATCGATCAACTTCGCGGAAGAAAATATTCCCGTCAATCTAACAACTCGCCTGGAACACCTAAAACTGGCCACACTTCGTAATTACCGTAAACTTAAAAATAGAGACTTGGCCGGGGATTTATCCGCTACAGTCCAGCTAACCGGCAAGATAAAAGAAATCAATTCTTTAGAAGGCGAAGGCAGCCTTACCATAAACGATGGGAACCTCTGGGAATGGAATATTTTACAAGGGCTGTGGGGGGCGATGCTCATCCCGGAATTTAAAAATGTCGTTTTCACCACCGCTACCTCCGGTTTTTCAATTCGCGAGAGAAAAATCCTTACCGAAAACACCGAGCTCGTCAGCAATTCAGTTAAACTTTCCGCCAAAGGATGGGTAGATTTTGATAAAAATATTAATTTCCTTATCTCGCCTACCTTTAGCGAAATCGCCCGTTTACAATCAGATTCTCCCCTACAAAAACTCCCTTCCGGACTTTTAACACAGATCATCCATATCAAACTTACAGGGACTCTGGATAACCCTCAATATAAAGTTGAATCTTCGGCTTTAAAAGTACTTGAAAAAACAAGTGATGTGCTTAAAGAAGGGTTTAAGGGAATCTTGGAAGAAATCTTGAAATAAGGTGGGAACTCCTACTACCACTAATTACTAAAACCTACCGACTGGCAAATATTGCCACCCCCAGGCATAGTTTGTTGCCTACACTCAACACTTCCATCATCAATATATTGTCTTACAGTGTACTTCTTAGCGGAATTGTAAGCATCACAGACAAATCTGTTTATACCGTCGGGGTCCAAAGGATAGCAGTGATGATGAAAATCTTTATCTTGAACTTGCAAACCCAAAGTCTGATTAATGCTGTCTTGGCCATCTAAATCTAAATTTCCTAGCCCACCATGCTTGGCATCATAAATCTTCAATGCTCCTTGTATGGTCTGTAGCTCAATTTTAACATTCCTCGCACGGGCACGGTCAATTGATGTCTCAAAATTAGGGATGATGAATAAAGCGGCAAGGGTAATCACGACAACGACAATAATCACCTCCATCATGGTAAAACCTTTGTTATTCATTGTCATCGCAGGTAAGTTCCTTAATTATTTTTTTCGTTCAATCAGAATATTGATGCGCTTTAACAGCTCTTCGAAAAGCTCATCGCCTTTTCTTGCCCTGAGCGGTTGGTTCTTCTTCCCGGAAATTACCTCATCAAGTTCATTAATAATACGCTCGCTGGGCCCCAAAATTTTATTGGCAACAACGGATATCCAGGCCATGAGTGAGAAAATCAGAATGCCCAATATAATTAATACGCCATAAACAATCCAGCGCAATTCATCAATATCAATCTTATAATTCAATGCGGCTTCCGTAATAAAATATTTCAAACACAAGTAGGTCATAAAGAAAGCGAAAACGGAGAGGAAAAAAGAAGGATAAATGATTAAGCGTTGAAATTTATTGATACAAAGGAATGAACTTCTTGAAATTGGCTTAGACAAAGTAAACCTCCTGGTGATTTCCTAATTAAAGTATACTATTCATTTTAACCGACCGACAAATAATTAAGAAGGATCTTTTTTACTTTCTTAAAAGCCCTGGCCCGGTGACTGATCTTGGCTTTG
This sequence comes from uncultured Planctomycetales bacterium, assembly GCA_964630825.1. GTDB lineage: Bacteria > Omnitrophota > Gorgyraeia > Zapsychrales > Zapsychraceae > CAZVZR01. Next base: position 5,987 of record CAZVZR010000038.1, on the reverse strand, counting down.
ATAGCCGGATCAAGCTCACCGAAAGTTTTTTTATAGCGAGGAATTAAAAACAAAGGGTCATACCCAAAACCGTTTTTGCCTTTACCGCGCGTGGTGATAAGACCATCGCATGCACCACTCGCCACATCGATAATTTTTTTGTTATCAACCAAGGCGACAAAGCAACGATACCGTGCCTGCCTTTTTTTAAGCGAGACACCGCGCAACGAACGCAATAATTTCCGATTATTCTTTTTATCCGTTGCATTCTCACCGGAAAAACGGGCCGAATAAATCCCCGGCGCATTCTTTAATGCCTTGACTTCTAGCCCTGAGTCTTCGCCCAGAGTTAACTTTTTGGTAAACAAAGCAATGGTTGCCGCTTTTTTAATTGCGTTCTGCGCAAATGTTTTCCCGTCTTCCTCAACTTTCGGCAAACCCTTATAATCCGTCAAACAAGTAATTTTAATGGGAAGATCCTTTAATAAATCCCGGATTTCCCTTAACTTCCCTTGGTTTGTCGTTGCGATGAGTAATTCTTGCATTTTATAATTTTATTTCGGGCAGGTTTTTCTTTTGGATGGCAATCAATTCTTTAATGCCTTTTCTAGCTAAATCCAGCAAAGCATCCAATTCTTTCTTGGTAAAAGGATTCTTTTCGGCTGTTCCCTGTACCTCAACGAATTTACCTTCGCCCAATAAAACAACATTCATGTCCATGTCGGCATGGGAATCTTCCTCATAATTCAAATCTAAAACTGGCTGTTGTTTATAAACACCGACACTGACGGCCGCCACGTAATCTGTAAGCGGAATTTGATTTATCAATCCCTGCTTTTTCACTTTGATTAAAGCCAATGCCAAAGCAATAAAACCACCGGTAATGGAAGCAGTCCTTGTCCCGCCGTCGGCCTGAATAACGTCGCAATCAACCTTTACGGTCCTGGCGCCCAACTTTGTTGTATCAACGACCGCGCGCAGAGAACGCCCGATTAACCGCTGTATCTCCAGTGTCCGGCCGGATTTTAATGTTTTATCACGGTTCATCCGTGTATCCGTCGAGCGCGGCAACATCCCATATTCAGCGGTCACCCAACCGTTTCCCGTATTTTTCAAAAATGGCGGAACATCCTCTTCAATCGTCGCTGCGCATAATACCCTTGTATCACCGAATTCAATAAGGCATGACCCTTCGGGCTGTTTAACATAATTTTTCGTTACTTTTATTTTCCGTAATTCTTCAGGCATTCTGCCATCGATTCTTTTCATTATTTAGTCCTTAGTTTTACGTTTATATTCTGCGGTTACTTTCGTGGTGATTCCCCCTCGAGGATTCATTAGAATTTCTATTTTCGCCCAACGTGGCTGGCAAGCCTTAACAAAATCGTCCAAAATTTTATTTACCAAATGCTCATGAAAAATACCCACGTTACGGTAGAAAATCAAATACATCTTAAAAGATTTAAGTTCAATGCACCACTTCGCCGGAGCATAATTGATCTGGATCGTGGCAAAATCCGGCAATCCGGTCTTGGGACAAATACAGGTGAATTCCGAAGTATCCAAGTTAACGGTATATTCTCTCTCTGGGTATTTATTTTCCCAGACTTCTATCTCGGGCGTCTTTAATGACCGGATATGTTCTTGTCTTTCATCATAACTCGATTTTTGTTTTGGCATAATGAAAATTGTAGGGGCACGGCATGCCGTGCCCCTACGGTTATCGCAATTTCATAAATTTATGCATCTGCGGCACAATGCGAACATCCTTTAAACGGTTACGCCCATAAGTTTGAAACTCGACACACTTTTTGATGACGCCGTTTTTCATCTCAAAATAATTCGGCTGAAGAATAAATAAAATTTTAGGATCAATATCAGCGACCAATTCCATCGCTTGAGACACGTCATCGCCTTCTGTATCACTTGAAATAACCGCTTTAACAAAAACATCTTTCTTTTGCGCTATTCTTAAGAAATCTTTGTGTTCTTCCCAATACGAACGGCATTTCGTCGAGCTGGGAAGTTTAATATCCATAGCCGTGATGTCAACATCATCAATGATCTCAGCGAGTTGTTCAGGCAACGTCCCATTTGTTTCCAGATAAACGCGCATCCCAGCCTCTTTTAACTGCGGTATTAACAATTTTATCAACTCCGTCTGTAACAGAGGTTCCCCGCCGGTCAAACTCACCGAATGGCAATCATCCCAAAGGGATTTAATCTCTCCAAAAAGTTTTTCAATCTCCCATTCTTTGAAATTCCTGGTTGTGTCACCGATGGAATGCGGAGTGTCGCACCAAGTACAATGCATATTGCACTCAAAGAAACGGACAAAGACCTGGTTGATGCCGGCATACTTACCTTCACCTTGAATGGAACGGAATGTTTCTAAAATTTTTGCTTTCATATTCTTTGCCATAATGTAAGGGCGTATTGCAATACGCCCCTACGCTATCTGATCTCTGCCTCTTCAAACCCTCTTTGCCGCAACAAGCAACTATCACAAACGCCGCACGGTTTCTTGCCGCCAGCGTAACATGACCACGTCAATTGATACGGTACTTTTAACTTGGAACCTAAACGGATAATCTGAGCTTTCGTCTTACGTAAAAAAGGAATTTCAATCTTAATTTCTTTTCCTTGCACACCGCTTTTCATCCCTTTTCTAACAGCTGCTTGATAGGCACGGTAAAATTCCGGCCGGCAATCCGGATACCCGGAATAATCAATCGCATTGGCACCGATAAAAACTTTTTGCGCCCCGACGGCTTCAGCATAAGAAACAGCAAAACTTAAAAAGATAATATTTCTCGCTGGAACATATGTTGAAGGGATTTCGCCAGGATTAATCTTTTTCCGCTGTGGCAATTTTATTTTCGTATCCAGCAAACTCGAACCTTGCCACGGTAATGCAATCTTGACAACCTTGATCGGTACTTTCACCAGCCGTGCAATTCTTTGCGCCGTTTTAATTTCCTTGCGATGCCTTTGACCGTAGTCGAACACCAAACATTGCGGTGCAAATCCTCGTGCTTTAACGTAATATAAAAGCGTTGTGGAGTCTAAACCGCCAGAAAAAAGAACAATTGCCTTCTTCATTTTTATCATTATTTGTAGGGGCGAACGGCCGTTCGCCCCTACGGTTATTCAAAATAAGTGACCGCCGATGCATCCGATTCCCACACTTGAACCTTACTAATTTTTAGCGGCGCGATTACCTGGTTGAAATTTCTGTAAACATATTGGGCGATATTCTCGGTAGTCGGGTTAACTTTCTTAAAATATTCCAAATCATTGAGGCAAACATGGTCAATGTGAATTAAAAACTCTTTAAATTGTTTCTTTAAAACCGTAAAGTCGACAACCATGCCAACTTTATCCAATTTTTCGGATTTTATAAAAACCTCGATTTTCCAGGTATGCCCGTGGAGATTTTTGCATTTCCCTTCATACTCTCTGAGAAAATGCGCTGACGCAATATCCCCTTTAACAGATAACTCAAACATCGGCAACCCTCGCAATCTTAGGAATGTCCCGGCCCAAAAAACGCTTGGCAAGTTTTTTAAATTCCTGCGGCCGGTCACTGATTAAAAACATATGCTTGGGTTTTTGTTTTGCTTTCCGTAAATTCTGGGCGACAATCAATGCCGCTTTAACATCTTCAACGACCTGTTTAGCCGAATCGACTAACACAACATCCTTGCCCATCACTTTTTTTAAAGTCGATTTCAACAAGGGATAATGGGTACATCCCAGAATAAGTGTATCAATCTTAAAGTTTTTCAGTTCCTTTAAATATTGCCGAGCAACTTCTTCAGTTATTTTATGGTCGAACCATCCCTCTTCCACCAATGGAACAAACAACGTGCATTTCTGATCGACAATTTTAAGTTTATTATCATAACGCCGCAAAGCTTTCTGATACGATTGGCTATTAATCGTTGCGGCGGTGGCAATGACACCGACGCGTTTATTTTTGGTTAACGTTACCGCTCTTCTGGCACCGGGATCAACAACACCGACAATCGGAACTTTAAAATTTTTCTTTAATGTGGCCAGCGCATAGCTAGAACTGGTGTTACAAGCAATAATAATAATTTTAACATTATGCTTAAGCAAAACCAGCGTGTTCTCCACGGAAAACCGTAAAATTGTCTTCGGCGATTTCGTCCCGTAAGGAACCCGGGCCGTATCGCCGTAATAAACAATCCTTTCGTTAGGCAACTGCTGCATCAATTCCTTGACGACAGTCAATCCGCCTAATCCGGAATCAAAAACACCGATGGCTTTATTTTCATTACTGTGTTTGGGCATAGATCTCCCTGGCGTACCTTAATAAGCCTTGTGCCAAAATTTCGGCAACTTTCTGGCGATAAATTCCCTCTGACAACAAGTGCCCTTCTTTAGGATTGGTCAAATACCCGACCTCCACCAAAATAGATGGAATTAACGTATTGCGCAGGACATAAAAGCCGGCCTCTTTTTCTTTGACTTTGGTAAATGATGTTATCTGGCCGGACACAGTTTCAGACACCCGGTGAGATTCGGATTTTTTGTAACAGTAAAGCATATCCTCCAAAATACTTTCTAAATCAGGGATAAATTTATTCATCGAAAGATGATCAAACATCATTTCATGGTTAATGCGCCTTTGGCTGTCATTTTTCTCCAAGTACTCCAAATCCCGCATGGAAAACACCTCCATCCCATTTACTCCGCGTACCGGAGAAGAGTTTGCATGGACGCTAACAAATAAATCAGCATTTGATTGACTGGCTATCTCGGTACGCCTCGGCAGAGAAATAAAAACATCACTTTCCCGCGTCATGATAACTTCAATGCCCTCTTTCTTTAAAATTCTTTTGAGCCGTTTGGCTATATCCAGGTTAACCTTTTTTTCCTGAAGGCCGCTTGGCCCAATGGCCCCGGGGTCTTTGCCGCCGTGCCCCGGATCAATAACAATTTTCCGAAGTACCGGTGGCATCATGTCTCTATGCGGCTGGGCAACGGTTTTTTCCATACACTGAAAAAATTTAGCTTGAAAATCCGCCGGCACCATTACCGCACTATCTTTCATTACAACGGGGGTGTCTAATATATATTGCTGCTCACCAATAAGCACTAAAGGGCTGCCGATCAAAAGATTAGCCTGTGTATCTTTATACGTCAACGTGGCCGTATAAAAAAAATTATCCAATTGGCAGCGGATCTCATGGGCACGGCAAAAATCTCTAAGGTTAAGCTGCCCCACCGCGGACACCCCTTTCGGCGGGACAGTGGCACAGCCTGTCAATCCCAAAATAAAGAGGATAATTCCGCCGCGAAAATACCGCCCCGCCAGCTTCCTATGATTTGTCCGGCTCGCTTTTAGTTTCATCGCCAATAAACTCAGGAGTTAAGAAAATAACTATTTCACTTTTTTGCTTAGTTTCTCTTTCGTTACGAAAAGCAAACCCGACGAACGGCAAGTCGCCAAGCAAAGGAATTTTTCTTGTTGATTCAACGGTAACATCTTTAAACAATCCGCCGATGACAATAGTCGCTTTGTTGTTAACTTTAATATTTAATTCTGTTATTGCCTCTTTCTCTGAAGGCGCAGAAGATTGAACCTCACCTTCTTGAATCACCAAAGGAGAAACTTCAACATTAAGTATCCCCTGTTCATCAACCTTCGGCTTCAAGAGGAGTTTCACTTGTTGATGTTCATCAAGGACACCTTTTTGTTCCGTCCCAACAGCGACATATGAATCCATCGCCTTGACAACCAATTGCACCTGTTCTAAAGACGTTGTTATTAACTGGATATTGGCAATGTTATTGATAACCCCCACCGTATCTAAGGCATCGAGCAACACCGCATAGTCTTCCGAGGAAACCGTCCCCAGCCTCAACGCATCCGCACCATGCCGCGCCATATCAAACCCTTTAAAAGGAAAATTTTTACAATCAGAAACGATCGCCTCCCAATCAAGGCCGGCCAAATGTTCCTCATTTAAAAGAACCTG
>CAZVZR010000037.1:9672-25192 GCA_964630825.1 uncultured Planctomycetales bacterium | reverse complement strand
TAACATTTTCCCAAAAACCATAGGCACGACCTATGAGGAAATAATCAACCGTATTTTAAATTACGCCTTAGAGCGAAATGGGTTGGCGAAAGAGCTGACCCAGAAAGTGGGGGTGTAATACATGGATCCTGTAGACACAACAAATAATCAAGAAGTTCAAACAACTAAACCCGAAGGGCAGCCCGTTGTCAAACTTAACGCGAAGGAAAACCGTGTCATCAGTTTCTTTAAAGATGCGACTCCTTTTGATTGGGAAGATTGGCGTTGGCAGATGCGTAACCGCATCCGTACCCTGGATGTTTTAAGTAAAATTGTTAATTTAACGAAAGAGGAAATTGAAGGGATTAAAGGTTGCGGCGAAAAATTGACGATGTCGATTCCGCCGTATTTTGCCAGCCTGATGGATCCTGACAATCCTGCTTGCCCTATCCGTCTGCAATGCATTCCACAGAAATATGAATTAGAAACTGCTTCCGATGAGATGCGCGATCCTTGCGGTGAAGATTCGCATTCCCCGGTGCATGGCCTGGTCCACCGTTATCCTGACCGCGTGTTATTTCTCGTTAATGAAATGTGTGCGATGTATTGCCGTTATTGTACGCGTTCGCGGATGGTGGGCGATGGTAACCGGACGTTAAGCCGGGAAACCTATGAAGCGGCTTTTGATTATATCCGTTCCAATAAAAAGATTCGGGATGTCCTGATTTCCGGTGGGGACCCGTTAACTATGAGTGACCGCGTGTTGGAATATATTATCAAGACTTTGAAATCCATCCCGCATGTTGAGTTTGTCCGTATCGGCAGCCGAGTCCCGGTTACGCTTCCGCAACGGATTACTTTTGATTTAGTAAATATGCTCAAAAAATACAGCCCCATCTGGATGAGCATTCATTTTAATCATGCTTCAGAGGTTACTAAACGCGTGAAGTTTGCTTGTGATCTTTTGGCTGATAGTGGTATCCCGATGGGAAGCCAAACGGTTCTTCTTCGTGGTGTTAATGATAAACCCTCCGTTATGAAAAAGTTGATGCATGAACTTTTAAAAATCCGTGTGCGGCCTTATTATATTTATCAATGCGATCCTATCCTTGGGTCTAAACATTTCCGCACCCCTGTCTCTGTTGGTATTAATATAATAGAGAAGCTGCGGGGGCATACGACTGGTTATGCAGTCCCCACCTATGTGATTGACGGCCCTGGCGGCGGTGGTAAAATTCCCATCAGCCCTGGTTACATTGTTTCTCAAGAGGGCGGGAAATGGACGCTGCGTAATTATGCCGGCAAAGAGTTTGTCTATAACGACCCCGATTAAGACGCTAAACACGCCTTATCCGCCTTAGAGAGCTTATGCGGATAACCCCGACGAGTATGGCAAAATTATCGAAGAGAATTTTGCCATATCTTACGAGTCGGGGGTAAAATTTTATATACTTATGGATGATATCAAACCCACAGGCCGTCCAATCCTTCGGCATTTATTAATTATTTCTGTAGTTACTTTTCTTGCTTTCAGCTCGTCCCTCGACAATGGATTTACAAACCTCGATGACGAATTTCATTTAACTGAGAATCTCACCATTCGGGAATTTGACCTTCAGCACATCACACAGATATTTTTTAGTACGGTTAACCGCACGTATATTCCTTTAACAACGTTATCTTTTGCTGTCGAATATCAATTTTTCGGTTTTGATCCATTTGGGTACCATCTTGACAATTTGTTGTTACACATGGCGGTTACGATTTTGGTGTATTTGTTGGCGATGCGTTTGGGTTTGTCATTGTCGGCGGCTTTTTGGGGGGCACTATTGTTTGGGATTCATCCTCTTCATGTGGAATCGGTGGCTTGGATTACCGAGCGTAAAGATGTTTTGTGCGCGTTTTTTTATCTTTTATCTTTGCATGCATATTGGGGCTACCTTCAGGAGGGCAAAAAATCGTCTTATTATTTTTCGGTGCTTTTTGGTTTTTTAAGCGTTCTGGCCAAGCCCATGGCGGTGAGCTTACCGTTAATATTTTTATTATTGGATTGGTTGTATCAAAGGCAAGCGTCTTGGAAACTTCTGGGTGATAAATTGCTTCACTGTATTTGTCTTGTTCCTATTGCGTTTATTACTTTTTATTTTAATATGGATAATTTTTATTTAAATGCAAGCTGGCTTACTTCACTGTTAGTTTATATATGGACATTTGTATTTTATATAAACAAATTTATTTTTCCTCTGGTCTTGGGGCCTATTTATGCTTTGCCGGCACCCGTGAGTTTGGCCAATGTTCACTTTGACGCTTCGCTGATTTCATTTTTTATAATTTTAATTTTGGTTTATCGTTTTCGAATGAACAAATGGGTTGTATTTGGATTTTTATATTATTTTCTGTCAATTTTCTTTTTGCTGCGAGTTAACACATTTCCTGATGGCGATGTTGTTGCCGACAGGTTTATGTATTTACCGAGCGTAGGTTTTTGTTTTTTGACAGGATATTTAATAGATATTTTTTGGAAGAAGACAATAGCATCTAAGGGGATTTTCTCATCTAAAACAGTCCTAGCGTGCTTAAGTGCAATTTATTTTTTACTGGCTTTGCGGACCTTTGCCCAGGCCAATGTCTGGCAGGATAGTTTGACGTTGTGGAATTATGTGATCAGGCAAACACCCTCGGCGGCATTGGCTTATAATAATCGCGGGCGTGCTTATGAAAAAAAAGGGATGTGGGAATTAGCTGTACAAGATTATAAAAAATGTATCGAACTCAATCCGCGGATGGAAGAGGCTTATAATAACCTGGGGTTGTATTATAAAAATAAAAGGGATTTTTCTTTGGCTCAGGAATATTTTGATAAAGCATTGGAACTTAATCCGCAGTTTTATCAAGCCTACAGTAACCGTGGGCAGGTTTATAGTTTAGAGAAACGCTATGCTCTGGCTTTGGCGGATTTTGGGAAAGCGGTGGATATTAATCCGTATTTTACAAAAGCCTATAATAACCGTGGGAATGTTTTTGAGGCGTTGGGCCAAAACGATTTGGCTTTCAATGATTATTCCCAAGCCATTGCCATTGACCGCAAATATGCCGATGCGTATTACAACCGGGGAAGCCTTTATCAAAAAGAAGAAAAGCAGTTATTGGCGTTAGCAGATTATGATATGGCATTAAAGTTCAATCAGAATTTTACCGAAGCGTATAATAACCGAGGCATTTTATATTTTGAGCGCGGCTTGTATGATTTGGCCTTAAGAGATTTTGCCGAAGCTTTGAGGGTAAACCATGACTATGCCCAAGTTTATATGAACCGTTCTCTAGTATATAGGGCTCAGAACCGGTTTGCGGAAGCGATGGAAGAAGCTTTAAAGGCGCAAAAATTGGGCTTAAGTTTAGAAAGTGGATATTTAGATGATCTCAAAAGTAAGCTCAATGAAAGTAATCCTGCCTATCAGCAATAAATTGACGTATAATAAAGTGTATGGTAATATGCCATCCCTTAAGGGAGAAATAAATGAAGAAAATTGAAGCAATTGTACGCAAAGAAAAATTTGATGACGTATTTAAAGTCCTAGAAAAATCCGGTGTCGGCGGAATCACTGTGACTGAGGCCAGAGGTTTCGGCCATCACCGTAATGGCTTGAAGGAAAAAATGAAAATTGAGATCTACGTCGATGAATTCCAAATTGAGAAAACCATCGACATGATCCGTAAAGTAGCCAAAACCGGCTCAACCGGAGACGGCAAGATAGCTATTCTTCCGCTGGAGAATATTTATAAGATTAGAACAGGAGAGCACGGGGCACAAGTTATTTAAGCCCTTTACATTTAGGAAATGTATATTATAATAACAAAACTTATTAAAATTAAAAACAAGGCGGTGATTAAGAATGATCGAAGTTAAAGTTACAGACCCACAAAGCTTTGAAAAAGCTATGCGGATATTTAAGAAAGCCTGTCAGAAAGACGGCTTTATGGTGGAATTAAAAGAGAGGCGTTTTCACACAAAACCTTCTGAGCAAAAGCGACGAAAGGGTAAGCTAAGATAAGGAATTAAGAGTGGTTTATTTTTTTATGAGGCAAGCGTAAAAATGATTTATAAGCTTGCCTCTTTTTATTTGGGAGGAGTTATATGAGCAGGAAGAAAACAGTGGCTATTCTAGTCGAAGACCAATATCAGGTGTTGGAAGTTTGGTATCCGATTTTACGGTTAAAGGAAGAAGGTATTGAGACGAAAACCGTTGGGACAGGGACAAAGGAATCTTACGGCAGCAAAGAAGGATATCCTTGCAAGGCCGAACTATCAATTGAGAAAATAAAAGCCGCTGATTTTGATGGAGTTGTCATTCCCGGAGGTTTTGCGCCGGATTTCATGCGCCGCAATCCGAAGATGGCTCAGTTCATTAAGGAAATTCATGATCAAGGTAAAGTGGTGGCTTCTATTTGTCATGGCGGCTGGATGCTGGTTTCAGCCGGAATTTTAAAAGGTCGCAAAGCTACCAGTTTTTTTGCGATCAAAGATGATTTGATTGCCGCCGGGGCAAATTGGATGGATAAGGAAGTAGTGGTCGATAAGAATTTAATCACCTCACGCAAGCCCGAAGATTTAACAGCCTTTGTCGTCGAGATAATCAAACAGTTAAAATGATTAAAGTTAAACGAGCGCTGATTAGTGTTTCTGACAAAAATGGGCTCATCCTTTTTGCGAAAGGATTACATGCTCTTGGCGTGGAGATTCTTTCAACGGGAGGAACGGCCAATCATTTGCGTAATGCCGGCATCCCGGTCAAAGAAGTTTCGGATTATACGCAATTTCCAGAAATGCTCGATGGCCGCGTTAAAACACTTCACCCTAAGATACACGGTGGACTTTTGGCTGTACGGAATAACAAAGACCACATGGAACAGATAAAAAAGCATAATATTGGCCTTATTGATATGGTGGCGGTGAATTTGTATCCTTTTGAAAGCGTGATCAGCAAAAAAAATGTAACTTTGGAAGAGGCGATTGAAAATATCGATATCGGCGGCCCAGCAATGCTGCGCTCGGCGGCAAAGAATTTTAAAAGTGTCGCGGTTATCAGTAATCCCAGCCGTTATCCGGAAATTCTCAAAGAACTGGAAAATAATAACGGCCTATTATCCGATTCGGTATTGTTTAAGTTAGCTATAGAAGCTTTTCAACATACTGCCAAATACGACGGTATTATTTCTAATTTTTTGGACCGTCAGTTGAACAAGGAAGAGTTCACGGCACTGCCGAAGGAGCTTGTTTTTAAATTTACAAAATTACAGGATCTGCGTTACGGTGAAAATCCGCACCAGCAGGCAGCCTTTTACAGGGATTCCAGTGAAACTTATGGATTAAATAAATTGAACCAACGCCACGGCAAGGAACTTTCCTTTAATAACATTTTGGATTTGGACGCTGCGCTTAATATTGTTAAAGAATTTGAACAGCCGGCAGCGGTGGTGATCAAACATAATAATCCGACGGGTGTTGCCGAAGACAAAGATTTGTCCAAAGCTTATCAAGCAGCGTGGGAAATAGATACGTTGTCTGCATTCGGCGGCATTATCGGGCTCAACCGGGCAGTTGACTTAAAGACAGCGAAGCTTATTGAACAAAGCGGTTTTATGGAATGTGTTGTTGCTCCGCAATTTGATGACAAAGCCTTCAAGCTACTGTCAGCCAAGAAAAATTTAAGATTGATTGAATTAAATTGCGGCGAAATAAAAGATGATAAATTTGATTTAAAGAAAGTTTCGGGCGGCCTTTTATTACAGGACAAAGATGTAAAGGCAGCGACGGCAAAGGATTTAAAAATTGCCACGAAGAAAAAGCCAACCAAAGACCAGATTGAGGCGATGCTCTTTGCTTGGAAAGTTGTCAAGCATGTCCGTTCCAACGCTATTGTTCTAGCGAAGGGAACGAAAGTAGTTGGCATAGGCTGTGGACAGACTTCTCGCGTTGGAAGTTTTAAAACGGCCACGGATAAAGCCGGTAAACAAGCCAAAGGAGCAGTCATGGCTTCCGAAGCGTTCCTTCCTCATATAGATAACATTCAATTGGCAAAGAAAGCCGGAATTGCGGCGATTATTCAGACAGGTGGATCGATTGCCGATGAAGACGTTATTAAAGAAGCTGACAAAGCCGGCATTGCCATGGTTTTTACCGGCATTCGCCACTTCAAACACTAATCTTTTCTCCCACCATGACTATTATTTCCCATCAATCTTATTTAGAATCTTTTATTGATTATGAAAAACAAAGAATTCTTTCGTCGGAGAATTTTACATTAGATCGAATTTTCCAGCTATTAAAACTGTTGGGAAATCCAGAAAAAAAATTAAAGATTATCCACGTCGCCGGCTCCAAAGGCAAAGGCTCAACATGCGCGATGACAGCTTCCATTTTGGCAAGGGCTGGATATAAAGTTGGGTTGTACACGTCACCGCATTTGAATCATTACCGTGAAAGGATCCGCATTTTAAACGGAGCGCAAAACAACACGGAAGATATTTTCGCCGATGCGATTACATCTGAAGATTTATTTAAGTGCGCTCAAGAAATTTTTCCGGCAGTTGAGGAAATCCAATCGCAAAAAAATTTGGGGAATTTGACCTTCTATGAAGTTTATACAGCGCTGGCTTTGTATTATTTTCAAAAACAGCAAACTGATTTTGTCGTGCTGGAAACGGGACTGGGTGGACGGTTAGATGCAACGAATGCTGCGGATTCCATTGTTTGTGCGCTAACGCCCATCAGTCTGGAACATACTCAATTATTAGGCAATACGTTGGCGGAAATTGCTGAAGAGAAGGCGGCAATTATTAAAAGTAATCGTCAAAAGGTTGTTATCGCCCAGCAGAAAGAAGAAACATGGGATGTTTTCGCGCACCGTTGCCGGAAATTTAATATCGTGCCTTCTTATATGGTTGCCGATGCACAGGCGGAAGCCGAAGAAAGATATAACGATTATCAGATTGTGTCGATACAAACAAAAAGAAATTTTTATCAGCATTTGCGTCTGTCTTTGGTTGGAGACCATCAGCTTTTAAATGCCAAAGTAGCTATTGGTGTTATCGAAGAGTTACAAAATTTAGGTTATGCCATTGATGATTCGGCAATTTGGAAAGGATTGGCCAATGTTTTTTGGCCGGGGAGATTTGAAATCGTTAACAAAACGCCGTGCATTATTCTTGACGGAGCACATAACAAAGATTCTATGGAAGCGTTGGCCAATACTTTTAAACAGATTTTTGGCGACAAGAAAGCAACTGTTATCATCGGTGTCAGTGAAGATAAAGATAAAAAATCAATCTGCCAAGAATTAAATCAGATTGCCGACAAAGTGATAGCGACAAAAGCCGATCATCCTCGAGGTTCGTCATGGACAAATGCAGAATTGGAAAGTTATTTTACCGGCAATAATTTCTTCCTTGCCGAAAATGTTTCCCAGGCTTTGGAATTGGCAAAGCAAGAAACTGCACCGGATGGTTTTATCATTATTACTGGTTCATTGTTTGTGATAAGCGAGGCACGAAAAATATGTATCAATTAAAAGGAACGGACGACACTATTGTTGCTATTTCTACGTCGGTGGGGCAAGGCGGGATAGGGATCGTCCGTCTAAGCGGCGACAACGCCTTAGCGATCACGGACAAAATATTTTTGGCCAAAAATAAAAAGAAGCCGTCGGAATGTAAAAGCTTCACCGTGCATTATGGCTGGATAAAAGATAAACAAGGTGAAGTAATCGACGAAGCTCTTTTGACGGTGATGCGCGCACCGAAAAGTTATACCAAGCAGGATGTTGTGGAATTGAGCAGTCATGGTGGAACGGTTGTCTTGCGTAATGTTTTATCTTTAGCATGTGAATTAGGCGCACGTTTGGCTGAGCCGGGGGAATTTACGAAACGGGCGTTTTTAAGCGGGCGGATTGATTTGACCCAGGCTGAGGCGGTCCTGGATATTATTCAAGCTAAGACAGACGCTTTTTTAAAAGTTAGCACGAATCAACTCAAAGGCCAGTTGACCCAGGAATTGGAAGGCATTCGGGAAAAATTGCTCAGTGTTTATACGGAGATTGAGGCGGTGGTTAATTTTCCCGAAGACGACATTGATCCGAAGACTGTAGAAGGGCTCCTGCAAAAGCTTGAGTCAGCCCGGGAGCGTGTGAAAAAGCTTCTGGAGTCCAGTGGCCGCGGCCGGATTTTAAAAGAAGGGATTAAAATTGTCATTTGCGGTCGGCCGAACGTCGGTAAATCCTCGTTACTCAATGTCTTGCTGCGGACGCCGCGGGCGATTGTTTCCGCAATTGCCGGCACCACGCGCGACACCATTGAAGAGACCGCGCAGATTAACGGCATTCCTTTTCAATTGGTCGACACCGCGGGGATTTTGGAGCCGCGGGATTTTGTGGAAGAAGAAGCGGTGAAACGCAGCCGGCTGTTGATGAAACAGGCGGACATTATTTTGTTTGTCGTTGACGGCAGTCAGGCGCTGAGCCAGGAGGATGAATCTATTTTAGAGTTGATCAAAGGCCAGGAAATGCTCGTTGTCGTTAACAAAGCGGATTTGAAACAGAAATTCAGCGAAGAGACGATTAGGAAAATTTTTCCCCACGTGCGCCTGGTCAAAATTTCTGCCTTGCAAAATACGGCGATTGACGAACTTGAATTGGTGATTGTTGAAAAAATTTGGCACGCCAAAGATGTCGATGCCGGTGGTGTTTTGATCAGCAATTTGCGGCACGTCGAAGCGTTGAAGGCCTGTCAGGAAGTTTTGGAAAATGCGCTGGCCGAATTAAAAGGAAAATTATCTTTAGAGTTTGTCTCTGAGGAAATCAAGCTGGCGGTCAATCATCTCGATGGGATCACCGGCCGCAATATTGATGAGGATCTTCTGGATACTATTTTTTCACAGTTTTGTATTGGAAAATAATACCAGTCTTTAGTAAACAACTTCCCAGTTATTATCTCTTTTTTCAATCACTTTCGGTTTCGGCGGGGATTTTTCGTTGGTAGCCTGAGCCGTGATTATTTTTTCCTGCAAACTCATAAATTTCTTCAAGAGCTCCGGATCGTTGATGATGGCCTGCACGGCAGATTGAACTTTCGGGTTGGTGAGAAGTTTTCCCATGTCTTTTTCCTGCAGTTGCTTGGCGGTTTCCTCGTCACTATACAATTGTTTAATGACATCACTATTAAAAACAGTTTGAAATTCTTCCGTTGATTGCAGATCTTTGATGCGCTCAGGGTCTTGGATGGCCGTATTGAGGTTTTTAATGTTTTCGACGGAGGGGATTTTTTCTTTAAATTTTTCATAAATAAAAGTATAAGTGTGTGATGTGTTGATCGCTTTCTGAATCTTTTCCAGCCAAGGTGTTTTTCCGGGGATTAAACCGATAAGAAGGATAGTCAAAATGAGAATCGATCCGCTCCATAACAGGCTTAATATGCCTCCTAAGAAACGGCCTAAGATCGGGGCATCTTCTTGGTTTGCTTGGGATTTTTTGGCCGCATTGATTAGAAGGCCGCAGGCAATATTCATTATAAAGGGCCCGACAATGCTAATCAGAAGAGAGATAACTAAATTACCGGTTTTTTGATAGTAGATGTAACCGACAATGCTGCCGACAATCAAGGAAATGGGTCCCAAAAGAGTTCGCAAAAGGCCTTTTTGCCATCCCATGATAAAGAAAATTACTAAGAGGCCGAGGATTATATAATCAGCAATTGGAAGCATTTAAGAAAATAATTTATTTTTGGTATTGAATATTCTTTTTTTACTAAATAAATTTATTACAAGTATAACATTACGAGAAGGTTAGTTCAACGGGATGTTTTTGTAAAAATTTCATATAAAAATTTGCTTTTTATAGATTTATATATTATATTTGCACTGTATCTAGAAAGCGGTTTCTTTTAAGCACGGTAAGAACCTCTTTTATGCTCTCCATACAAATAATATGGTCCAGCATCATGTTATTCACGCCACGGAACATGGTACTGATGTAAAGATTGTTTTTTAGAGTGTAGTCAGTACTACCTCAAAAAAAGAGTGCCTTTTAAAAAAAGTCAGAAAAAGTATTGCTGTATTGAGTTACTGACAATAGAATTAAGTTAACTTAATAAGTTTAATCCTAATTTTCTTATTGTGAAAAAAAAGAAAATGACAAATAAAAGAAGAAATAAACGCTTAGATTGCCTCGTTCCCGTTGATGGAAAAGAGGGAGGAGTTTTTTCCGGAGTGCGCACGGTTGATTTCAGTAAAGGCGGCATCGGGTTGGTTTCTCACCTGCAAATTCCCATTGACGAAGAAGTTGCTATTGAGATTGATTTTGGGATGGACGAAGCCCCGGTTTTGGTTTTGGGAAAAGTACGCTGGGTAGTTCCCAATAATGGTTCCGAAACTTTTCGTGTGGGATTATCATTTGAAACAGTACTTAACGGCGGCAAATCGCGTCTTAATAAATATTTTCGCTGTGTAGATTAAAAGAAAGTTTTTATGACAAATTTTCCTAAACAAGAAGATCGAAGAGTTTTTGACAGAGTCGTTGCCCGTTTCCCGGCCAAGGTCAAGGATTCGCAAGAAAATTTTGGCATTAATTTAAACCTTCGTGATGCTTCTGCCTGGGGTGCTAAAGTGACTTCCAAAGAACGGTATTTTCTTAACGACAGTTTATCCATCGAAGTTTCTTTGCCTGATGGGATGTTTCCGTTTAATTTGCGGGGGCAGGTCATCTGGGCAAAACCCAAAGAAGATAACACTTGGGATTTAGGCATACGTTTTCATGATATACGTCTACTGTTTATGTCCCGTCTCTATAGCCACGCAGTTGGGTTAGGCTGGCGCCAACCTTCCTAAGTTTTTTTTCTTAGCAACCTATAAAGAATTTTAATTTTCTCGTATGTGTTTGTAGTCTTTTTTTGTCTTGACCATAAAGAGTAAGTGTGTTAAATTTCGACAATATTTATTGTCTAATTGTATGAATATAAATATGTTACAATCAAAAAAATCTAGGGACACAGCTAAAAATCTTTATCAATTTCACCCCGGATCAGCAGATTTCATTTCGCACGAAGCAATTCATTTCCAGAGTATTTATTTCCCTCTTTGCGGCATAACCTCTGATAGTTTAAAGTCTTCCATAACACCTTTTCTAAGCGGCGACATTAAAGTTGATAAAAATCGGTTTTTGACAAAGCCTGTTTCGGTTGAAGATTTACGTTATGATGTACGCAATTTTTTTGTTTATATAAAAGATGAAGGCGTATTTTCTCTTGCGGATGGCAGTAAGGAAAGTAGCACTTATGTTGAATGCGGCCCCTTATGGCATAAATTGGTTAAGAAGATTCCTTCACTTGGCCTGGAATTTGAAGCTTTGAATTTTATCCCTGTGACGGGAGAACATGCGGAGTTGATGCGGGTAATGGTAAAGAATACAGGTTCAAAGCCGTTTACGATTATACCGACGGCAAGCATTCCTATTTTTGCCAGGGCATTGGCGAATAAGCATGACCATGAACACGTGACGAGCCTGCTGAATCGAATAACACAATCGCCACGCGGCGTCATGGTTGAACCAACCATGATTTTCAATGAAGAAGGTCATAAAGATACAAGTAGTATTTATTATGTTTTTGGTTCGATGGGAGATACGGGTGAAGGGCCTGTAGGAACGTTCCCAACATTAGAGAGTTTTTATGGAACCCAGGGCAATTCTCAGCATCCGCAAGCTGTTTTTGAGAATCTTTCTCCCCCGTTATTGGAAACGAAAGAACTCGATGGCAAAGAAGCGATGGGGGCACTGCGTTTTCAAACAGTTGAGCTTAAGCCGGGTGACAGTAAAGAGTATATTCTGGTGATCGGTGTGGTCGATTCACAGGCAAAAGCAGAAGATGTTTTTGACAAATTTGATTCTTCTGGAAAAATTCAAGATGCTTGGGCACAAAATAAAAATTATTGGACGCAAAGGTCTCAAGCGGTTTCTTTTTTTAGCCGTGACAATGATTTCAATCAATGGATGCATTGGGTTACGCTTCAGCCTGTTTTCCGGCGTATATTCGGCTGTTCTTTTTTGCCGGATCATGATTATGGTAAAGGCGGCCGCGGCTGGCGGGACTTATGGCAAGATCTTCTTACCCTTATTCTGACCGAACCACAGCAAGTGCGCAGTTTGATTATTCAATTTTTTGCCGGGGTTCGTATTGATGGAACGAATGCGACGATCATCGGTGAAAAGCCGGGGGAATTTGTAGCTGATCGCAATACAATTACCCGTGTATGGATGGACCATGGTATCTGGCCGCTTTGGACTCTTTTGTTGTATATACATCAAACAGGTGATTATGATATTTTATTTGAAAGTGCCCCCTATTTCCGAGACCCACAGTTGACGCGGACACTTGAAAAAGACTTTCGGTGGTCACCGCAATACGGCAATAAACTTAAAGATCGAGAAGGAAATATTTACCATGGAACAATTTTAGAACATGTCCTCATTGAGCATTTGGTCCAGTTTTTCAATGTTGGCGAGCACAATATTATACGGTTGGAAAATGCCGACTGGAATGATGGTTTGGATATGGCTTTTCATCGTGGGGAGAGTGTAGCATTTACAAATTTTTATGCCGGCAACATTCTTATTTTGGCGGATTTGCTCGAACATTTGTCGCTAAACGGAAAACAAACTATTGAAATTCTTAAGGAGACAGAGGTTCTATTAGACAAAATTCAGGGAGGCAATCTTGATTACACCGACGTAGAAGCTAAGAAAAAACTTTTATTGGAAAACTATTGCCCTTCTGTTCAACCGGAAGTTAGCGGAGAAAAAATCAGCTTAAAAATAGCCGAAGTTATTAGAGATTTGCGGCAAAAAGGCGAGTGGATGACCGAACATATACGTAAACAAGAAATAGTGGAAGTAAAATATAACAAAGAAAACTACCGGTGGTTTAACGGTTACTATGATAATAAAGCCGAGCGGGTGGATGGTGAGAAGGATGGGAAAATACGCATGACCTTAACGGGGCAAGTTTTTCCGATTTTAAGCGGTGTTGCCGGGGATGAAGAAATAAAAAATATCGTTAAATCTGTTAACCATTTTCTGCGTGATAAGGAATTAGGCGGCATTCGGATGAATACGGATTTCGGCTTGCGTAATTATTTGGATTTGGGGCGTGCGTTTGGTTTTGCTTATGGGACCAAAGAAAATGGATCATTTTTTAGCCATTTGAACGTGATGTATGCGTATGCTCTTTATAAAAGAGGTTTTGTTCGGGAAGGATATGAAGTTTTAAATTCTATTTATACAATGGCTCGGGATAGCGGGAAAAGCAGGATTTATCCCGGCATTCCCGAATATTTTGATGCTGAAGGCCGCGGCCGTTACCATTTTTTAACCGGTTCGGCGAGCTGGTTGGTTTTTACTCAATTAACACAGGTTTTCGGCGTGCGCGGCGAGAAAGGGGACTTGATTATTTCGCCTAAACTTGTGCGAGAACAGTTTAATGAGAAAGGTGAAGCAGCTGTTAGTTTTCTATTTTGCGGTAAACGACTAACGGTAAATTATATAAATAACACCAAGGATGATATGTATACTATTAAGAGTATAGTATTAAATAACCATCCTGTGGAATTTGACCGGGTAAATCCCAAAACTGCGAAGATAAAGAAAGATTTTCTAAAGTCGCAACCCAATGATATTCATATACATGTGACGCTGGAAAAAAGTTAAAAGAAAGCAGTTTTTGACAAAAAAGGGCTTAATTGTTATACTTAGTATTCAATTATTTCTACATCATGCATCATTAGATGAAGGGAGTTAGGATGAAAAAATTCGCTGTTCTTTTATTGTCTGTTTTAATTCTTACTGGCTGTGCTAAAAAACCGCAGGAAACAAATACAATCACACTTTGGCATTGGATGACTGACCGCGATCAAGCGTTTCAAAAGCTCGCCCAGCTCTACGAACAGCAAACAGGTATTAAAGTCAAAATTGAACTTTTTGCTCCTTCTGATTCATATACGCAAAAGATTATTGCCTCCTCTCAAGCCAAAATCCTCCCTGATATATACGGAATACTTGATAACAAAGATACATTTGCGAAATTTATCAAATACGGCTTTGCTGCTGATTTGACCGAAAATTTTGCCCAAGATGATGGTGCTTGGGAGAAAGCCCTGTTTCAAAGAGCCGTTAGCGCTAACCGTTTTGAAGAAGGAAATACTTATGGTGTTAAGCCGGGGATTTACGGTGTTCCTTTAGATGTCACCAATATTCAAATGCTTTATAATAAAAAACTTCTTAAAAAAGCGGGTTTTGATAACCCTCCGGCAACCTTCCAGGAATTTTTGGATTCCTTAGCGGCGCTTAAAAGAGTCGGCGTTGATGGCTTGGTATCCGGTTGGGGAGAGCTTTGGATGATCGATTGTTTTGCCTCAAATTATGCGTTTAATATTTTGGGCGAAGAGAAAATCATGGCTACTTACCGTGGGGAAGTTCCTTATACGGATAAGGATTGGATTGATGTTTTATCTATATTCAAAAAGTTGAGTGATGTCGATGGCCTTGTTAAAGGGGTTGTTACTAAACCCAATAAAGAAGCTGAACAAGATTTTGCTTTAGAACGGGCAGCTTATGCCTTTAATGGTTCTTGGAGCGTGAACGTTTACCATGGGATGAATCCTAACTTGGAGTATGGTGTCATGATGCCGCCACCAATTAGTTCCAATTGGCCGCTCAAGGTTTGGGGCGGTGCCGGCTCTTCGTTTGTTGTGAATGCGAATTCACCGCAAAAAGATAAAGCGATTGCTTTTTTGAAATGGCTTACGGCTAAAGAACAGCAGAGTTTTCTGGCCGAACAGACATTAAATCTTCCTTCCAACCGAGAATCATTGTCTTCTATTCCGCCGGTGTTATCACAGTACGCCAGCGCAATGGATTTGACAACGCACCCGACAGTTTGGAAATATAACGAACTGCCCTTGGTTTCAGAAAGATTTACCAAAGGGATCCAAGCTATTATTATCGGGAAGAAAACTCCCGAAGAAGTCGCGAAAGAACTTCAGGAAGTTAAACAGCAGGAAATGGCTAAGATAAAAAAACCTTAATGCCTGCGACAATCGTCAATAGAATTTCTCCCGCCAAATTAAGAGATAATCTTATCAATTTTTCTTTCATCCTGCCTGCCGTCTTAGTTTTTTCCACTTTTTATGTTTTCCCGTTTTTTTATATTTTTATTCTCTCATTGCATGAGTGGGATGGGCTGGCGCCTTTTATGATTTATGTTAAATTTGCCAATTTTCAATACCTTTTGAAAGACACAATTTGGTGGCAATCGATGTGGCATGCATGTTATATCACGTTGATTGCGCTCACATTTCAAAATGCTTTGGCTTTGGCTTTGGCTTTGGCTTGCGACCGCGAAATTAAGATGAAACGTTTTTATCGCGTTGTCTTTTTTATCCCGCCTGTTTTATCGGAAGTTGTCGTCGGGTTTATTTGGCGGTGGATATTAAATGCCGGCC
>CAZVZR010000037.1:0-9572 GCA_964630825.1 uncultured Planctomycetales bacterium | reverse complement strand
GTTTTATCGGAAGTTGTCGTCGGGTTTATTTGGCGGTGGATATTAAATGCCGGC
The DNA here is from genome assembly GCA_964630825.1 of uncultured Planctomycetales bacterium. Lineage (GTDB taxonomy): Bacteria > Omnitrophota > Gorgyraeia > Zapsychrales > Zapsychraceae > CAZVZR01. The sequence goes on along the minus strand of CAZVZR010000037.1, from coordinate 9,518 downwards.
CAACAAGGGGGCGAGTATTTCGGGCTTTTAAATTATTTTCTAACTAAGATCGGATTGACAAGTTTAGTGACCGATTGGTTGTCGAACCCGCAAACAGCACTCACGTGTATCGCGGTTGTTCATAGCTGGAAAGGTTTTGGGTGGGGATTTATTATGCTTTTGGCCGGTTTGCAGACTATTGACAGGCAGTTGTATGAAGCGGCCAAGGTCGACGGGGCCAACGGTTGGCGCACATTTCTCAATGTGACATTGCCGATGATGGTGCCAGTTATTTTGGTTGTGGTGGTTTTGACTGTTCTAGGGTCCATGCAAGTTTTTGTCCTTATTATGTCAATGGTTGGGCAGGGATTGGAATATGAAGCGGAGGTTCCGATAACAAGGATTTTGGCAGCGATGAGCTCTGAAAAACGTTACGGCTATGCTTCTTCGATGGGCGTTACATTCGGGTTGATACTTATAACGGTTTCTTTTCTTTTTAAGAAATTGTCCGATAAGGCAAAGCAAGCTTAAGAATTATGAAAACCATACCAGCAATACATCCTGACAAATACCGTATGATAAATTTTTATAAAGGATTTTTTATCCACACGTTTCTTTTAACGGTAACCGTAACTTGTCTTTTCCCTTTATTTTGGATGGTCCGTTCAGCGCTGATGACGAAGGAAACCATTTTTACGGACAAATCATTTTTTCCTGCTGTTTTGAAATGGGATAATTTTTATCATGCTTGGGTTTATGGTAATTTTGGCACATATTTTTTTAACAGTATTTTCTACACGATATGCGTGGTTTTTGGGATCGTTGTTATCAGTTCATTGGCTGCGTACGCGTTCTCCCGGCTGCAGTTTCCTTTTAAGAACTTTTTTTTCTTTATGTTTATGGCAGCGATGATGATTCCTTTGCCGGGAAGTTTTGTCCCCTTGGTGACGATGATGCGTTTTATTCACCTCATTAATACACGGACGGGCTATATTTTGTGCATGATTAACGTAGGTTTATCGTTGAGCATTCTTTTGCTTAAAACATTTTTTGATAAGATGCCGTCGGATTTGGAGGATGCCGCCCGCATTGATGGCTGCGGGAAATTGGGGATTTGGTGGCACGTTGCCATTCCTTTAGCCAGGCCGGCGATTGCCGTCGTGGTTATTTTTAATTCCCTTAATGTTTGGAACGAATTCATTTTGGCAAATCTTTTACTCAGCGACGATACGTTGATGACTCTTCAAACCGGCCTTTTCAAATTTCAAGGGCCGAATCTGGCCGATTATCCAGTTCTTATGGCGGGCCTAACCATTGCCGCTATCCCTATTATTGTGATATATTTACTTATGCAGAAGCACATCGTTAAAGGCCTTTCATCAGGAGCTATCGTCGGATAATGTTGTCCCATAAATTAAAAATCCTATTTGTTACGGGAGGGATTATTTTGTGCCCGTTTTTTGTTTTGGCTCAAGATCAAAAGGAGCCACAAAAAACAGTTACAGGAACTTCTCTCCAAAATCAAACTGAGCCCCCCAAAACACCGGCGGAGGCTTCCCCTCAAAATCAAGCTGAGCCCCAAAATACATTTGCCGAAACTTCTCCAGAAGATCTTTTGAGATTGCTGTGGGAAGCTTCAGCCAAGAAGGATATGAGTAAGTTAGATGAATTATTTACCGTCTGTAAAGAGCGTTATGGAGAATTGGCTCGTCAGCAACAATCTGTTTTGAAAGGTTTCCCTCCCCGAGCCGAAACATCAAAATATCAGGCCTTAAATGATATGGGCACATGCTTGTTTATTAAAGCGGAAGCCTTGATGAATACCGGTAAAAAAGAAGAGGCTATTATTCAATTCCAGGAAATTATGGATGATTTTTCATGGTCACAGGCGTGGGACCCGCGCGGGTGGTATTGGTCGGTGGCCGAGAAAGCCCAAGCCAGTATCAATCGTCTGACGGGAAAAGAAGAGAAGCAAGAGCAAGAGGAATTAGGTAAAACAGTAAGAACTATGCCACAACTTTTTACAAAAGGGACGGAAAATATCATAGATTACCGAAAATATGGGCGATTTTTTAACATCGGGACAGCTCAGTATAAATATAAGATAAACGATATGAAGGGCCTTATTGCGGCTATTGGGGAAGGGATTTACCCTAACGAGACAGACATCTATATAAATCCGCGTTATAAAGAAGTCCGAAAAGAAGGCCGTTTAAAAGGGAATCATTGGGATTTTGTTAATACGGATGACTTGGAGGCGGCATATTTTAAATGGGTGACGGCGCCAGAAGCTCCAGGAGTTAAACTTTTTTTCCTGGGCAATATTTTTGAAAAAGCGGGAATGTATTACGAGGCTATCAAAGCGTACCAGGCCTTGGTGGTGCATTACCCTGAGACGGTGGGATGGACTTATTGGCAGACGCCGTGGTATCCGGCGCAAGCGGCCGTGGCCAAAATCCGCCATATTATTCGTACCCATCCCGAGTTAAATTTAGATGCAGAGGGGATGAAAGTACAGATTCTTAATGCGTATGACAATAATATAGAGAACGATGTTTACATCACCTCACCGGGGCGTATTTTTAAGACGACACAATTTGAGAAGACAAAGAAACAAATTGATGCCGAAGAGAAAATTTCCTTAGGGAATATTAAAAAGAAAGTGGGCGAAGGTAAAGTGCGCCTAGTGCAATATGATAATGGGCATTGGCAGCTCTTGGTCAATGACCAGCCGTACATTATTAAAGGAATTACGTATGCCCCTACGAAAGTCGGTCAAAGCCCGGATGACGGGAGTTTGAAAAATTGGATGGAAGAGGATACTAATAGCAATGGTAAAGTGGACGGCCCATATGACTCTTGGGTAGACGCTAACGGAAATAATAAAAAGGATGACAATGAACCAATCGTCGGTGATGCGCAATTAATGAAAGAGATGGGGGCAAACACGATCAGGCTTTATAATAAACCGGGGTTAAATATCAATAAAGATCTTTTGCGGGACCTGTATGCCAATTACGGTATCCGTGTTATTATGGGCGATTTTCTTGGTAAGTATGCTATCGGCTCTGGCGCAACGTGGAGCGAAGGCACCGATTATGAAAATCCCCAGCAACAGCAGAAAATGCTCGAAGAAGTTAAGCAGATGGTTATGGCGCACAAAGACGAGCCGTATATTCTTTTTTGGCTTTTGGGGAATGAAAATAATTACGGCGTGGCTAGTAATGCCGATAAGAAACCTGAGGCTTATTTTAAATTTGTTAACCAAGTCGCCCAATGGATTAAATCGGTCGACCCTAATCATCCCGTGGCTGCCAGTAATGGAGACACATTATATTTGGATGTTTTTGCCAAAAATGCCCCGGATGTGGATATTTTTGCTGCTAATGCGTACCGAGGAGATTATGGTTTTGGGTCGCTTTGGGAACAAGTGGCGGTGGTGAGTAACAAGCCGGCTTTTATTAGCGAGTATGGATGTCCCGCCTTTGCGCGGCATTTAACTTTAGAAGAAGGGGAGAAAGCCCAGGCAGAATATCTTTCAGGGAATTGGATGGATATTGAGGAAAATACCGCTGGGAATCGCCGCGGGGTGGGTAATGCGTTGGGAGGTATTGTTTTTGAGTGGACGGATGAGTGGTGGAAAAATTATGAACCGGCGTATCATGACCGAAAATCCGATGCGGTGGGGCCTTTCCCGGGCGGGTATTATTTTGAGGAGTGGTTTGGTTTAACCGGCCAGGGCGACGGCAGCCAAAGCCCGTTTCTTCGCCAATTGAGAAAAAGTTATTTTCTTTATAAGGATTTGTGGAATCGACCAATTGACTCAAAAAATATTGTTCGTTAGGAAAAAATTTGCGATAGCTTGTCAATTGGCAAAATTTCAATAAATATTGTATACTTATTTTCCAATTCGTCCAAAAAGAGATTTTTAGAAAAATTTAAATTTGGTAAATAAAAGTAAAAAAATCGGAGGAATAGCTATGAAAAAAGTACGTCTTTTAGTGTTTTGCATGATAATGTTCAGTATGCTGGGCAGAGGATTGGCTCATGCATATGAATTCGGTGATTACAGTTCTTCAACTTTGTCAACCAAAGCGTGGGAAGCGTTGAAAAAAGAAGACTTGGATGCTGTCATGGCCTATACCAATAAGAATATTGAATTATATTCCAAACAGGCAAAACAGATGCAGCAAAACTTACAAGCTTATGTGCAGGGTGATGATAAACAAATTTTTAGTCAGTGGGCGTTAAACGACATTGCCACAAGTTATTTTATTCAAGGAGAGGCGCTCCGCAAAGCCGGCAAGCTGGATGAGGCTAAAGCGGCCTTTAAGAAAATAATCGATGAGTATTCTTATGGGCAGACTTGGGATACGCGCGGGTGGTTTTGGAAACCGGCCGAAGCAGCCAAAGAAAAAATAGCCATGATCGAGTCGGGGTCGACATTAGATTTTGGCGATTATTCTTCAGCGTTTTTAACAACACAGGCCTGGAAGGCACTTGAGAAAAAAGACGTTCCTGCCGTAACGATATATGTTAATAAAGTATTAGAATTGTATGAACCAAAAGCTCAGACCATGCAAGAAACTTTGGCGGCAAATAAAACACCGTTAGAAACTAAAGATGAAATTTTTTCTTATTGGGCTTTAAATGATGTGGGGACCGCCTTGTATATTAAAGGGGAGGCCATGCGGCAAGAGGGCAAGTATAAAGAAGCAAAAGAGGCATATGAAAAATTGGTCAATAATTATTATCTTGCTCAATGCTGGGATCCCAAGGGATGGTTTTGGAAGCCGGCGGATGCCGCGCAGCAAGTTTTAGATAATTTGGATACTGGCGATACTAAAGTTAACTAAGGTTTTTTTCTTCCTAAGGATATATTAGGCTTTTATAGATTTTATTTCTTTAAGATGTAAGAAAGGTTTTGCTTTAAATGAGACGTAGGTGGTGGGTTGTAGTATTTATTTTTTTATTGGTTATTTCTGTGCAAAATTCTGCGTTAGTACTTGCCGACGTTAAAGAAGTACCCCCCAAAGAAACTGCGAAAAAACCTTTTCAACCGTTTTATATTTTTCTGGATAAAGGATCCCTTCAGAACCATTTTATTCCCTCCGGTTTTATGCCCGATGGGCGGTGTCTTTCTTTAGATGACGCATGGAAAGACAATTGCTACTCGGGGGCCAATTGCATTAAAATTAGTTATGATATCGCGTGTTCACGCAATGATCAGAAATGGGCGGGCATTTATTGGCAAAACCCGGCCAATAATTGGGGGCAGCGCAAAGGCGGGTATAATTTAGAAGGAGCGACTAAATTAACATTTTTTGCCCGCGGTGAAAAAGGCGGAGAGCAAATTGAGGAATTTATTGTCGGCGGTATTTCCGGCAATTTCCCTGACTCGGACACAACTAGTATCGGCCCGGTCATTTTAACGTCCCAATGGCAAAAATATACCATTGATTTAACGGGTAAGGATATATCCTCTATTAGCGGCGGTTTTGCCTGGTCCGCCAGCGAGCAAGCTAACCCTGATTCATGTGTTTTTTATTTGGACGAAATCCGGTTTGAATAAAGAAAGAATTGGTTCATTCCTGCCTAAACTTACCTACCTAAAGTACTTTCAAGTGCTTGAAAAAAAAGATATTTATGCTTGTATTGATTTAAAGAGTTTGTTATATTCATACCTAACGCAATTTAGAATTAATATAATTGGTATAATTGTATAAAAGTTTATAGAAAATCCTCTCAGAAAACTTTCTTGAAATCACACAGGAGAACAATCTGCAATGAATAAAGGGCCCAATAAAGCTCTTTTTGTCCTCATTTTTTTGTTATTGGCTTGTCTTACCTTTGCCGGGTACAGTGTTTTTGAAAAACAAAAAGTAGAACAAGCTAAAGCGTTGGTTGACCAGGAATTGGAGCAAACACAGGAGCGTGAAAAAAACAAGGCGGCAGAGATCCAGAAATTAGGCGGGGACATTAAAAAGGTTCAGGATGAAAAGTCACGGTTAGAGGATAAGCTTAAGCAGGCCGAAGCCCAAGCCGAAGACCTTAATAAGCAGGTTACACAAGCCAAAGAAGACGCGGATTCGGTGCGCCAGCGGTTAGACGGCGCCCGGAAAGAACGCGATGATTTGCTTGCCAAAGTTCAGCAGCTGACAACGGATAAGACAGCGTTGGAAGAAAAGATTACCCAGCTTAATAAGCAACCCGCACAGCCGGCAGCGGGCGGTTCCGCGGAAACTTCAACAGCCAATTCGTCAACGGCAAGTTCGGGCTCTTCCGAAAATGCACCGACCACGGCCACCGGTGGTGTTGATGAGAAGTATTGGGGTTCTGTCTTAAAAGATAAAGCGTCACTGGAAGTTGAAGTGGAAAAAATTAAGAAACAACTTTCCGAAAGTTCTATTGAGACTGTCGAGATAAAACAGAAAAATGCGGATTTGCAGATCAAATTGGACGAATTGCAGAAGGATAAGGAAAATATTGACGATCAGTTAAAGTATAAAGAGGAAATGATCAATAAGCTTTCTATCGATTTGGCACATACCAAAAATGAAAAGAAATTTGTCGAAACAAAATCCGAAAAGGCACAGGAAGATAACGCTGATTTGCGGACACAAATCAAGAAACTTGTCGCCACCAAAGGCGCCTTAGAGAAATCCATTGTGCGTTTATCACAAGATAAACAGGATACAGAGAAAAAATTGTCAGAGACCGAAGGGGTCATCCAGGGAAAGATTGATGAGATCTGGGAAATTAAAAAGAGCTTGGATGACACTATGAAATCAACAAGTTTTACGCCTCCTTCCAAAGATGTGGAGTTACCCCCGATAGTTGTTAGCTCAGAAGGATCTGCCGTTAGCCCGGAGTCGGCAGCAACAACGGCGACAGGATTTAACGGGCAGATTGTCAGTATTAATAATGACAATAATTTTGTTATTGTTAATATTGGAGAAAATTCTGGCGTTCAGTTAGGGGATGTTTTAAGTGTTTACCGCGATTCGAAGTATATTGCCCGTTTGGAAGTCATCCAAGTTAGAAAAGATATCGCCGCCGCCGACATTAAGGATCAGTGGACCAAGATTCAAGTCGGCGACGCCGTAAAATAAATAAAATAAAAGACCATAGAAAGACTCATAGACGAAAGACAAAAGCGTCTTAAGCCTATATGGTCTTTTATCATTTTATCTCCCTCGTAATATGCAAAACGAAAAAATCAGCATAGAAAATGTGGCTAAACGCGCGGGCGTATCTATCACCACTGTTTCGCGTGTTATTAATAACGTCGATACCGTTTCCGATAAAAATCGTATTAAGGTCGAAGAAGCGATAGCTTTTTTGAAATTTAAACCTAATGTCAGCGCCCAGCGCTTGGCCCGGGGTTCTAATAACGCCATCGGGCTTGTCATCCCGGGGTATCCTGGTATTTTTCATTCTTTTTATGCCATTGAAATTATCAGGGGCGTGGGGCATTCGTGTGAATCGTTAAGATTGGATCTGGTATTGCATATCACCAACGGGTTAAATCCGCTTAACCCCAATAGCGTCGGCGGGCTGATTTTTGCCGATATTATTGAAAACCGAAAACAAGTTGAAACCGCCCTTTCTGTGGGGACACCTTGTGTCGTTGTTAATAATAAGAGCGATGACCTGGATATCAGTTATATTGCGGTTGATAATGTTAGAGGCGGAGAGCTGGCCGCGGATTATCTGGTAAGTTTGGGCCATAAAAGAATTGCCACGGTGACCGGAAATTTGACAACACAAGCTGCCGCCGCCCGTTTCGATGGATTTAAAAAGGTTTTGGAAAAAAAAAGCATCGATCTTCCACCAGAATATCTTTTTGAAGGGGATTATTCCCGTCGCAGTGCCCGGCAGGCTGCCGAAGGATTTTTAAAATTGAAGGAACGGCCGACCGCTATTTTCGCGCACAGCGATGAGATGGCATTAGAGATTATGGCTTTTGTCTTAGAAAGCCGGTTAAAAGTTCCCGAAGATATTTCCATTATAGGTTTTGATGACAACCCTGCCTGTTTATATGGGCCCGTAAGTTTATCGACCATCCGCCAGCCGCTTTTCAAAATGGGCGAAGATTCGGTTCGACAAATCAGTGCAATGATGTCAGGGAAGTTAAAGGGAAAAAAGAAGTCTATTTTGGAACCTGAGCTTGTCATGCGCGAATCCTGTGCCCCGCCGCGGAAATAACCTTATCCGCCGACTCTCCTATAGATTAGCTTGACAAATAAACAGTTTCACGTTATTTTTATCACACGATGAATAGTGCATACGATGTTATTGTTATTGGTGCCGGCCATGCTGGTGTTGAGGCGGCCTTAGCGTCAGCGCGGATGGGTTGCCGGACGCTCATGGTAACGTTATTTTTTGACACCATTGGCCAGATGAGCTGTAACCCGGCCGTAGGCGGTGTCGGCAAAGGCCAGTTGGTCAAAGAAATTGATGCGCTCGGCGGAGAAATGGGCTTGGCCGCTGACCGGACGGGTATTCAATTTCGCCAACTCAATGCCTCCAAAGGCCAAGCGGTTCGTTCTTCGCGGTGCCAATCGGACCGCAAGCAATACAAACTTTACATGCAGGCTGTTGTTAAAGAGCAGAAAAATTTAGATGTGTTGGAAGATAAAGTCGGCGAGCTTTTGGTTAAAAGTGGCGAAATCGTCGGCATAAAAACTGAAAATGGATTAGAAATCAGCTGCCGCTCAGTGGTCATTACCACAGGCACGTTTTTAAATGGCCGCATTCATGTGGGAAAAAGTATCACCCCCGGCGGCCGCGTTAATGAACCTAACTCGACTCGCCTGGCTCAGAATATTAAAGACTTGGGCTTTGAAGTTTTAATGTTTAAGACCGGCACACCGCCGCGCTTAGACGGCAAGACCATTGATTTTTCTTTATTGGAGCCGCAACATTCGGATAATCCACCAGTGCCTTTTTCGTTTCGTACACCGTTTATTCCCAAGACACAAAAACTTTTGCCGTGCCACATTACTTATACTAATGAAAGTACCCATGATGTCATTCGGGCCAATATGGATAAATCGCCGATGTATTCCGGCCAAATTCAGGCGACGGGAGTACGGTATTGCCCTTCCATTGAAGATAAGTTAAAAAAATTCAGCGATAAAAATCGGCATCAGGTTTTCCTGGAACCGGAAGGGTTGGATACCGACGAATATTATCCGAATGGGATATCAACAGGCTTGCCGGCGGACATTCAGGAAGCTTTTGTTCGGACGATTCCGGGATTAGAGAATGTCAAGATGGTTCGCCCCGGCTACTCGATTGAACACGGTGTTGTACCGGCAACGGAATTAACACATTCTTTGGAAACAAAAAAAATTAAAGGCTTATTTTTGGCGGGACAAATTAATGGGACAACTGGTTATGAAGAAGCAGGTGGGCAGGGCATCATTGCCGGGATTAATGCGGCTTTAAGAGTTAAGAATAAAGAACCTTTTATTTTGGGCCGGCACGAGTCTTATATCGGCGTTTTAATTGATGATTTAGTGACCAAGGGCACC
>CAZVZR010000036.1:0-25349 GCA_964630825.1 uncultured Planctomycetales bacterium | reverse complement strand
GCGAAATAATTGCGTTCACGGCTGCCGGAATATAATGGTCGTAATAACCGCCGCCGATAAACGGAATCAGTTTAGAGGCATTTTTCTTGGCGAGTTTTGTTAAATGTTCAACAACCTCAAATTCGGACCGGCCTTGCGGCAGATCAAAGGATTGCGGGTACTGATGCGGTTTAATATCGGCAAAGAGATCATCGATAGCTTTAACACCGATAACCTTAAGCATCTCCTCAACATCTTTGGGCGTATTGGCAATATATGGGATCAACGACTGTAGCCTCTCTTATAAAAATTTTTCTGAAAACAAATTGCTCTAAGGACGGGAATAAAAACGGGGAATTAACCAATACTCTCGAGAAAATTACTGTACTCGTCCGCCGTCATCAGATTCGAAGCTTCTTCCTTATCGGAAATCTTGATTTTAACCAGCCAACCTTTGGCGTAACACGACTTATTGATAAGGCCGGGTTTGGCTTCCAGATCAGCATTGACTTCAATCACTTCACCGGACATCGGAGAAAAAATATCACTGGCTGCTTTAACAGATTCAATTGACGCGAATTGTTCAAATTGTTCCACTTCATCCCCAACCCCAGGAAGCTCAACAAAGGTTATATCGCCCAACGCTTCCTGCGCGTAATCCGAAATGCCGATCGTAGCGATATCGTCTTCAATATTGATCCATTCGTGCTCTTTGGTATAAAGTAGATGTTCCTCAAGTTCTGCCATAGCTTAATCCTCTAATTTTGTTAATTTTTTAACGAACCGTTTTTATAGAATATCTTTCCTGCTATCATAGCGGAATTTTTATTTTTGTCATTACCAAAATAAATTTTTTCATTGAGCTTTGCGGACGCTGTTGGGACAAATCCCAAACCAATCCCTTTGTTTAAAATAGGTGAAAATGTGCCACTGGTAACCGTGCCGATTTCTTCATCTTGCGCTGAATAAATTTGAAATCCCTCCCGCGGTGAACGACGATTATCCGAAATAAACCCTATAAGTTTCCTCTTAAGGCCTTCTTGTTTTTGTTTCAATAATGCTTCCTTCCCTCTAAAATCTTTACCCAAATCGACAAATTTGTCAAGCCCAGATTCCAACGGTGAAATAGTTTCATTTAACTCGTGCCCATATAAACTGTAGCCGACCTCTAAACGCAAGACATCCCGGGCGCCCAATCCCGCCGGTTTAACCCTATTATCAGTTAATAACTTTTGCCAAAGCCCTTTGGTTTTATCCCATGGATAAAATATTTCGTAACCAAGTTCCCCCGTATAACCCGTTCGGCTAATCAGGACGCGTTCACCCAATAGTTCGAAATAATCAAATGCATAAAAAGTTAATCGATCAATATCAGGAATAAACTTTTTCAAAACGTCGCGCGACTGCGGCCCTTGAATATCGATCTTGCCAGTCTGAAGAGAAATATCCTGAAATTTTGCTGACTTGTTTAAAAAGGCGCGGAAACATTGCGCATCTTTATCAGTCGTTGACGCATTAACGACGATAAACCATTTCTTTTCGGCAAGGCGAAAAACTATTAAATCATCCATGACGCCGCCTTTTTCATTGAGCAAACATCCGTAACGCGCACTTCCCACGGGCAAATCAATGATGTTTTGCGTTACAAGATAATCTAATCCGGACTCTTTTGCATCACCCTCAACAATAAATTCCCCCATGTGTGAAATATCAAAGATGGTAACTGCTTCGCGTGTATGTTGGTGTTCGGAAAGAATGCCTTCATACTGCACCGGCATCTCCCATCCGCCAAAAGGAACCATTTTGGCGTTAAGCGCCAAGTGCTCTTCATAAAGCGGTGTACGTTTAAGAGTTGTTGATGTCGTCATCTTATTTTATTAGAAAAGCGCGCCTGGAGGGACTCGAACCCCCAACCCTTTGGTCCGAAGCCAAATGCTCTATCCAATTGAGCTACAGGCGCAATTACCTTAAATTTATTTAGATATATTGTGCTGTGTACTGATTTCCACAATATTATATTTTAGAGAAATCAGTGCAGGCGCAAGAAAAAAATTAATAAAGCGAAAGTATTCTAGCAAACGAAAATAATTTGGCAAGAAATGTTATGCTGAAAATAAAAAAAGACGGAAAGGTTTTATCCTTTCCGTCTTTTTTCTAGGCTTTTGACAGCCTGTTTACTTAGTCAGAACCGCTGACTTTTTGGGGGAGAAATTTTCTGTTTTCCAAGTAATCCGGATATCAAGGGTATGGTGAAAATGCACCATAAAAGATTGATTATTATGAGTAATATAAAATTTTCCCTTAACCTGAAAATTAAAATTTTCTATTTTACTTTTTGAATCCACGACTTTATGTAGATACAATTGCGGTGCGTCCAGCTTAGGATCCTGTATTTCCGTTGGGGAAATCCGGTAAGAAAAACTTTTCTGAATCTGTGTCGTTGTTTCCTTATCCTCGGCGTTTGACTGGATCATAAAACGCTTGGTGCGTTTCTCTACATTATATTGCCGTTTTAGTAATACGTCTTTCATTGCCCTTCCTTAATTTACACTTCCATGGGTAATCTTTACTTCAACCCCATTGATAGTGGAAGTATAACACCCTCAAAACCCAAAACAAGGGCATCGGGCCGCTTTCAAGAAAACGCTTTCTGTAGATTTTCTCGACGGTAAATTCTAGCAGCAAAAAAACATGGCTTTAATAGTTAATTTTTTAAAATCTTACCCGGTGAGGTTTAGAAGGAGAGAAAAATATTAAAACTAAGGTTTAGGCAGATCGTTTTTCCTGGCAGAAAAAATATTGACCCGCGGCTCCTGCCCTGCCAGAAGGCGCTTGATATTAGGCCTGTGGCGCAACACCACAAAAACACAAAAGACAACACCCATACAAATGATCTCTAAAGGTTGTACGGTAATAACCATTAATACAGGAAGTAGTGTGGCGGCTAAGATGGAAGAAAGAGAGACAAACCCTGTCAAAAGAAAACACAAAAGCCATACCATGACAGTCAATAAAAGGACAAAACGTAAGCCCGCAATCTTTATCGTCAGGCCAATTAAAACGCCCAAGCTGGTGGCAATGCCTTTGCCCCCTTGGAAATTTAAAAAAACTGTCCAATTATGCCCACTGACAGCGGCAACCGCCATAAGTAAACGCGGGACATTTTGTGTTAAGCCTAGAATATCCGGTAAAATAGCAACCGGCAAAATACCTTTGATTATATCAAGAACAAGAACAATTATCCCCGGCCCTTTGCCTAAAACACGAAATACGTTCGTGGCTCCGACGTTACCGGAACCATGATCACGAATATCAATACCCCGGTAAGTTTTACCGAAAATATAAGCGGTAGGAATAGACCCGATCAGGTAACTTAAAATTAATCCTAAAATTATCATGCCGTTACGCCTTGATTGAGCATTTTTATACCTTTAATAAGATAATCTAGCGTTGTCCCGATAGTTAATAAAAGGGTAACGTCCCAAATTATCGGCGAATACGGCCATTGCAAAAGAATAGCGACGATACAGCAACCTTGGGCAAATGTATTAGATTTCCCCCACTTTGTCGGCTCGACTTTAAGGTCCCCACGAACCAAGAAAATTACAGCCGCTCCTAAAAGTAAAATAACGTCTCTGCTGATAACTGCAACAATCAGCCAAATGGGAAACCTGATCGTAAAATAAACGCTTATTTTATAAATACAAATAAAAGCGCTTATCAATAAAAGTTTATCGGCTAAAGGATCAAGAATCGCCCCAACAGAGGATTGCTGGCGGTATTTCCGGGCGATGTAACCGTCGGCAAGGTCAGAAAGGCTCAATACTAAAAAAATTCCCAATGCGACAAAACGCAAATAATCTTTTTCCGGACGGTAATAAAGCACAACCGCAATTAAAAAAGGGATTAATAAAATCCGGAAAATGGTGATTTGATTAGCTAGTGTTAAAGACTTCATTGCCCAACGACTTTCAAAAGGACTTTGTGCTCGGGGCATTCTTGCAGTGATGAAGCAAAACGTTTTCCGTCCACCGGACAATATTTGATGACTTTCGCCGGATTACTCATTGTATTTGTAATCGCCTCAACCGCTTTTTGAGCTTCCGGGTCTGTCTTTATTTGTTGCTCCAAACGCCTTTGTTCTTCGTTAGTTAATTCCCTGCCAACGACAGCACCGGCCACAGAGCCCAAAGCTGATTGAGCCTCTTTCGCTGATTCTTTCTGTGCTTGAAGAGATTTTACTGTCTGGCAACCAGCCAGAATCAATGTAAAAAATAGCCCAAGCCACCGGTATCTCATTTTAAAAATTTTACCCGCGAAAACGGCCAATAAATAAATTCTGCCTTCCCTATAATATTATCTTCCGGAACAAACCCCCAATAACGGCTGTCATGGCTCGAACGGCTATTATCGCCCATGACAAAAACATACCCCTCCGGAACACGTGTCTTTTCCCCAACCTGCCCATACTCTCCCATATTAAAATATTCGATATCTTTTATTTTCGGCATTTCAACCAATTTATCGTTAATATACACATCTCCATCCCTGATTTCCACCGTTTCACCACCAAAAGCAATCAGCCTTTTTATAAAATCCCGCGTCTGGTCCACCGGATAAATAAAAACGATAATATCGCCCCGTTCTGGTTTCCCAAAACCGGGAAGCCGCTTCATTGAAAAAATTGTTTTTGAACCGAACCTTACGGTAAATTTAGGCCCATAACGTAATTTATTAACCATGAGCCTGTCGCCTTCAATTAACGTCGGGCGCATCGAACCACTGGGAATCTTAAAGGCCTGGATCACAAACGTCCGGATAACCATCGCCAAAATAAAAGCAATGACAATAGATTCCACCCATTCTCTGGCGGCGGATTTTTGTGCCTTTGGCTTACGTTGTGTCGGTTTGTCTGTCATTAAATTTTTAAAGCCGCTAAAAAAGCTTCTTGAGGAATTTCCACGTTCCCGACCTGCTTTAATTTTTTCTTGCCTTCTTTTTGTTTCTCCCAAAGCTTACGCTTTCGGGTAATATCCCCGCCGTAACACTTTGCCGTCACATTCTTACCGGCAGCTTTTATCTTTGCGCTTGAAATAATGCGGCCATCACAAGCAGCCTGAACACGCACCTCAAAAAGTTGACGCGGGATAAGGTCGGCCAGTTTGGTCACGAGCGCTAATCCTTTTTCATAAGCCCGCTCTTTATGCACCAAACAGGAAAATGCGTCGCATAATTTATCATTAATTAAAATATCCAGCTTGGCTACTTCAGTAGGCAAATAATCTTTAAACGTATAATCAATTGATCCGTACCCGCGGGTAATTGACTTTACCGTATCGTTAAAATCCACAATAACCTCCGATAAAGGAACATCAAAAATAATCCGCATACGGTCGGAAACAAAATCGCTGGTAACAAAAATTCCTCTTTTGCGTTTTGCCAATTCCATCACCCCATCCATATGGGCAACGGGTGTCAGAATAGTTACCGTTAAATAAGGTTCCTCGACCCTTTCTGTGTTCCCAGAATCAGGAAGTAAATTGGGGCTATCGATCATCATCGTTTCCCCGCTTTTCATCCTCACCCGAACCTGGACATTGGGTGTGGTCAAAACAAGATTAAGGTCATGTTCCCTTTGCAACCTTTCCTGAACTATTTCCATATGCAAAAGCCCCAAAAATCCGGCACGAAATCCATGCCCGAAGGATTGGGATGTTTCGGGTGAATAAGTAAAACTCGGGTCGCTCAAACGCAATTTTTCAATCGCCTCGCGCAAGGCCATATAATCCATGGTGTTGACGGGATAAATTCCGCAAAAGACCAAAGGGTTAAGCTGGCGGTAGCCCTCAAATGGTGCCGGGGTCGGATGATGGGCATCGGTAATAGTATCGCCGACGCGGACTTCACGCGGCTCATGAATATTACAGGTTATGTACCCGACTTCACCGGTTGTAAGCTGGTCAATTTGTTCTGCCTGGGGCCTGAATACGCCAATTTCCTCGACTGACAATTCTTTATCCATGTGCATCATTTTAATACGCATATTTTTTTTTAAAAGCCCGTCAAAAACCCGCACATAAATAATGATCCCCTTGTAAATATCATACGCCATATCAAAAATCAGCGCTTTAAGAGGCTGTTCTGTTTCTCCATCGGGGGACGGAATAAAATGAACAATCTTTTCAAACAACTCTTTAATGCCACGGCCTTCTTTGGCTGAAACAAACTGAATATCCTGCTCCTTAAAATGAAAAATTTCGATGAGCTGCAACTGTACATGGTCTAAATCAATGCCTGAAATATCAATTTTATTGATAACGGGAAGTATTTCCAAATTATTATTAATGGCCAGGTAATAATTAGCCACCGTCTGGGATTCTACTCCTTGAGATGCATCCACAACCAATAACGCGCCTTCACACGCCCGCAAGGATTTTTCCACTTCATAAGTAAAATCCACATGCCCGGGAGTGTCGATAAGGTTAAAAATATAATCCTTCCCATTATCGGCATGATAACCGATGCGCACGGCGGAAGCTTTAATGGTAATCCCGCGTTCGCGTTCGATATCCATATCATCCAACAGCTGGTTGCGGAATTTCCGTTCATCAATGGCGCCGCCAAATAAAAGAAACCGGTCAGCCAAGGTCGATTTGCCGTGGTCAATATGAGCGATGATCGAAAAATTGCGGATTAAACTTTGATCCATTTTAATATCTCGGTGACAACTTGATCGACCGTTGTCTGCGTCGTATCAATGTAAGTTGCATCTTCAGCCTGTTTTAAAGGGCCGGTGGCCCTGGTTTTATCTTTACGGTCTCTTTCCTTTATTTCTTCGAGCAATTTTGCCTCATTGACTTCTTTGCCTTTTTGCCGTAACTCTTCGGCCCGCCGTCGGCATCTCACTTTCACATCAGCATCCAAATAAAATTTAAATTTCGCGTTAGGAAATACCACCGTGCCGATATCGCGCCCTTCGGCAACAAGGCTGCGTTTTCGTGCCAAGTCCCTTTGCCAGCCAACCATTACTTCGCGTATACGTGGCGCCCGCGCCACGTAAAACGTTTTATTTGTTACTTCCAAAGTCCTAATTTCTTCAGATACATCCTTGCCGTCTAAAAAAACTTTAAGCGCCATTGGTTCGCCTTCTAAATCAATCTTTGTCCCTTTGGCCAACTTTACCAAGGCATCCTCATTTTCCATATCAATTTTCTGGCTCAATGCTTTCAATGCCAATGCCCGGTACATCGCACCTGTATCCAAATAAGAAAATTTCAACCGCTGGGCTAGTTTTTTGGCCACCGTACTTTTTCCCGCACCGGCCGGGCCATCGATAGCTACAATCACTACCGCCGTTTCTGTTTTACTTAAATGCATCGCGTTTATTTTTGGCTGTTGTAAAACGCTGGGAAAGGCTGTTGATATTTTTGCTGCTGATGTCCTTACGGATTTCGGCAAGGTGTTTCACCAAGGCGTCAAGAGTTCTGACAATATTCTTGGTGTTTGTTGTACAAATTTCACTCCACATACGCGGGGATGAAGAGGCAATGCGTGTCATATCTTTTAATCCAGTGGACCCAAATTCTAAAGATTTCTCGGGAATCGTTTCCATTAAACTATAGGCTAACAGGTGTGGCAGGTGGCTCACATAGGCTAACATTTCGTCATGTTCCTGTGGAGATAAAAACTTTACCTCTGCCCCGATCCCTGTCCATAAAAGTTTAATCCGTTTCTTAACAGCCTGGTGCGTATTCTCCAAAGGTGTCATTATACAAGAAGCATTCTGAAAAAGATCAGCATTGGCATTGTCGACTCCCTGTTTATCCGACCCGGCCAGAGGATGTGAACCGACAAACAATGTTGGGTTTGATAAATGTTTTTGCGCGGCTTCCACAATTTCCAATTTGGTGCTGCCAAGATCCGTGACAAAACAGCCGCGCCGTAAATGAGGATTAATACTGGCCAAAAGTTTTTTTATCGAATCGACCGGTGTTGCTAAAACAACCAGGTCAGAATTACGCACCGCTTTAGGGATATCCATCTCGGCGATATCAATGGCTTTCTCTTTAATCGCATTAACTAAGGAAGATTGGTGGTGGGAAACACCGACAACTTCGCGGGCCAAGCGGTGCTTTTTCATCGCCATGCCCAGCGAACCGCCCATGAGCCCTACGCCAATAATGGTGACCCGGCGAAAAATATATGGTTGCAAAATCATAAAATAATTAAAGGCCTAAAATCTCTAAATAAATTTATATTGTCCGGTCAACAGCCCCGGCTACTTTCTCTAAATCTTTCATCAAAGAAGAAAACTTCTCCGGTATTAACGACTGGGCGCCGTCTGATAATGCTTCCTCCGGGTTATCATGAACTTCAATCATCAACCCGTCACAGCCAGCCGCGACGGCTGCCTTCGCTGCGTTAGGGACCAATCCCCATAGCCCCGTCCCATGGCTGGGATCAGCCATAACCGGTAAATGTGATTTCTGTTGAACAACACTAATAGCGTTAATATCTAAGGTATTGCGGGTTTCTGTCTCAAAGGTACGGATTCCGCGTTCACAAAGGATAACGTCAAAATTTCCGTTGGCTAGAATATATTCCGCCGACATCAACCATTCTTTGATCGTCGCGCTCATGCCGCGTTTTAACATAACCGGTTTCTTGGTTTTGCCGACCTCTTTGAGTAAAGAAAAATTCTGCATATTGCGCGCCCCGATTTGCAAAATATCCGTATATCGACAAATAAGATCCATATCCCTGACATCCATAATTTCAGTAATAGTCGCCAGCCCGCTTTCCTTACCCACCTCAGCCAAAATCTTTAAGCCCTCTTCCCCCAATCCTTGAAAATCATACGGCGAGGTTCTCGGCTTAAAAGCTCCGCCGCGCAAAACCGTTGCGCCGGCTTTCTTAATTTTCTTTGCAACTGACCGCAATCCTTTTTTATCCTCAATGGAACATGGGCCAGCCATGACAATAATTTTTTTGCCACCGACTTTTACTTCGTCATTGATCTTAACAATAGAGTCTTCTTTTTTAAATTCACGGGAAACTAGTTTGTACGGGGCTAAAACAGGAATAACCTGTTCGACACCGGGAAAAACTTCTAAAGGCGTAACCCGCAAGACATCTTCGGGCCCGATGAGGCCAACGACGGTACGCTCAACACCACGGGAGATATTTGCCCTTAATCCCAAACTCTCGGCTTTTTCCACGAGATGCTTAATCTGTTCTTCTGTGACATTCTTCCTTAAAACAACTATCATAGAATTGCCTCCAGTGTTTTAACAAAAATTCGATTCTCTTCATGGGTACCGATCGTCACTCGAATATATTCTTTCAGCCCCCAGAAACTCATATCGCGAACAATAACGCCTTTTTTAAGCAACTTCTTCATCATTACCGTTGCCCCTTGCTTAACTTTGATAAGAATAAAATTGGTGAAACTCTTTTTAAAATCCAAATTAAGCCGCCGTAACTGGCCATACAAATATTTTCGTTCTTTAGTTACCATCCTGGCTACTTTTCGGTAATACTGCTTGTCATTTAAACAAGCTACCGCTGCCACCTGCGCCAAAGAGTTGATGTTAAAAGGCTCGCGAACCCGTTCTAAAATATCGATAACACCTTCGCTAGCGATTCCATATCCCACCCTTAAACCCGCCAAGGCATACATTTTAGAAAACGTACGGGCAACCAGAAGATTTTTATGCTGTTTCGAAAGATTAAGCGACCGGCCGTAATCACTGGCTTGAACATATTCAAAATAAGCCTCATCGACAAAAACTAGAATATCAGAGCGAATGTCACGTAGAAATTTTTTCAGCTGCTGATCGCTGATATATGTCCCCGCGGGGTTGTCCGGATTTCCGATAAAAATAATCTTGGTCTTTAGGCTAATTGATTTTTTTATGCCTTCAAGGTCGTAACGAAAATCTTTTAACGCCACGGCCTTAACCTTCGCTTCGGCCACTTGGGAAGCAATTTCATAAATCAAGAAAGAAGGTTTGGCGATAATCACTTCATCGCCTTTCTTAACAAAGGCCCGCACCGCCATAACGATAATCTCATCGGAACCATTGCCAAAGATCAATTGCTGCCGCTTGATACCCAAAGATTGGGCAAGCTTTTCCCTTAAATAATAACAATCACCCGCCGGATAGCGGTTAACATTTTTTGCCGCCAGGCTAATCGCCCGGACAACTTTAGGCGACGGGCCATAAGGATTTTCATTTGAAGCCAGCTTGATAACTTGCTTGAGTTTTAATTCCCGCTTGACCTCTTCAATAGGCTTGCCGGGAACATACGGCTTTATTTGTAAAATAGCTTTGTTAGCAACTTTTCTCACAACAAATTATTCAGTAATCGGGTAGGACCCGACAATCTTTAAATATTTACACATTTCTTCCAATTTATCCAGCGCCTTCATAACTTTCTTATCCAAGCGGTGCCCTTCGATATCAACGAAAAAGTAGTAATCCCAGGCCTTTTTCTTAGATGGCCGTGATTCAATTTTGGATAAATTAATATGGTTATCCGCAAATGGCGTGAGCATCGCATGCAGCGCCCCGACTCGATCTTTAATCGAAAACAAAAGTGACGTGCGGTCCTTGCCCGTGGGCGGAACATCTTGCGTGGAAATAACAAAAAACCTTGTTGTATTATGGGCAATGTCCTGAATATTCGCCTGAATGATCGGAACGTTGTAAACTTTAGCCGCCAAGCTCGAAGCAATGGCCGCGGCATATTTCTGCTTAGCCGCTTTTTGAATCGCTTCGGTCGTCGAGGCAACCCAAATTTCACCGGCATTAGGCATATAACGAGACAGCCAATTACGGCATTGCCCGAAAACCTGCGGGTTTGAGTAAACATTTTTAATTTCAGCAAGGTTTGTCTTGGAAATAAGATTATGGGAAATCTTAAGCATGACCTGCGCGCAAATTTTTAATTCCGATTCAACCAACAAATCAAAAGTATGTGTTACGGCCCCTTCAACCGAATTTTCGATGGGGACAACTCCGTAATCACACTGGCCATGTTCAACTTTTTGGAAAACATCCGAAATGCTTTGGCATGACGAATACTGCACTTGCGAACCAAACTTTTTATTGGCCGCCATGTGCGAGAATGAACCTTCTGTCCCGAGGTAGGCAATCGTGATCGGCTTTTCTAAGGCAATCGAACTCGACATGATTTCTCTGTAAATCGCCTCCAAAGCATCTTGTGGCAACGGCCCTTTATTTAAGACGGCAATATGATCGAGAATTTCTTTCTCTCTGGCTGGCGAATAAATCCCTTTGTTATCTTTCAACTTCATCTTGCCGATGGCTTGAGAAATTTTTGCCCGATCGCCTAACAGAGTCACTATTTTCTGGTCAAGAGCATCAATTTTTTTACGCAAATCTTCTAGGCTCATTTTCTGTCCTGTGCCTCCGAATTTTCTCCTTCATTTCCTGCTGATTCCGCTGGCGGAATATTCTCTTCCTGAAGCTGTGCGTTTTCGACCGCTTCAGCATCTTCAATGGCTAACATACCTTCCTCAGCCGGCGGTTTTAAATCAGGAAACTCTGCTAATGTCGGCAGGTCTTCTAAAGACTTCAACCCGAAATATTCCATAAACTGTTTTGTTGTCCCGTAAAGATAGGGCTTGCCCGGAATATCCTTGCGGCCGACAATCTTAACCAATTCTTTGTTCTGTAAGTGATTTACCACACCGTCGGAATTGACACCTCGGACTAACTCAATATCCGTACGCGTCACCGGTTGCTTGTAGGCAATGATGGCCAATGTTTCCAAGGCAGGTTTCGAAAGTTTTTCTTTATGCTTTGTTTTATAAAATGCCCTGATATAACTGGCGTATTTGGGATTACTGAACATCTGATAACCGCCGGCAATTTCCACAACCTTAATGCCGCTTTGTCTGTTTTCGTAATCCTGCGTTAACGACGCAAGGGCTGTTTTAATATCCGCCCCGCTGACGCCTTCCAAGACATCCCTAAATTGATTCAGAGTCACTGGCCGTTCGTTGACAAACAAGATGGCCTCGATGATTCCTTTAAAATGCACTAACTGCTCATCGGTTAAAACAGTTTTCTTTTGTTCTTTCTGCTCTGGTGTTGGTGAGTTTTCAATTTGTGTCTCTTCCATCAATGTTTTACCCTCTGTTTATAGATTTCGTTTAACAATTCTTCCGCTGAGTTTAATTTACCGGAACGGTCCAATGCCTTTTTAATCATTTCTTCTGCTTCGTGCTTTTTATACTGAAGTTGCAACAGGATTGTCAAAGCTTCGTCTTGCCAATCCGGAAAATTTGATGTTTTCTTTGTCTCTCCCGCTTTATCCTGTATCAGCCCGAACTTTCCGATTTTACCCTGCAGCTTGGCGACAACTTCTTTTGCCCGCTGCTGGCCAATTCCCGGCAAAGTCGTCAAATAATTAATATCCCCTTTGTCAATGGCCCGGGTAATTTCGCCGATGGGTTTATCTAATGCTTTAACAGCTGCCTTTGGCCCGATCCCCGAGACCTTAATAAACTGCAAGAAAAAATCACGTTCAATCTCATTGATAAATCCAATTAAATACGGCAACCCCCCGCCGGGGCTAATCTGAAAATAATCGTACGTAACTAACTGTACCTTGCCTTCACTATCTTTAACGCTATCGATCCGCTGCAAAACCGATGTGGGTACAATGACTTCATAAAAAATACCCTGAACTTCTACAATCAACGATTGTGCCCTTTTTTCAACCAGTCTGCCATTGATCCTGTCAATCATAGGAACGATATTCGCTTAGTTTGAATGTACCCTAATGCCAGCGCCAACGCATCACTGGCATCCAGCGTCAATTTGCTTTCATCTATTTTTAACCTGTACGCCACCACCCGTTGAGTCTGTATTTTAGTGGCATTCCCATTACCCGTGATCGCTTTACGGATTCGCTTGACGCTGTGTTCAATCAGTTCAATCTCATTCTGAGCGCACAATAAGCAAATCACTCCCCGCAAATGCCCCATAATGGCCGCGGTCGTAGGGTGATTATAATGCGCGTATAATTTTTCAAGGACCAGTACATCCGGTTTATACTTATCCACTAATTCCTGCAAATTTTGAAATACCGTTTTGATGCGGTACTGAAACTTTTCTTTTTGCTTCGGTTGAATAGTTCCGGTTTCAATTAACCTCACATCCTGTTTATCGAACTTGATAAACCCGTAACCAGTCGCTTTCAAACCAGGATCAATGCCTAAGACAATCATGCCGCCGCGGCGAGTCTTTCTAATTCTTCCTCGGGTATATCAAAATTGGCATACACATGCTGAACGTCTTCGTTCTCTTCCAAAGCTTCCATCAAATCCAACATTGCCTTGGCATCCCCACCGGTGATTTTTACATAACTGCTCGGGAGCATGGTCATTTCTGCTGTCACGACCGGGACTTTTTTTGCATCTAAAGCACTTTTTATTTTTTCCAGATTTTCTACAGCACAGGTAATTTCATGGGACGAGCCTTCCGAATCGATATCGTCGGCGCCCGCATCAAGGACAATTTCCATCAATGCATCTTCACCAATTTTGTCTTTATCAACAATGACAACACCTTTTTTGGCGAAAAGAAAGGACGTTGCACCAGCGCCGGCTAAATTCGCACCTTTCTTGCTTAGGATATTTTTTATCTCGGAGGTTGACCGATTTTTATTATCGCTTAAACCGGTAATCAACATCGCCACACCGCCGGGGCCATACGCGTCAAAAGATATTTCTTCATAAACTACGCCAGGAAGTTCGCCCGTTCCTTTTTTAATGGCGTTTTCAATTTTATCCTTAGGCATATTGATCCCTTTTGCCCGAACCAAAGCATTGCGTAAAGAAACATTATTATCAAGATTGCCCCCGCCTGCTTTGGCTATGGCCGTAATCTCTTTTGCCATTTTTGAAAATGCTGCGCCTTTTTTGGCGTCATCAGCACCTTTTTTATGTTTTATTTTTGCCCATTTACTATGACCTGACATCGTAAACCTCCCACTTTCTGTTATGATTAATTTTTATTATATAAAAACTTCAGTCTAATTATCTGGCGGAGAGCGAAAAAGATATTTTTCAATATCTCCTCTCGCTCTCCACTGTTTAAGCTCGCCAATAAGCCGAATTCTGTTTACGTGTGGTTATTCCACTAACTTGGAAGATTGCCCTTCCAACTCTTGCGGCCTACCCGTGAATGTTGACGAGCCGGATCGACTCGTAATCTATTGCTAGATTTCTCCACCTATTTAGCCTTGCTCCATGCAGAGATTGCTCGTTTCACTCCCCAGTGAAGGGGCTCGTCTCTGTAGCTCTAATCCTCTTGCGTAATAAATTACGCAAGGGCCTCTGTTAAGAAGCTGCATTATCCTTCGGAGTTCGGACTTTCCTCCCCGCTTATTTCAAATAGCGGGGCAACCACTTTGGCTTGCTTTTTTAAAATCCCCGTGGCGAGTTTATCCGCCTCTTTGTTTTGTTCCCGAGGGACAAGCTTCATTTCCGCATGCTTAAACCCCCCGAGCAAATGCTTAACCTGTTCAAACAGCGTTTTGATTTGCGGATTCTTCACCTGATAACTGCCGGTGACTTGCTTGTACATCAATTCACTGTCCGTAAAAACTTTTATATCTTCTTCTTTGAGAATGAGCGCTTCTTGAAGGGCATAAATGAGCGCAGAGTATTCTGCGATATTATTCGTCCCTTGGCCAATTTCCTTGGCAATCTCTTTAACTACCTTACCCGATTTCTTAATAACAATGCCAACTGCTGCTGGCCCCGGATTTCCCTGACATGCACCATCAACTGATATCTCTAACATACGCTTTAACGATTCTCATCCATATAAAGCAAACGGGTACACATTTCGCAGTAAATTAATTCTGCGCCGATTTTTAATGAATTGACCATTTGTTGCGTGATATTCATATGGCATCCGCCGCAGGCCCCATGCACTACCGGAACAATTGCCAAGCCGTGCTTATTTTCCAAAACGCGCTCATAACGGTCAATGACTGCCCGGTCAATCGAGGGAACAATCTGTTTACGCTGACTTTCTAAAACTTTGACCCTGTCTTCCTTAAGTTTAATCTGTCCTTCCAGTTCTTTTTTCCCCGCCTGAAATTTTGCCTCTTCCTGCGCTAAAATTTTTCTTTCTTTTTCAATTTCTGTATTAACTTTGTCTCCGTCATCGTAAGAAATAAGAATTTTCTCCTCATAAACGGATAAATCCGCCTTCAAATTTTCAATTTCGGTTAATTTCGCTGTATATTCTTTATTGGTTTTTAGCGCACTTAAGGCGGCTTTGGCTTTGGCGATCAAATCTTCTTTGGTTTTTAATTCGAGTTCTTTTTCTTTACGGGCAAGAAGAACATCTTTCAATTTTTGTTCAAGATCCTTGAGTTTCGCTTTTTGGGCCTCAAAGCTTTCACTTAACTTTTGAATTTCGATAGGCAACTGTCTCGCTTCATCTTTTAAAGCATAAATCTCTTCATCTAATTTTTGTAATTCAATAAGTTTTTTGATTTGATCTTTGATTGATGATGTTTCTGGCACTTTTAAAATCCCCTTTTTAGGTTATTGAATTTTCAAATGGGCGCACGAGGGATCGAACCTCGGACCTTCGCCATGTGAGGGCGACGCTCTAACCAACTGAGCTATGTGCCCAAAAGCTGTAAACCTGGGCCCACCTGGACTCGAACCAGGGACCAATTGATTATGAGTCAACTGCTCTAACCGACTGAGCTATGGGCCCCTATAGTTCATATAATATATTAATAATACTAATAGATTGTACTATAAAAATTTGTCCTACAGCATAGCATATGCCATAGAGGTTTTCAACAGATTTAAAGCCTCTTCTCCGGCAATTAAACGACGAGCAAACGGGTTATCGAACTTACGGGTTGGCGCCTGTTGGAACATTAACAAAGGATTTTGTTTCAGGATCAAGGCGGAAAGTCCGCGAGCCGTATCCCCATGTTCGGCTGGAAAGAACCATCATCATAGTTTCGGCAAAAACCCTGTTGCCCTTAGGGCTGTAATGATTGCTTAAGTTCCTCAAATCTTTTGCTGAATAGTTGTAATACGCTGCGCGCTGTTCCATTATTTGACTCCACACCTTATTATTAATATAAAGAACGTGCGACCCGTACTGTTTTAATAAACTTTGGACATTGGCGGGAAGTGTGTTGAACTCCTCGGACAAAAAAATTACAGTTGAATTAGACATTGCCGCAGTTTTTATTAAATTTTCCAAAATTTTGTAGCGAATCTGTTCGTTATGAAAAATATTGTTGTCGATGTGCATATTTTTTTGCAGTTCCCTGGGCCAAAAAATCTGCTTACAAAAAAGCCCGACATTGGACACCGAAAATATTTTATTCGCCCAAAATCCGGAATTTTCCTTGACCCCCAGAGGGTCAAAAATAAAGGCCTGGCGATAAGAAGGGAACAGCAAATCCAAAGGCGTCATGGCTTGTGACAAAAGAATATTATTTTCGAGCCAAAAATGAGCCCTAAAATCATCGGAATTCCTCAAACTTCTCCCCTGGATAATTTCACGGAAAGAAACCCAATCCCGTGCCGTCATATCAACATAATTGATAAATATAATATCGGGATGGTACTTTAACCCGTCTTTTAAATACCGTAAATAACTCTGCCCCAAACCGTACCCGGAAACTCCAAAATTCAGCACCTCAAAATTGCCAAGGGATTTTTCTAAAAAATATGGCCAACTATTTTGGGTATATTCATCGTCACAGAAAACAAACGAATCGCCAAAAGTAGCCATGCGCAAAGTCCCGGGTGACGGAATGAGGTCATATTCCCTTTCGGCGCGCATTCCGGCGCTGTTTGTCGCCTGGAGAACGCCTTGATATTTACTCTCTGCGACTGTGTAGCCTAAATACGGATCGGTGCGGTAAATTGAATTCTTGTTGCGGGAATCAAAATAAGAAAATTCAAAAAGGCGTTTAACAATTACCCAGTCAAGCACACGCTGGTTACCGATAAGAAAAAAACTATCACCGCTTTGGGCCTTGTTGATAAGATATCCGTAAGCAAACCCTTCCACCAAAAACAGGTTAACGACTAGGACAATAGCCCAAGTGATTAAACGGTTTTTTAGTTTGCGGTTTAAGAGTATTAGAACAACGAAAAGGCTTGCGAGGATACAAAGACTTAACACAAAAATCCTTTGGCGTTAACGAAGGGTTAAAAGCTTAGAACAACGTATAAATAAACGGAGCGACGGCCGACGACTGCGTAAAAATAATAAGGAAACTTAAAAGTACCATGATAATAATAATCGGTGCCAGCCAGTAACGTTTCCTTACCTTTAGGAAATCCCAAAATTCCTTAAATATTGAGGCCTTTGACATGACAATATCCCCTCTCTAAAACTGTTTTGTGTAGTTTTCTTTGCTGAATTCCTTCAGCTCTCTTGTCTTCCAATATGTTTTAGCTTCCGGATCGAGCTTCTGCTCCAAGAGGTCCTTTTTCAACATCCTTAATATTATACCGACAATGCCAAAAACACAATAAAAGATAATAGCAAAAAAAATCGCGCTCATGAGTACGCCGATCGGATGAACAAGTTTCATCCACAAATCATACAACGGCTCTATCCGTCGGACATCCTTGAGCGTTATTCCCAAGATGATTAAAGCCAATAAAACAAATACAATTGACCGCCCGTGAATCCCACCCTTTATAGCCACAAAATAAATGCTACCAAGCGCGATGAAATACAAAGGCTTGACCCGGTCAATGCTAGATACAATCCACAAGATCACCGCAAAACACACCATGAACCAAAAGAAACTCAACCGATGCGGCATTGAATGCATCATGACTAAAAACGGAATAATGATCGCCAGCCCAAAACCGAAACCTTCCAACTGTATGCGTTTTTTGTCCATATTAATCAAGTATCGTTGAGATATCTTCCTTCTTATATTTATCCCGGTTGGGTTGTTTGGTTTTGTCAAAAATAAAATTGCCGACAACCAGATAATCCATATCGGTGCACATAAAACAGCGGTACGCGTCCTGCGGCGTACAGACAATCGGCTCGCCGCGGATATTAAACGACGTATTGATAATAACCGGGCAGCCGGTTAGTTTATTAAACTCATCGATGATATTGTAATAAAGCGGATTGACTTTCCTTTCGACCGTTTGCACACGCGCTGAATAATCAACGTGCGTAACCGCCGGAATCACCGAGCGTTTAATTTTCAAACGCGACATAATGTTATCGTAGGCCGCTTTTTTAGATTCAGGATTTATTTTATTGTCTTTAACCGGCGCAACTAAAAGCATATACGGGCTTGAAGAATTCATCTCAAAATACTCGCTCACCTTATCGCGCATGACCGTCGGGGCGAAAGGCCGGAATGATTCGCGGAATTTAATCTTTAAATTAATGACTGATTGCATTTTCTCCGACCGGGCATCACCAATAATACTGCGTGCGCCCAACGCCCGCGGCCCGAACTCCATGCGCCCTTCCACCAGGCCGACAACTTTTTCATGAGCAATCAACGCGGCGACTTTCTTGGGCAACTCTTCCGTTGACACTTCTTCATACTGCGCGCCGTTTTGGCTGACAAATTGCCGAATCTCATTATTATCAGGCTGCGGGCCAAGATACGACCCTTGCTGCAAATCATCTTGATTGTTAACCTGACGGGGATTGTCCAGATACCGGTACCAAATAAACAACGCCGCGCCCAAAGCGCCACCGGCATCGCCGGCCGCCGGTTGAATCCAGAGATCTTTAAACGGCCCTTCCCTTAATATACGGCCGTTACCGACACAATTTAACGCGACCCCGCCGGCCAAGCATAAATAATCTTTCTTCGTCACTTTATGCACATTCCGGGCAATCTTAAGCATAATCTCCTCGGTAACTTCCTGGATCGAATGGGCAATATCTAAATCCCGCGGGTTCAGATCTGATTCGGGGTTACGCGGCTGTCCGCCGAACAGTTTATGAAAATTTTCATTGGTCATGGTTAAACCGGCGCAGTAGTTGAAATATTTCATGTTCAATTTGAATGAACCATCTTCCTTAATATCAACCAGCTCTTTTTTAATGAGGTCAACATACTTTGGTTCTCCGTACGGAGCCAAGCCCATTAACTTATATTCACCGGAATTGACGCGAAAGCCGACGTAATACGTAAATGCAGAATAAAGCAAACCTAATGAATGCGGGAAACGTAAATCATGTGTTAAAGTAATTTTATTTCCCTCTCCTACACCGAAACTTGACGTATCCCATTCACCGACGCCGTCCATAGTCAAAATTGCCGCTTCCTGATACGGCGAAGGATAAAAAGCGCTCGCTGCGTGTGACTCATGATGCTCGGTAAAAATAATCTCCCCGTCGAAATTGAGTTGCTCTTTAATGTAATCTTTCATAAATAATTTTTCATTAAGCCAAACCGGCATGGCTTTATAAAAAGATTTAAAGCCAATCGGAGCAAACGTCAAATAAGTCATCAATAAACGTTCAAATTTCACAAAAGGCTTTTCATAAAATCCGACGTATGTAATATCCTTGATGGTAACTCCGGCTTCCTTGAGGCAATAATTGACGGCATTGGTGGGAAAACCTTCATCGTGTTTCTTGCGGGTAAAGCGTTCTTCCTGCGCGGCAGCGACAATGCGGCCGTTTTTAACCAGCGCCGCAGCGCTGTCATGATAGAATGCGGAGATTCCTAAGATGTAAATATCTTTATCGGGCATAAACATTACAGAAATTTATAAACCACCATGATTTTTACGTCACGGAATTTTACAGCAAAAACTTCATTTTCAAAAGGATATTCTTCCTTATGTTCGCGGTAATTGCTGGCAAAATATTTTGCCTCCCGAAAATCTTTGACAAATACTAACCGGTTACGGTCTGCCGGAGGCAACAGAAAAGCATTAAGTTCTCCCGGCCAGTTTTCCGCATAAACCTTGATCACCGGGCTTTTATCCGTCCGGACAATATACTCCAGCGCCTTGCGGTAGGATAACCCCCAATAATCCAACTCAAACCTTTCTTTTACTTCAGCCATATTCTTTCCCGCTAATAAATTAAAATACACATTTTGATGGGGATGGGTCATGCGCATATCCCACATTATAAGGATGAGGCATATCGCCACCGCCGACACGCCGACTGCTTGAAGCGCCCGTGGGATAACTTCGCTTATTCTTTTTAACCCAAAGACAGCGATGATCAGCATCCCCGGGTAAATAAAATACATATGCCGCCAGCCGTCGTACAACACGGAATGTAAAGCAATGACACCGCCAAGTGGAATAACAACCCAGCACAAACTTAAAAATAAAATCTTGTTTTGTAGATAGAAATCTTTGGGCTTCTGTCCTAACTCCTTTAACACGAAAATAAACCCAAAAATAAATAAAACCAAATACAAAGTTGGCGTCGTTACAGCAATCCAAACAAAGTTATAATGCCACGGCACGTCGTAAGCCATAATCTCTTTCCCTAAATATAAAACCTTCCCCGCCCAGGGAAACTGGCTCATCTGTTTAAACATCGCGATAAAATGGTGCACCGGCCCGTTCCAAAGTATCGGTCGAAACAAAATAATAAACCCCGCCGCGGTGAGAAAATAAAATGCGATCGTACCCCAAACTTTAAAGCCCAGCCGCCTATTTTCTTTATCCGCCCATATGTCTAACAAAAATAAAAATCCCGTCAAACAT
This sequence comes from uncultured Planctomycetales bacterium, assembly GCA_964630825.1. Classification (GTDB taxonomy): domain Bacteria; phylum Omnitrophota; class Gorgyraeia; order Zapsychrales; family Zapsychraceae; genus CAZVZR01. The sequence goes on along the minus strand of CAZVZR010000036.1, from coordinate 4,618 downwards.
ACAATCAAAACCCCCATGACCCGAATATCCGTGGCCAAGCCCGTGGTCAAAGCATGCAAGATTGCCCGCGGGAAAGTTTTCTTCTCTAAATAAATCACGAGCGTGAACATGCTCATGATAAACATTGCGGTAAACGGAATGTCTTTGGAATTATAAAACGCCTCGGCAAAAATCCGCGGGCTTAAAACTAAAAATACGACACCCAACAAAGCCGGCAGCCAATGGCGGAATTGTTTATAACACAAATGGTAAAAGAATATAGTGCCCATATAGAAGGTGAGGAAAACAAACAAGTGGCGGGAAAAATAAATGGCCTGAAGATCATCCGGGGAAATATGGCGGATTTTTTCAATACCAGCCAAAAACATTTCAAAGGCCGGGTCAAAATATTTTTCTAAATAATTATGGTCGCCAAAGGTCAATAAGCGCTCATCAACGCCCGTGATAAAACGTAAATTCACATGACCGATGACGTACTGAATAAACTCATCCCAAAAAATCCCATAATCGTGGTAAATACTTAAACCCAACAGTAGAAATACTACAAAGAATCCAATAACGGCCCAAACACGAGGTTTTATTATCATATTGAAGTCTTAAAAACCATATTCTTCATCTACCGTGGTTTTAAAAGTATATTGAAACACAGTACAGGTCGGACCTACTCCATTCCAAGACTCTAATCCTGAGGACGATGTAAAAGATTCAAATTTACCATAACCACACTTAATAGGTTCTCTATCTGGAAAGTACATAACCGCAATATAATCTCCGGAAACATTTTCCATTCCACAACCTTGGGGTCCTTGCACTATTTCATCACGGGCAGCCACAATCCAGAATTGCTGTTGATTTATATTTCGATTAGAATTAGGAATCCCTATACCATAGCGGAAGTTGGCCGCAGGATTGGTTCGCGGATCATCGACCGGCAAGTCGGTAATTTTCTTGCACTGGTAATAATTACCATAATTGTTATAACATCCCTCAACGGCTTTGCGCAGAACAGAAATTTCAGCCAAAGCTTCAGCCAATGCGGTTGCATTAAGCGTCTTTAAATAATTTGGCAGCGCCAGGGCTGCCAAAACACCGATAACGATAATAACTATAATTAACTCCAATAAAGTAAAGGCTTTCTTTTTAATGTTATTACCCCGCGAGAGAATATGGATTTCAATCATCAGTAAATTTTTGCTATGCCGGAATTAAACTTAAATTATTTATATTCATCATCGACGGTACTTTTAAAAACACCTTGCCAATTAGTACACACGATATTATCTACTGAAAACCCTTCGTGCTCTGTGTCGACTGACGAAAAGGATTTAAAATTTCCGTAACCGCATTTTATCCTTTTCATGTCTGAAGCATATCTTATCGCAATATAATCTCCACTTTCAGGTTCACCACAATTTCCTTGTTGTATTTCATTACGGGCAGCCACAATCCAGAATGTTACCGGACTCGCGCCAATACCATAACGGAAATTAGCCGCCGGATTGGTTTGCGGATCATCAACAGGTAACTCGGTAATTTTCGCACACTTATCATAACTGCCATAAATGTTATAACATCCCTCAACGACTTTTTGCAGCACGGAAATTTCAGACAAGGCTTCAGCCAGGGCTACTACGTTAAGTGTCTTTAAATAATTTGGTATCGCCAGGGCGGCCAAGACACCGATAACGATAATGACTATAATCAACTCCAATAGAGTAAAGGCTTTCTTTTTAATCTTATTGCTCCGTGAAAGAATATTGGTATCAGCCATCAGTAAATTTTTGCTTTGCCGGAATTAAACTTAAATTATTTATATTCATCATCAACAGTACTTTTAAATTGAAATTGTCTTAAATTACACATCGTACTAGCCGTTCCGAAAGATGAAAAACTTCCGTAACCGCATTTTGACCCTGAGTCGGAAGGATACATTATCGCAATGTAATCCCCGGATCCGGATCCATCTACCTCGCACCCCCCTGTTCCTGCTTGTATTTCACTTCGGGCAGCAACAATCCAGTAATTGTTAACAAACCCGCCTATACCATAACGGAAGTTGGCCGCAGGATTGGTTCGCGGATCATCAACCGGCAACTCGGTAATTTTCTCGCACTGATCATAACTACCATAATTGTTATAACATCCCTCCACGGCTTTGTGCAGCACAGAAATTTCAGCCAAGGCTTCAGCCAATGCGGTTGCGTTAAGTGTCTTTAAATAATTGGGTATCGCCAAGGCAGCCAACACACCGACAATGATAATAACTATAATCAGCTCCAACAATGTAAATGCGCTTTTCTTAGTCATCGTAAAGTATCGGAAAATTTAGATTTTATTACACTCTAAATTAACCCAACGGCATTGTCAAATGTTCATCACTAATTCTCACCTTTTTCTATTATTATGTTGGCTTCCCATTCTTTTTTTGTTACATTAACTTTGGCCATGAGAAATAAAAAGAACATTTCCGCTTTCACTTTGCTCGAACTTATTATCGTCATAATAGTTATTGGCGTGCTGGCAAGTTTAGCTGTTCCGCGAATGCTTAAAATGCTTGACATAGCCAAGTCGGTAGAAGCATTTACCCAAATTTCCGCCATGCGCAAGGCTATTGAGGCCTGCCTCATTCAAGAGTTACCGTCTGATGCCGACCATTATAATTATAACAGCGACTGTTTTAAGCACATAGACGCGTTGCCGGGTATTTCCGACCCTAATAAAAATCCATCCAGGAATTTTAATTATGAAGTCACTGTCCTTGGTTTCAACCAAGGACAATACAAAGGACAATACGGGGCGTATTATGGAATTAAAGCAACATTAGTAGGTTCACAGGATGATATGGGTTTGGGAGAGTTGCAAAAAAGCGGAAGGTGCTCAACTTTTTACTCTGAGGGTGGTGCCGTAGAGATATTTTACGGAATTAATGCAAAACATATCCGCTGCGGGTATGGTATTTATTCTTCCATGTCCGAAGACCCGGATTTCTGTTACAACATCGAAGATCAATTCCCCCGTTGGCCTTAGCAGTATTTTCTTGAATCCCTACCCTTGTTTTCAAACGAACCATTTCTGATATTTACTCAATCTATTTCGACAAGACATCAGATAAAATTTTATGCTCCATCTGCTTTTCGTAGATGATGCGGTGAAGTAAAAGCAGCCGTTCAACGTACGTCCCGCCGAAAAAAACGACAGCGTAACGGTTGCCGTATTGAAACCTTTTGACAATCATATCCGCCGGGCCGAAAGGATAATATTCCAGCGCCTTGCGCATATCCGGCGCCAGGTCATGCTCAACGCCGACCCAGACCGTCCTCAGAAGGTTCAGTTCTTGAAGCCCGTTAAAATTTTTAATCCCACCGTACAAGATCGGATAGGAGTACTGCATCACGTTAAGTTTCTTTTTGACAAACCCCAATTCCGGAAACGCCAACGATTGGGAAAGGGTAAACGGCGCGCCGATGAGATAATCGGAAAAGTTTTCTTCCACAAATTTGGTGACGTCGACATACACTTTCACATCGTTACGGTACTCGAGGCTGCGCTCCATCGCTGCGGGATTGGTGGCAGCACTGTTTTTGGGCTTAATGAAAATACCGTAAGAGCCAACGAGAGAAGCAACTATCGCGGCCAGCAAGATTAATTTGAGGATTACCCGGTTCTTTAGAAAATATTCAAGGACATAAAAAATACAAAACAAACTAAACGGTGCCAATAAAAGCCGGTAGCGGTACTGCGCGCCGTAGGAATGGATAAAAAGCATAAACCACGCTGCGCCGCAGGCAAACATCACAAACGCTAAAAAATGTTTGCGCAAATAATCGGCAAATGAGCCGACGGATTTCTTGGACCATTCCCAAATATAAAGCAAAATAAAAATCAGAAAACTACCGCCGAATAAATATAATACGGGTAGTTTGCGATGCTCTTCCCACCCTCGCAACCAACCGACCATCGGCACATTGCCCCCTTTATTTAAAATAAAAAAAGATCCGTAGGTTTCAAAGGCCATAAACACCAGGGCAAAAAATCCCCAAAATAAAGTTTTAAACTTGAAGCGGTGTTTTTCATCAAACAAGAAAAGAAAAATGCTGACGACGAAAACTGTGGCACTGGTGATAATACCGATACCTTTGGCCATGACCGCTAAGTTGGCCATTACACTGGCCATACAAATATCTTTCTCGATAAGGTAAAAAATTGCCAGCATGGAAAAGAATACCAGCGGAAACTCCATATTGATCGCTTCGGCCTGCGCCTGATACAAAGGCAAAGACAAAAGCAGAACGGACAATAACATTGCAAATTCACTGTTATAAATTTTAAGAAGAATTTTACGGAAAATGGCGAGAACTGCCGCCGCGAGAGCAAATGACAACAAATGATTAACGACGACATAGGATTGTGCCGTCGGCAAAAATTTCATCAAGAGCGCCTGAAAGGCCGGGTAAATCGAAAATAAATAAACCTTTGGCCCGCCTTCGACAATGCCGGGTTGATTTGACAATCCGATAAAATCGAAATGGTTCTGCAAAAGCCAAATCCCCTCGGACAAAGGGCCGCTAGTGGTGTCACCGTAAGGCGGATAAAAAAGAACTTTCCATCGAGTTAAAAT